>CAZDWA010000001.1:0-122079 GCA_964509065.1 uncultured Lentimicrobiaceae bacterium
TACAGGACGAGGTAAAAACTTGCTGCAACAGTTTTTACAAACATTTTGTCCCTACAGGACAGAATTTGTGCTTGATACTTAGTTAATTAAGTATATACAAACTAAAATCACTTCAAATCTTTCCCCGGTTGGGTGGGAAGGCCGATTATTCATGCTTGATTTTTGCGTCCTTTTTCTTGATAAAAAGGACGAAAGAAGGATGTAATGCAGCGATTTTTTGGTTTAAAGCATAAATTTTAAGAAAGTCAACAAACCATTATGTGAGATTGTTGTAGTAATAATTTTAAAAAATATTTATTGAAGATAAAATTCATGAGTTAAGCAGCTTATATAAAACATACCGAAAAACAGTGCTTTCACAAAGAAAGAATCTATTCACTCAAAAATTAACTTGTGCATACAAAAAAATATATTAGTTTTGCAAACTCAAATGGGGCATTAGCTCAGTTGGCTAGAGCGTTTGACTGGCAGTCAAAAGGTCAACGGTTCGATTCCGTTATGCTCCACCAAGCAAAACCGGTGATATAATATCATCGGTTTTTTTAATTTTATAGTGTATGCATCGATTGTTTATAGCTTTTCCACTGCTTGCAAGCGATTTACTCAACGAGCTATTGGATTCCGTCCGACAGCAAGTACATCATGAGCGCATCAGTTGGGTACGCCCTGAAAATATGCATCTTAGTCTGAAATTTCTTGGCGACACCCCATCTTACAAAATAGCCGAAATTATTGAAGTATTAGCGCGTATCAGTAAACAATATCAGGCTTTTCAGTTAGATTTTAATCAGATTGGCAGCTTTGGCAGCCGCAATAATCCAAGGGTTTTATGGCTAGGCTGCGATGAATTCCCAAATCAGTTGCCACAAATGGTAAAAGATGTGATGCAGCAGCTTGAACAGCTTGGATTTGAAGCGGATGAAAGAGCTTTTGTTCCGCATCTTACGCTTGCCCGCATCAAATACCTGCAAGACCCCTCAAACTTTCAACGAATAATAAGGCAAATTCCCAAGCAAAGCTACCTTAAACAAGCTATTGATTCGTTTAGCTTATACGAAAGCTTTTTGCAGAAAAGCGGTCCAATTTATAAGGTAATTCATGAATTCCCGTTGGGAAAAGAATAATTTATCGCATTGTTTTTTGCTTGTGCTGCCCACTAACTAGTATATTTGTGCAATGAGAAAAAAGAATATTGCCGTCTTTGTTTCCGGCAACGGAAGCAATATGGAACGAATAAGCGATTATTTTAATTCCAGTAGTTTTGCTCAAATCCACCGTGTAATTTGCAATAATCCCAAAGCCGGCGCTATTGCCCGTGCAAATCGCTTGCAAATTCCATTGAGCCTCATCGACCGAGCATCATTTTATGATTCGGACCGCATCAGCCGTGAGCTGCTCGAAGCACAAACAGATTTAATTGTATTAGCCGGTTTTCTTTGGCTGATTCCGGCGCATCTTATCGAAGCATTTCCGGGCAGAATAATCAATATTCACCCGGCTTTGTTGCCAAAATATGGAGGCAAAGGGATGTATGGAATGCGGATACATCGTAGCGTCATTGAAAACAAAGAAGCCGCTTCCGGTATTAGCATACACTATGTCAATGAAAATTACGATGAAGGCAATTTAATTTTTCAAAACTCCATTCCGGTTCACGAACACGAAAGCCCCGAACAGCTTGCAGCAAGAATCCATGAGTTGGAATACGAATGGTATCCAAAAATCATTGAACAGTTTTTACAAGAACAAGATTCTTAAACTTCTTTGGGTTGTACAGCTACCGCAATTTGAATGCGTATACCGGGATAAGTATTATAAAAATTGAAGGTTCCATTCATGGAGCGCACCCTGTTGATGATGTTCTTCACTCCCATATGATCATCCCCTTTATCAATGGCTTGTTGCAGGTCAAAACCAATGCCATCATCCTTATAATCTAGGTATAACATATTATTTTCTAAGCGCATTACAATATCGATACTGCTTGCGTTGGCATGCTTAATTGTGTTATTTATCAGCTCGGTGATGATGCGGAAGAAGATTAATTCCAAGGTAGGACCTATTGAGCGATCAATATGCTCGCAGCGCACCTCCACCTTTAACAAATTGGTAGCATTAATGGTTTCGCTAAAATTTAAAATGGCAGTTTTTAGTCCGTAATCGGCTAAAATTTTTGGGGTGATATTATTTGCGATATTTCGTGCCGAATCCACGGCTTCGTCAATCAAATTATTTGTGAAATTAATCAGCTCTTCTTTCTCTTCATTCGTTTTTACGGCTTCAAGCTCATTCACATACAGCTTAATTGTTGAAAGCAGCGGTCCCAATCCGTCATGTATCTCGTTTGCAAAACGTTTTCGTTCGGTTTCTTCGGTTTCGATGATGGCAATACGCACTTTTTTATCCAATTCTTTTCGCCCCGAAATAGAACGTGCCACACACGTAACAAAAGGTTCGCCATGCATATCAATAATGCGGCAGTTCATTTCCACCGGAAACTGTTTCCCGCTTTGTGTTTTAAGCTCTGTTTCAAAGATATGTCGCCCTTTTGAACGAATGATATGCATATGGTCGAGCACGCCTTCCACCTGAGGTCCGAGTTTGACGTCGGCAAAATGCATGCTCAACAGCATCTCCCGCGAGCTTTCAAGGCGCTCACAAGCAGCATTGTTTACTTCAATGATTCTACCGTTGGTGTCCAATACAAAAATTTGGTCGGAAGTGGTATTAAACAGCAATTCAAAATGCGTTGAAATCGTTTCTTTCGACTGCTCGACAAGGTCCAAGCGTTTCAAAATATTATTGATCAGCATCGTACCCATCAGCATCAGGAAAGAAACAGCAAGACCTGCTAAATGTGGCAGGTATCTGCTGCTCGCCAATGAGGAAACATTGGTTTGCTGCAAAAGCTGAAAAAAACTTTCGAAAAACAGCAAAACCATGGCGGCGGCAATCCATAGCCATGCGGTACGCAGGCGCGACATTTTATAATAGCTCATAACTACCACAAAGGTCAGCAGCCTGAAAATCATCGAAATAACTAAAATAAAAATAACCATAACAGCTATTGGTTTAATTCGTACGCATATAATTGATTGCTTTTAGCAATATTTCGTCAATTTCTTGATAAATGGGATAAAAGCCTTCATCATCAAAAATATTTCGCCCGATATAAGCTTTTAAAAGCACTGTGGTACGCTGCTTGCTCCCCTCCCATTCAGCTGTTGTATAGGCAATTCCTTTTTCTTTTGCCAAGGCAAGCAACTGATTCAGGACGGCATCATTAATTTTAAAATTTTGGATAAATGCATCCACCGACGCATATTTATTTAGCTGTGCGCGGTGTGTATCTGCATAATCGAAGGCAAACTGAAACAATAAGCCGCTATTTACCAAACGATTAAAGAAGAAATAAGCAGAATCTTCCACTATTGGCACAAACACATCCGGCATGATGCCTCCACCTCCATATACAATTTTACCCTTTGGGGTGCTGTATTTCAAGCTATCCGGAAATTGTATGCTGTCAACACTTTTCAGCTCTCCATTTAGGAAGCGTTCAATCGGTTCATGATGATATTCTTCAAAGTCATCGCTATATGGGCGTTGAATCGAGCGTCCGGTAGGTGTATAGTAGCGTGCCACTGTCAAGCGAATGGCAGAGCCGTCCCGCATTGAAAGCTGTTCTTGCACCAGTCCTTTACCAAAGGAGCGCCTTCCAATAATTGTTCCTCTGTCATTATCTTGAATGGCACCTGCCACAATTTCGCTGGCACTTGCCGAGCCTTCGTCAATGAGTACAATTAAAGGATATTGTTCAAGCAGACCTCTTCTGGTGGCAAAAGTAAAGCTTGCGCCTCTGCTTTTACCGCTAGTATATACAATCAAATCGGATTCCGGCAAAAATTCATCTGCCAAATCGGTGGCAGCCTTCAGATAGCCGCCGGCATTGCCGCGCAAATCCAAAATAAGTTGAGTCATTCCTGCTTTTTGCAAATCTTTGGCGGCATCCAGAAATTCTTTATGGGTGGTGGCAGAAAATTTGTTAAGCCGTATATATCCGATTGATTCATCAATCATATAAGCCACATCAAGGCTATAGGTGGGTATTACATCTCGGCTTATCACATAATCATGCAAGCCTTGTATGCCGTGGCGATAAATTCCTACTTTCACCTGACTGCCTTTCTTCCCTTTAAGCTTCCGCATGGCATCACGATTGGTGATACTTACACCTGCCACAAGGGAATCGTCAATCATAATGATGCGGTCGCCCGCCATAATACCCACACGCTCCGAAGGACCTCCTTTGACAGGATTAATGACGGTAATGGTGTCTTTTTCTATTCTGAACGACACTCCTATCCCCTCAAAACTGCCCAATAATGGATCGTTCATCTCGTTAAACTCTTCCACGCTGATATATTGGCTGTGAGGATCCAACTTTTCCAACATCCCTTTAATGGCACTGCGTTGCAACAGGCCCACATCTACCGTATCTACATAATCTTGCTCGATAATATGGACGATATTATCTAAATTTCCCTTTTTCATGACGGGAAAATAATGCAGCCCCTGATTCGATATATCGGATTTTGCAGGACCCGACGCAATACGAAAGCCGAAATACATTCCGGCAGCAAGCACAATGGCAAAAGCAAGCGGAAGGTACACGATATTGTTTTTCTTCATTCGCGTATTCTTTCAAACTAAAACACTACAAAACTACTATTTATTATCCAGCAAAAATGATACCGTAGTTTTCATGCAGAAAATGATTTTTAATTTTGATGATTTTGTGTACACAAAGTTCTTTTAATGGACATATTCGGCTGTAGTTGTGATTTTACTATTGAAACTACGACTTTGCTTTTGTATTTTTGCAAAAAATCGATACTGTGAAAAATTTTATTCCTTTCGGAGATAAAATATTAGATATATTTCATCCCAAAATCTTTACGGCACTTAAAAACTACAATAAAAAGCTTTTTATTGACGATTTAATTGCCGGTCTTATAGTCGGTGTGGTGGCTTTGCCATTGGCTATTGCCTTTGGAATTGCCTCCGGTGTTTCCCCTGCCCAAGGCTTGATTACTGCCGTAATAGCAGGCTTTCTGGTTTCACTTTTGGGCGGCTCAATGGTTCAGATTGGCGGTCCTACGGGGGCTTTCATTGTCATTATTTATGGAATAGTTCAAAAATTTGGCGTTGACGGACTGCTTACGGCTACCCTCATGGCAGGTATTATGCTTGTTATTATGGGGATATTGCGTTTGGGCACGATTATTAAATTTATGCCTTATCCCATTATTGTCGGATTTACTAGCGGTATTGCGGTAGTTATCTTCTCGAGTCAGGTACAAGATTTTCTTGGTCTTGAGATTGCCGAAGCTGCACCTGCCGACTTTATTGATAAATGGGTGTTTTATTTCTCAAATTTCAGTGCCATAAATTGGTATTCCATTGGATTAGCAGTATTTACGGTACTCACCATCATCTTTTGGCCCCGCGTGAATCGCCGCATACCCGGCACTTTGGTAGCACTTATTATAACGACCATTGTAGTAAGTATTTTTGAATTCCCGACCGACACCATCGGTAGTCGTTTCGGCAGTCTTAATGCAAGCATTCCCAAACCCAGTCTTCCTTCTGTAAGTTTTTCAGATTTGCGTATGCTGGTTGCCCCTGCCTTTACCATTGCCATGCTCGGAGCCATTGAATCACTGCTGTCAGCCATGGTTGCCGATGGAGCCACGGGAGGAAAACATCGCTCAAATACCGAATTAATCGGACAAGGTATTGCCAATATTGTTACTCCATTATTTGGTGGTATTGCGGCAACAGGAGCCATTGCACGAACAATGACGAATATTCGTAATGGAGGTAAAACTCCGGTAGCAGGCATTATTCACGCCTTTACATTGCTGTTAATCATGCTTTTCTTTGGGCAGTATGCACGCTTAATCCCCATGGCTACCTTAGCGGGTATTTTGGTGATGGTGGCATATAATATGAGTGAATGGAGGGCTTTTACAGCACTTCTAAGAGGAAACCGTGCCGATATAGCCGTTTTGTTAACTACATTCCTGTTAACCGTACTCATCGACTTGACCGTTGCCATACAATTTGGCTTATTGCTTGCTGTATTGCTGTTTATGAAGCGATTAATCGATACAAGCGATGTTGAAGTGCTTCGCCTTGAAGTAGAAAGCGAATCGGATGAGTTAACAGATGAAGGCGCTCAGCTCGATATTCCTGAAGGTGTGGAAGTTTTTGAAATCAATGGTCCATTCTTCTTTGGTGTTGCCAATAAATTTGAAGATATGGAATCACTGTTGCCTGTTAAGGCAAAGGTGCGTATCATACGGCTGTGGAGGGTACCTTTTATTGATGCCACCGGAGTGAATAACCTACGTAATGTGATTCGAAAAACTCAAGCAAAAAAGATAAAAACTATTTTGTCGGGTGCCAATCCGGATGTATTCGAAACATTATCAAAGAATGGAATTATCGCCATTGTAGGTAAAAGTAATGTGTGCCCCGATATCCAATGCGCCCTTGAACGAGCCAAAGAAGTCATAGAGCAAGAAGAAACTCAAGAAAAGTAAAAGAAGCCCTGCAAATTAAATTCATGAATTAAGCAGGTTAAGGAGTTTCGCGCCAGCGTACAATATACGGGGTGCTTATTTCATTGCTCATATTCAAGGCACGGTCAATCAGTTGTACCCGAAACTGTATGGTGTCGGATATGTGTTCGGATACTGCATCCCATAACAGCATTTCATATTCGATGACGCCTTGGATGCTTTTCGTTTGTTCCTTGTCAATAAGCGGCGGAATGCGCGCATTGAAGTCCGCATCATTTTTTACAAGCTCATTTTGTTTCAGCTCAAACAGTTGTACAAGTAGATTATAATGAAAATCACCTTCAAAATGATAAGGCGGCATGGTGTCCGACTGATCCAGGCCTATATCTCCATCTCCGTCAATATAATTGATGAATAAAATCCCATGCTGCGCCCCACTTATGGTATCAATGAAAAGTTGAAAATCATTATATGAAATGGAAGGCTCAGGAGGATAATCCTCAAAAGTTTGGCACGAGATTACAAAAACAGCAAGCCCGAGAAATATACACACAAAAAACAATTGTACCTTTGTCATTGCAGATTTTATTCTGTTATAAGGGCTATAAATTGCCCGATTCAGTCTGTAAAATTATATAAAATATAAATCAAGTCTTCGGATGAATGCACCTGAACACTTAATATCTAAAATTTTCGACATTAAAAGTGATGACGAATTTCAAGTAATGGCCTTGGAAGTATTTCGTTATCAATATACTCACAACAGCCATTACAAATTATTCTGCGATTATCTAAATCGTACAGCCAATCAGGTTACGCATATAACCGACATCCCATTTATGCCGGTTTCCTTCTTCCGAAACTTTGAAGTATTAAGCAGTAAAGCGCCGGTTCAAGCTGTTTTTTCAAGCTCCGGCACAACCGATTTAACCACAAGCCGGCATCTTGTTACCGATTTGAGCTTATACGAACAAAGTTTTACAAATGCCTTCCGGTATTTTTACGGAGATCCGGAACAGTATTGTCTTTTGGCACTTTTACCCTCCTACTTGGAGCGTAAAGAATCATCTTTGGTTTATATGGCCGAAAAGCTAATTCAGCAGACAAAGCACAAAGACAGCGGCTTTTATTTGTATGAATATGAGGCATTAGCCGAAAAACTTATGGAGCTTAAGAAAGCCAAACAGCCAAGCATACTTTTGGGCGTCACCTATGCCTTATTGGATATGGCTACGCAATATCCCATTGATTTCCCCGAGCTTATTGTAATGGAAACAGGCGGCATGAAAGGCAGGCGAAAAGAAATGATTCGCCATGAAGTACATGAAGTATTGAAAAACGGCTTTGGAGTTTCAGTCATTCATTCCGAATACGGTATGACGGAATTATTATCACAAGCTTATTCAAAAGGGGAAGGTATATTTTTGCCTCCTCCGTGGATGCGTATCCTCATCCGTGACACCTACGACCCTTTCAGCATATTTGAAACACATAAAAGCGGTGGAATAAATATTATTGATTTGGCAAATATTCACAGCTGCGCATTTATTGAAATACAAGACCTTGGAAAAATTCACGATGACAAGCAGTATGAAGTATTGGGGCGCTATGACAATAGTTTGGCAAGAGGTTGTAATCTGTTAGTAGTCAATTAATAATGACTATATACAAGCGAAAATCAGCAAGTTGCAGCCCTATGAAAAAAGAATCAATCTTTCAGATATACTAAAAACAGCTTATTTTTGTTTCCATTAAACCATCATATGTTCCGGATTGCAAAAATTTACTGCATGCGCATATGAAGGTATATGTCATACATTTTCTCATCAGATGAAAAAGATTACAATTATTGGATTGGGCTATGTAGGTCTTCCTTTGGCAGTTGAATTTGCCAAAAAACGCCAAGTTATCGGATATGATATCAAAGAACAGCGTATTTCAGAGCTTCGACAAGCAAAAGACCCGACCTTGGAGGTATCCGAAAATGAGCTCAAGGAAGTGTTGCAGCCCTCTATTCCTCTTTTACACAAAGACGGAAAGGGTCTGTTTTTGACAAACTCATTAAATGATATCGCGGATAGCCGGATATATATTATTGCGGTACCCACGCCCATCAATAAATACAACCAACCCGATATATCCATGCTACTACAAGCTTCCGAAACTGTTGGGAAGCTGTTAAAAGACGGAGATATAGTGATTTACGAAAGCACTGTATATCCGGGTGCTACAGAAGAAGATTGCGTACCGGTATTGGAAAAAGCATCCGGTAAGCGGTTTAATCAGCAATTTTTTGTGGGCTATTCGCCCGAACGTATTAATCCGGGCGATAAGATTAATACGCTGCCAAACATCATTAAAGTAACTTCCGGCAGCACGCCCGAAATTAGAAAAGAAGTAGATGATTTATACCGCGAAATTATTCGTGCCGGCACACATTCCGCCCCAAGCATCAAGGTTGCCGAAGCTGCAAAAGTGATAGAAAATGCGCAACGCGATATTAATATCGCATTTGTAAACGAGCTAAGTAAGATATTTAACCGCTTAGGTATTGATACCTTGGAGGTGCTGGAAGCTGCAGGCACAAAATGGAATTTCTTGCCATTCAAGCCCGGCTTGGTAGGCGGTCATTGTATTGGCGTTGACCCCTATTATCTGGCTCAAAAGGCATTGGAAACAGCTTATAATCCCGAAATAATTCTTGCCGGACGCCGCCTGAACGACGGAATGGGAGCTTATGTCGCCCGTGAAGTGATAAAACTGATGATTCAAGCAGGGCAAACTATTAAAAACTCGAAGGTGCTCATCCTCGGAATTACATTTAAAGAAAACTGCCCCGACATACGCAATACAGGCACAATAAATATTTATACCGAGCTTAAATCCTTTGGCACAAAAGTAGATTTTTACGACCCTTGGGCAAATCCAAAAGAAGTAAATGAAGAATATGGGATTGATATTTTAAAATCGTTTCCACAAACGGATAGCTACGGTGCAATTATCTTGGCGGTAGCACATGAGGAATTCAAAAGCATTGATTTAAAAGCTTGTAAAGAAAAGGGAATTATTGTGTATGACGTAAAAGGATTGCTTCCCAAAGAAGATGTAAGTGCCAGGCTTTAAATTAGTTTAGCCTGCATAATTCACCAATTCATAAGCTTGTTAATATTATTTTATCGTGATAAGCTTAAGAACACTGCGTTAGGTGATTTTACTAGCGATGTTATAAGGTGTTTATTATAATAATGAATTTCGATTTAATTTTGGCAATTTTTACGTTATGAGTTGTTCGCAGTAGCTTACTACAGCTTCACAGCTCACGCCTTAAAATTCCTCAAAATTAAATTCATGAATTAAGCAGCTTAGGTCCTATCTTCCTTTTTCATCTTGGCAATATCTTGGATATGCCCATACCATTCTTTGCCAAAGCGGCGTATTAATGGCTCTTTTAAAAATACATATAAGGGGACTCCTTCTTTTCTCCCTTTTCGAATAGCGGGAAGGCATACGCTCCACCGATGGTAGTGTAAATGCGTAAAACCTGCCATCTTTTCAAGGCGAATGGGATATAAATGACAGCTGATGGGCTTCTTGAAATCTATTTTTCCATCCAAATAAGCCTTTTCTATGGCGCAATAACTGATGCCCTTTTCGTCAAAGCCGGCAAATGCACATTCTCGCCCTTCAATTAAGCTCGTCACATACATGCCTTCCGAATCATAATCAAAGACACCCTGCTCTTCCACAGCCTTAATACCGCCCTCCGACATATAGGGTTTGATAAATTTCAGATAATCTTCGATAATGCTGATTTCTTCCTCTTCCAAAGGCGCTCCGGCATCACCGCTCACACAACATTCACCCTTACAACGGGGTAAATCGCATATAAAATATTCCGAAAAGAGCTCTTCCGTAACAATCGTTTCTCCCAAAATAAACATAAGCCGTCAATAATATAAAACAAGCAACAAATGTAGGACATTTATTTGATGGTTGTAACAACTGATAAAACCAGTTTCAAAACCCACAACCACAGCCTAAAAGCTTTGTTTGGGCGATGCTGCTTTATTGCCTGCATAATTCACCAATTCATAAGCTTGTCAATCTAACTTTATCGTAATAAGCTTATGAACATTGCGTTAGGAGATTTTAGTGGTAATTAAAAACTATTTATTAAAAAATGAATTTTGATTTAATTTTGGCAATTTTTACGTTATGAGTTGTTCGCAGTAGTTGGCTACAGCTTCAAAGCTCACGCCTGAAAATTTCTCAAAATTAAATTCATGAATTAAGCAGGATTGCATCGCCCAAACGAATAAGGAAGTTTTATAAATCGCTTTATGATTAAATAAGTGCCACAATATGTCGGGCAAATTCTTCTGCAGAAGTATCCAACCCATCTATGGCATAAACTATTTCACCATTTTCATCCAATAGCAGTTTTTTATTGCTGTGTGCAATATCGCCATCCTCTTCCAGGTCGAAACTGATGCCCAATGCCACTGCAATTTCTCTAATCTGCTCGGTTTCACCATGCAGCAAATGCCATTGAGCGGATAATCCTTGTGCTTCGGCATACAGCTTTAAACGCTCCGGCGTATCCCGCAGATTATCGAAGCTGATTAACACAATTTCGAAAGGCAATGATTCGTGCTCTTCAAACTGTGTAGTGATGTTTTTAATATCTTGCACCAACATGGGGCACGCATATCCGCATGAGGTAAAAAACATGCTGATAACAACCGGTTTCCCCTTAAAATCAACCAATTGAATCTTGTGTTCTTCAGAATCTGTCCAGACTTCATCGAAATGATAAATTGAGTTTCCGGGCAGCTCATTCGTAACGGTTTGTTGGCTCATTTCCGATGATTCGGCAGTCGTTTGCGTATCGGAAACTGGTTGCTGACAAGCCATAGCCGTCAGGAACAAAAATATAATACTAATCCTATTACTAATTTTCATTTGTATATTATTTTCAATTATTTACAATGCCGGCACATTCGCGGCACATCTAAATCCTAAATTTCGTACGGTATAATTTCCTTTCAGGCTGGAGCGAAACGCAAAGCGTATAAATCCGGCATAATCGGAGGCATCGACCACATCTTGTGAAGCACTACCACAAAAAAGTCCTTCAGGAACAGATTGATTATTCCTTGAATCATCGCTAGCTTTTATCTTATCAAAATCGGATACCCACTCCCATACCATGCCGTACATATCCCAAAGTCCGAATTTATTTTGATACACGCTTCCCACCGCTTTCGTTTGATCCAGTTTCCGGCTATACCAGTCTGCAATCAGTGCATCCAATTGTCCTTCATCTTTTGAAGCACCCATAGGCAGCGCTGTGGCGGCATACTCCCATTCGGTGGTAGTAGGCAGCCGCTTTGATTTTGAATTGCAATAGGCATTGGCGGCAAACCAGGAAACATTGACTACGGCATGTGATGCGATGGATTCAAAATCGGCTTCACTAAGGTTTTTCCAATGTGAAAGGTAGTCCTCATCCGCAAAAATAGGTTTTATAGCTTCCGGACTCCATTTTGGATTTGCTTCGACAAACTCCTTGAACTCCTTGTTCGTCACCTGTTTGCTATCCATATAAAACGCATCAATATGTATCAGGCTGTCGTTTCCCTTAAAAAAGGGTTGCCAATTGCCTTGTGGCACCAAGCGCATGGCATCCGATTGCGCCACTAATGCACTTGGAGCTGCAAACAATAGAAGAGCTAAGCCGATATAAAGTATTTTATGGAGATATGTTCTATTCATTACGCCAGTTTTTAACTTCTTCAGCGCTTATCAAGCCTTCACTGTTGTTAAAGTTATTGTGGATATAGGTCAATACGCTTGCAATTTGGTCATTATTCAACGACACGGCAGGCATGATGTTGTTATATTGCACTCCATTCACGGTGATTTCACCCATTAAACCTTGGGTAATGATGCTCACACCTTTATCAGGCAATGCTTGTAAGAAGTCGGAATTAACCAAGGGCGGGAAGGTGCCTTCAATACCTTGTCCGTTTTCCATATGGCATGCCAAACAGTTTTGACGGTACAGCACTTGTCCGGCTTCCATACGTTCGTTAAATGTTTTTTCGGGAATATCCTCTTGTACCGCAGCAGTTTTGCCTGAGCGTATAGTTTGTACTGCTTGCCCTTCGGGCAGATAAACCTCTTCTTTCTGCTTTCCGGTAAATACATTGTAATTTTCTTCGCCCACAACCTCAATTTGTGCAATTGCACCTTTATTAAATGCACGGAAGATACTATGGTCTACCAGATGCAGCGTGCCGGGCACCTCACACTTAAACTCCACAATGGCAGCCCCTCCGGCAGGAATCACGGTAGTTTGCACATCCCTGTTAATCATGCTTCCACCTTCGACATACACCTTGTCAAAAATTTCACCAATCACGTGAAAAGATGAAATTAAATTTGGTCCACCGTTTCCGAGGAATAAGCGCACTGTTTCTCCTACATTCACTTTCATTTTATTATCGCCGGAAGCTGCTCCTACCGCACCGTTCATTACCACATAATCAGGGCGTTCGTCCAATGCTTTCTGCATATCAAAATCTTGATGCCCTTTTTCGCCAAAGCTACCTGAAGTATAAAACTCAGACTGCATAATATAGAATTCATGATCCACTTCAGGATAGCCATCAAGTGGTTCCACTAAAATAAGTCCGTACATCCCATTGGCAATATGCATTCCCACGGGAGCAGTGGCACAATGGTATACATAGAGCCCTTGATTGAGTGCCCTAAAGGTAAATTGAGCACTTTTTCCGGGTGCGATTAAAGAAGCTTCGGCACCGCCACCAGGACCGGTAACTGCGTGTAAGTCAATATTATGAGGGAGCATATTATCCGGATGATTGTGCAGGTGAAATTCCACCAAATCGCCTTGACGTATACGAATAAATTTTCCGGGAACTTCTCCACCAAAAGTCCAAAATGTATAGTCAACCCCGTCTGCCAAACGTTCAGTACGTTCAATAATTTCAAGGTCAACCCTTATTTTGGCATTTCCTTTAGATGGGCGGCTCGCCGGCACATAAGGTGCATCCGTCAGTTCAGCCAAATATTCTTTAGTTGGAAGCTTTGAAGTATCCACCTTATGGGATTCTTCTTTTTTGCTGCATCCGTCAAAAATCAATGCTCCGGCTAAGAGCGTGAGCATTAAAACTAAAAGATTTTGTGTTTTTCTTACCATAACTTTTAATATTTTAAGACCTTTTTATCTTTTTTGCAATTAAAAAATTTTATAATATTCGTTTTAGTTGCGTATTACCTGCTTCGAAATCGGTTGCCAGCCCGGCTACCGTATTTTTTGTGAGTAAATTTGTGAAATCATCTCGAATTGCGCTAAACTCATAATGTATGGGGCATGGATTTTCGTCGGAGCAATATTGCAAGCCTAATCCACAGTCATTCACGCTATGCAGTCCGTCAATAGCTGCCACAATGTCAAGCAAAGGAATGTTTGCTTGTTCTTCGGTCAAGAAAAAGCCTCCGGTAGGTCCTTTAAGTGAAGAAACCATGTTTTGTCGGCTTAAAGATTGCATAATCTTGGCAGTAAATGGTTCGGGCGAGTCAATCTCCGCAGCTAGGTCACGGATATTAACTTTAATTCCCTCGCTCACCTTGGTAGCAAGGTAAATCATCGCTCGAATTGCATATTTACAGGCTTTTGACAGCATGAGTTAAGATTTATATTCATTAAGTTATACAGGATTCACTCAATCCTGCATATTAAAAACAATTTGCTCACAAAATAGTTTCAGCAGATGTAAAAAAAATTCAAAATTCACGAAAGCTTTTAAAAAACTAAAATGCCTTGAGATTTTGGCTGCTAATATAAGCCAATATTTCAATCTAGCCTGCATAATTCACCAATTCATAAATCTATAAAGTTAACTTCATCGTAATAAACTTATAATCATTGTCTTAAGAGATTTTAGTGGTAATTATAAAAAGCGTTTATTATAAAATGAATTTTGATTTAATTTTGGCAATTTTATACGTTGTGAGCTGTTCGCAGTAGTTGGCTACAGCTTCACAGCTCATGCCTGAAAATTTCTCAAAATTAAATTCATGAATTAAGCAGGCTAGCCCATGCTCAGCTATAATTTTTTAAGCACGAATTTGGCAAGCTTTCCTTTATGGATTGAGCTATTGCAATTTAGGGCGAATTTCTTTTCAGATTAATTCGGTTATCGCGTCTAAAAACAGAAATTTAGCCCCAAATCCGGGAGACCCGAAGGAGTTTATTTATTCTTTGTATAAAACCCATATGCAAAACACGAAGAATAAACTGAGATCAAATAAATAAGTTACAACCTATAGCCAATAGCGCGTAATGCATTGTTTCAGTTTGGGATAGCTGAAAATAATTGATTGGCATTTACAAGTTATTCTTCGGTTCAACAGCCTAAAATCCCACAATTTTTTGTTTCTTTGCCGCGTATTTTATTGTTTGAATCTACAGTATGAGCAATCCACAAATGACACATCAGTTAACGATATACAATTCTTTAACTCGCAAGAAAGAAGTTTTTGAAGCTTTAAATCCTCCTTTTGCCGGCTTATATGTATGCGGTCCTACCGTATATGGAGATGCGCATTTGGGGCATGCCCGTCCGGCTATCACCTTCGACCTTTTGTTTCGTTACTTGAAACATTTGGGATACAAGGTGCGCTATGTGCGAAATATTACGGATGTAGGTCATTTGGAGAATGATGCGGACGAGGGTGAGGATAAAATCGCCAAAAAGGCACAAATTGAACAGCTTGAGCCGATGGAGATCGTACAATATTATACTGTTGATTATCATCGCCTTATGGATCGAATGAATGTGCTTCGCCCTTCAATAGAGCCCTTTGCTTCAGGCCATATTATTGAACAAATCGAAATGATAAAAGCCATTTTGGATAAGGGATATGCCTATGAGGTGGATGGTTCGGTTTATTTTGATGTAGAAAAATACAATAGGACACACGAATACGGTATTTTGTCGGGTCGTAAGTTAGAAGACCTCATCAGTAATACACGGGAGTTGGCCGGTCAAAGTGAAAAGCGCAACAGTGCTGATTTTGCACTTTGGAAAAAGGCTGAGCCAAACCATATTATGCGTTGGCCTTCGCCTTGGAGCGACGGATTCCCGGGCTGGCATTTGGAATGCTCCGCGATGAGTTGCAAGTATTTGGGTGATGAGTTTGATATACACGGAGGTGGGATGGACCTTTTATTTCCTCATCACGAATCGGAAATTGCACAATCTGTTATTGCCAACGGCAAGCAGCCTGTACGTTATTGGATGCACAATAATATGATTACCATTAACGGACAAAAGATGGGCAAATCGCTTGGCAATGCACTTTCGTTGGACGACTTTTTCAACGGGACACATCCCTTGCTCGCACAAGCATACAGCCCCATGGTCATTCGCTTTTTTATCCTACAGGCTCATTACAGAAGCACGGTCGATTTTTCGAATGATGCCTTGCAAGCAGCGGAGCGCGGCTTGAAACGACTGCTTGTGGCTGCAAATGATGTAAAACAGCTGCAAGCCGACACAGCTGCCACGGATTTGGGAGTTCAAAAAATAATGCAGGATGCGTATAATGCCATGAATGACGATTTGAACAGTCCGATTGCGATTGCACAGCTATTTGACGCAGTTCGTTTGATAAATACCATAAAAGACGGAAACGAAAAGATAAATCCTGAAGAGCTGAAGATGCTGCAACAATTGTTTGAAGTTTTTGTACACGAATTGTTTGGCTTAACATCGGAAGATGAGGGACAGGACCAAGGACTGGTAGATGGATTAATGGATACCATTATTCAATTGCGCCAAGAAGCACGGCAACGAAAAGATTATACTACCGGCGATTTAATCAGAGATAAGCTGGCAGATTTGAAAATTCAGCTGAAAGACGGAAAAGAAGGCACAAGCTGGACGATAAATTAATTGCCTCCAAGCCAAACAAATGACTGGCTATGTGATGGCTTATTCTTCTACACTTGATTTCCCGACACAATGAATGATTTCGGATAAGGCTTCGTTTTCAAGCCTATAAAATATCTTCTTTCCTTCGCGCTTGGAAGAAAGAACACCTTTGTTTTTCATGATGTTCAAATGATGCGAAGCTGCCGCTTGTTCAATGCGCAGTCGTTGGTATATCTCGGTTACACTCAAACATTCAACTTCTGACAACATTTCAATGATTGCAATACGTAAAGGATGTGCAATGGCTTTCAGCTTAGCAGCTAATTGTTCGAGTTTTGTTGCATTTAGGCTTAAATTCTCCATGACTTTAATTAGGTTTGAGCAAAAATACAGAATACTGTTAACAAATAAACAGCAACATATATAAATAATTGCGTTTCAGTGATAATATAGAAGCAATCTAAATTACCAGGAATATAAACAACTGTAAATCAGCCCGTAGATTTTATAATTTATTCTGCGGCAAGACCTACAAATTTGAATTCAGCACCATCAAACAAGCCTTTGTCGCTCAATTTCAGTTGTGGTATCACCAAAAGTGCCATAAAAGCCAATGTCATAAATGGGGCACTAAGTTTAGAGCCGGCTTGAGCCGCCATCTTATTCAGCTTTTCATAAGCTGCAGCAACTTGAAATCCGTCTTTATCGGACATAAGACCTGCTACCGGCAAGGGAAGAATATTGGATTCATCACCAACAACCGCAGCAATACCTCCTTTTGATTCGATAATGAGGTTAATGGCTTTCACCAAAGATTCGTCATCAGCTCCAACCGCAATGATATTATGGCTGTCGTGTGCCACAGTAGATGCGAGTGCCCCCTGCTTCAGACCAAAATTTTTAATGAGTGCAATGGCAGGTTTGGCATTTTCATAACGGTTAATAACCATAATCTTAAGGTAATCCCTTTCGATATCACTTACAATCATCCCATCTTTTATCATTGGATAATCGATAATGGTATTTGTATCCAATTTACCGTCCAAAGCCTCTATGATACGTACTTTTCCGGTTGGGGCAGGGAGTTGTATAGTTTCTTTGAAAATAAATTTTGCTTCAAAACGATTTATGGGATTTATAGCCACAGGCGATATCTTGGAGTTTCCATTTTCAGCCACCAATTGTCCGTTGATAAAGGTTTTCAATACGTTGAAAGAGTGCAGATTATCTACCACTATAAAATCGGCATTATCGCCTTCCTGAAGCAGCCCCACTTGTAGATTGTAATGTGCTATCGGATTTAATATGGTGCTTCTAAGCACTTTTATGGGGTCATAGCCTGCTTCTACCAAACGCTTGACCATCAAATTGATATGTCCGCGAATTAGGTCATCAGGATGCTTGTCGTCCGTACATAAAAAGATGTGTTCAGGATAGTTATCAAGTAAATCAAAAAAGCCTTCAAAATTTTTGGCAGCACTTCCTTCACGCAGTTGAATTTTCATGCCTTTTTGTATCTTTTCCAAGGCTTCTTCCTTCGTAATACATTCGTGATCGGTAGAAATCCCTGCTTCGATATATTTTGTCAGCTGCTCCCCTCTCAAAGCCGGCGCATGACCGTCAATGGGTTTGTTGTACTTCTTTGCGATGGCAAGTTTTGCATATACCTCCGGGTCATCATAAATCACTCCCGGATAGTTCATCATTTCTGCCATATAATGTATATCATCGCGTTGCATTAACTGCTCCATCTCCTTGGGACCGAGATGCGTTCCTGAAGTTTCAAAAGCAGTTGCCGGCACACAGCTGGGAGCTCCAAAATAAAAGTGAAACGGCACTTGCTTTCCATTTTCAATCATAAAATCAATGCCCTCGAGGCCTAATACATTGGCAATCTCATGTGGGTCGGAGACTGTGGCAACCGTACCGTGCACCACCGCCAAGCGCGCAAACTCAGATGGCACAAGCATAGAGCTTTCAATATGCACATGGGAATCAATAAAACCCGGCATTATAAAAACATTTTCCTGATTATTATCTTCTATAATTGAAACAATCTTACCGCCTTCAACGCGAATTGTTCCGCGAACTATTTTACTTCTTTTTAAATCTACAATTTGACCGCTTATACTAAAATCATTCAATTCTTTCATAACACTATTTAACTACATAAATCTTCCACAATTACGCATATTATTTTCAAAGTCAACTAAAATTAATCTTAAAAATTCAAAATATATCGCATCCTTCGTTTTGGAATCCATTTATTCCAAGTTATTTTTGCAAAATATAAGATGATGAGATTCCCTGATTATTTTATTAATAAACTGATTCATATTATTTTATATATAGTCGTATACATGAACAAAGCCATTTATTTTGGATATCATCCATTTGCATTCACTTAATGAACATTCGTTTTAAAATAAGTAATTTCTTCCAAAGGTTTTCATTTGCTTTCAGGGCATTGCAAAGCAAAAACTACCGAATGTTCTTTTTTGCGGGCATGGTTTCGCTGATGGGGCAATGGATTCAAAATATTGCAATGGGTTGGCTGGTGTACCGCCTGACTGATTCAGCATTTTATCTCGGATTAGTAGGATTTATCGGACAAATCCCGGCATTGTTTTTAACGCCTGTAGCCGGAGTTTATGCCGATCGATTAAACCGTCAGCGGGTATTAATATTTACTCAAAGCCTGCCCATGATGCTTTCTTTTTTGCTGGCATTTTTAATATATACCGATAAAATCACGGTCGAACTTATACTGATGATTGTTTCGCTAAACGGGCTGGCACTTGCTTTTGACAATCCTTTCAGGCATGCATTTTTACTTGATATGGTTGGTGATAAAAAGCTGCTCACAAACGCCATTGCTTTAAATTCAACTTTGGTAAACACTGCACGTTTCATAGGTCCTACCTTAGGCGGCTTTTTAATTGCATTATACGGAGAAGCATTAAGTTTTCTGATTAACGGGCTTTCATTTTTAGGGGTCATTATTGCCTTGGCGAGCATGAAAGTGGTGCCTTTGCCAAAAAAAGAAACTAAAAAATCATTGTTTGCAGATTTACGTGAAGGCTTTCAATACACCTACAACTTCATCCCTGCACGTTATATGATTTTCCTGATTATGAGCACCAGTTTGTTGGGGCTTCCGTTTCAAGGATTCTTGCCTGTGTTTGCGCGTGATGTCTTTGCCGGTGACTCACAGCTTCTCGGCTTTCTTACGGGAGCAGTAGGTGCCGGTGCCTTAACAGGAGCATTTTATTTGGCTTCACGCGAATCAATCAATAAAATGCCGGATATCATTCGCACAAGTGCGTTGTTATTTGCTGTAGGCTTAGGCATATTCAGCTTGTTAAAAGTAAGTTGGATTGCTTTCCTCGTGCTGTATTTCACCGGTTTCGGAATGATCACACAATTTGTGGCGACCAATACAATTCTTCAAACTGTGGTAGCAGACGATAAAAAAGGACGTGTGATATCGTTTTACAGCATGTCGTTTATGGGCTTTACCCCCATCGGAAGCTTGCTGCTGGGTTCATTGGCAAAATGGGTTGGTGTGCCCTTGACATTTAGTATTGCTGCAATAATCTTACTGGCAACTGCCTTATTTTACAGCTCAAAGCTCCCCTCAATCAAAAAAACGCTTTTTCCTTAACGTCTAACCTACTTTATATACCACGAATTCAACAACTTGGTAGGTAAAGGACAAATCACCATATTTTATGACTCCAACAAGTTTAAGTTGGTCATCTGATTTCCAAATTGTGGCATTAAAGCTATCGCCGTAAGTCAAATAATAGGTATCGGAATAGGAAATAAAATAGCTTTCTGTGAACAATCCACGTATCTGTGCCGTAACACGTATCTGACTGTTTGCTTCTTCAATATAAATTTTTATTGCTTGATCTTTAATTTCAAGAAAAGCTTCGTCCGGACCTTGGTCGATGTGAATAGTCGCAAGCCCCGTATAATCCCCTACAAGAGAATCGGCAGTACAATCTTGGCACCACTCCCATTCTTCTTCCTTTTTGCAGCCGTTAAGTAACACAAAAGAAAAAGCAATTAAAACAATAAATAGCCATTTCGTGTATTTTCCAACACCTTCCATATAATTTGAAGTTTTATTCATATCACTTTTTCCTTATTCGTTTGTATGGTGAAATGCTTCCGTATCCGAAGCCATTTTTGTTGCCTTACCCAAATCTCGATATAATGCAGATAATTGTTCCATTTTTTCGGCAATAAATGCATCATCAAGCTCATTCATGCACTTAAAATGCCCTTTTGGACATGCATCAAATCCAATTTTGCTGCAAGGTCTGCAGTCGAGGGATTCATGCTGCACGATTATGGATTTTTTGTCTTCGCTCGGCATATAAGGATACATCCCAAATTCGGGGACCGTATTTCCCCAAAGGGAAACAGTCGGCTTTCGAAATGCCGCCGCAATATGCATTAAGCCCGTATCATTGGTCAATACCGCCACAGCGGATTTAATCACCAATGCCGAAGCTGCAAGACTAAGCTTTCCAGCCATATTAATTAGCTGATGATTGCTATGTGTCCTGATGTATTCTCCTCGCTCAGCATCTTCTTTTCCGCCGAGCAACACAACCGGTAAGGACAATTTTTCAATCACGTTAATAAGTTTTTCGGCAGGAAATATCTTAGTAAAATGCTGACCACCAATCACTACAGCATAATAGGCCTGCTGAAAATCATCGGGCATCTCACGTATTGAAAAAGTTTCATCTTCAGGAATAAAAAAATCCAAGCCCTTGCCGTCATTATACACCCCAAAGCGTTGTACTGCTTTAAAATAACGGTCTACAATATGTATATCGGGCATCCGATTCCATTTGAAACGAACCAACAGAAATTTCAACAGATTCAGCTTTGGGAAGCCGGCCGACTTGGCTGCCAACATGATGCGTACACGCCACGAACGCAAGTTATTATGCAAGTCGATTACATAATCATAGCGTGCTTTTCGCAGCTCGGGCATTAATTTGCCTAAACCTTGCTGTTTTCCAATGCCAAATACCTTATCCACATACGGATTGGCAGCAAATAAGGCTTTATTGGCTTCCTTTGTTAACACATGAATTTCCAAGGGGTTCAACTGTGCTTTCAAGCAGCGGATGACCGGGCTGCAGAGCACAATATCGCCAATCGAACTAAAACGTATAACAAGGATTCTGGGCATAATCGTAATCTTATTGCAAAAATACATAAATCTTAGCCTGCTTAATTCATGAATTTAATTTTGAGGAATTTTAAGGCGTGAGCTGTGAAGCTGTAGACAACTACCGCGAACAACTCATAACGTAAAAATTACCAAAATTAAATCAAAATTCATTTTATAATAATCACTATTTTAATGATTGCTAAAATCTTCTAACACAATGATCATAAGCTTATTACAATAAATACATATTGACAAGCTTATGAATTGGTGAATTATGCAGTTTAGGTTGTTTTGCCTCAAATTATCCCGGATTGCAAGGCGTTGCGGAAAAGATTATTTTTGCAGCATGAAATGGATTGATACGCACACGCATCTTTACCTCAAACAGTTTAATCACGATCGGGATGAAATGATACAGCGGGCTGTGTCTTCCGGCGTGGATACACTGTTGTTGCCAAATATTGATTGTAGTTCAGTGAAACCCATGATGCAGCTATGCGCAGAATATCCCGACAACTGTTACCCAATGGTTGGGCTGCATCCCGGCTCGGTAAAAGAAGATTACAAAAATCAGTTGACATCTTTGTACAAAGAAATTGCCAATACAAATCCGATTGCAATTGGTGAAATAGGATTGGATTTATACTGGGACAAAACCTATATCGACTTTCAGCTGGATGCATTTGTTCGGCAGCTGGAATGGGCAAAAGAAAGCCGGCTTCCGGTGGTTATTCACACCCGTGAAGCCTTCCCCTTGATGTTTGAAACTGTTACTAAGCTACAAGACGGCAAGCTGAGGGGTGTGTTTCACTGTTTTACAGGCGATATAGATGATGCAAAAAAAGCCATTGATTTGGGTTTTTATCTGGGAATTGGAGGGGTTTTAACCTATAAA
This sequence comes from uncultured Lentimicrobiaceae bacterium, assembly GCA_964509065.1. GTDB lineage: Bacteria > Bacteroidota > Bacteroidia > Bacteroidales > F082 > JALNZU01. The sequence continues at coordinate 22,645 of CAZDWA010000001.1, forward strand.
AAATCGGGATTGGCGGATACGGTAAAAGAAATACCCTTGACTTCCATTGTATTGGAAACTGATGCGCCCTATCTCCCGCCCGTACCTTATCGCGGTAAACGCAACGAAAGCGCTTATTTGGTTGAAGTAGCGAAATTGCTTTCTGAAATAAAAGAAGAAAGCCTTGAATATATTGCCAATATTACAAATGAAAATGCAAAAACCCTTTTCAAGCTGAGAACGATATGATTGAAGACAAAACCACATTATTGGTCATTTATACCGGGGGTACCATAGGTATGACCCAAGACCCTGAAACAGGAGCACTTATCCCTTTTGATTTTGGCAATATTTATGAGCAGATGCCCGTATTGCGCCGCTTCGATTTCACCATCGATTTTATTGCATTCGACCCGCTTATCGACTCTTCCAATGTAAGCCCAGACTTTTGGGTAAAACTAGTGGAAATGATTGAGTTAAAGTATGAAAGCTATGATGGTTTTGTAATTTTACACGGATCGGATACCATGTCATTTACTGCTTCGGCATTGAGCTTTATGTTGGAAAACCTGAACAAACCCGTCATACTTACCGGCTCCCAACTACCTATGGGTGTGATACGTACTGACGGGCGTGAAAACTTCCTTACTTCACTCGAAATTGCAGCCGCAAAAGAAGAAGGACTTCCAATCGTGCCGGAGGTGGCTATTTACTTTAATAACAGATTGATGCGCGGAAATCGCACTACCAAATCGAGTGCCGAGCATTTTAATGCCTTTGAAACGGGTAATTTTCCCCCACTTGCTGAAGTAGGTGTCCACATACGTTTTTTTAAGAACCGAATTCAAAAGCCCAATTTCAAGAAGCTGCGCATACATACCAAACTCGATGTGAATGTCACCATCCTAAAACTCTTCCCGGGTATTTCTGAAAATGTGGTAAAAAACACCTTATCCATTCCGGGCTTAAAAGCCTTGATATTAGAAACATACGGCTCCGGAAATGCACCTACAAGCAAATGGTTTATAAACGCCATGGATGAGGCGATACAAAATGGTTTATTGGTGTTAAATGTCACCCAATGTAAAACGGGTTCAGTCGTGTTAGGCAAGTACGAAACCAGCCTCGACCTTGAAAGAATTGGTGTTATCAGCGGCTACGACATTACCACCGAAGCAGCTGCCAGCAAACTGATGTATTTGTTCGGCGAAGGCTATCCCAAAGAAAAAATATTTGAGCTTCTTGCGCAATCCATTCGTGGTGAAATGACGATAAACAACTGATTTTTTGTTGATTTCCGGCCGGAAATGAATGAAATAATTTTAAACTATCACAATATTATTTTAGTTTTGAGGACTATAAAAGGACCTACAAAGATCTCAAAAACAAAAATATTTAAACAAAAAACAGTATGAAGTGGTTTTTAAAAGTTTTAAAACAGTACGCTGACTTCGACGGAAGAGCAAGAAGAAAAGAATTTTGGATGTTCTATTTGTTCTATCCTGCTTAATTCATGAATTTAATTTTGAGAAATTTTAAGGCATGAGATGTGAAGCTGTAGCCAACTACTGCGAACAACTCATAACGTATAAAATTGCCAAAATTAAATCAAAATTCATTTTATAATAAACGCTTTTTAAAATTACCACTAAAACCTACTAACACAATGATCATAAGCTTATTACGATAAAGTTAGATTGATAAGCTTATGAATTGGTGAATTATGCAGGCTATATAATTTTTGCAATAGTTGCAGCTTATTTAGACAACCTTTTAGGTTTAACGCCAACAGGCTATCCCTATGGAGCACTTTATCTCCTATATGGTCTTGCTGTCTTTTTACCGGGATTGGGAGTAAGCGTGAGACGGATGCACGATATCGGCAAAAGCGGTTGGATGGTCTTGATTGGCTTTATACCACTCATTGGTGTAATTTGGCTGTTGATTTTGTTTGCAAAAGACAGCAGCCCGGGAGATAATCAATACGGACCAAATCCAAAGGAAACCATCGCCTGACAGCAGGGGAAAACCAAGCTTATAGGGCTGATATAAACCTAAAAACAAGCAAGTTGGTCTAAACAAGCAAAAAGTCTACAAATCATAAATCAGCTGATGGAATTACAAAGGTTGCAGTTTTTGCATCTTCATAAGAATAAAAAACAACAGCTGATATCCTCTTATTGACGGTATTCTATAAAAGTATTCAAGCGCACTCCTATTATTCAGAAAAGTTTAATACTTTCGTATGAGTTTATTGTACAAACAAGTAGTGCAATAAAATGAGATACATTTCAGGTTTGGCAACAAACACACAACAGTATTCAAATAGGTAGAACAATGGCTTTAAGTTGGAATGAAATAAAAGATCGCGCACTGAAATTCTCAAAAGAATGGCAGGGAACCTATAATGAAGCAGCGGATGCCAAACCATTCTTGGATGCCTTTTTTGATGTTTTCGGTATTAGCCGTAGAAAAGTCGGCACTTTTGAATATCGCGTAAAGAAACTGGATGACGGAAATGGCTATATCGATATGTTGTGGAAAGGCACAATCCTTATTGAAATGAAAAGCCGTGGCAAAGATCTGGACAAAGCATATGAACAGACAAAGGAATATATGCACGGATTAAAGCAACATGAGTTACCCAAATATATCCTTGTTTCCGACTTTGAGATTTTCCGGCTTTACGACCTAGAAGACAATATCACTTTCGAGTTTCTGATAAATGAACTTGTAGATAATGTACAGCACTTTGGCTATTTGCTGGGCTATCAAAAAAGAATTTACAAAGAGCAAGATCCGGCAAATATCGAAGCTGCCGAGCTAATGGGGAAACTACATGACCGACTGAAAGAGATAGGTTATACCGGGCATCCGCTCGAAGTGTATCTTGTACGTATTCTATTTTGCTTGTTTGCCGAAGACACTACCATTTTCAATAAAGAGCAGTTTCAGGAATATATTGAACAGCGCACCAACATAGATGGGAGTGATTTAGCGCCTAAGCTTCAAGAACTGTTTCAGGTACTCAACACACCAAAGGATAAACGCTTTAAGAACCTTGACGAACAATTGAACGAGTTTCCATATGTAAACGGAAAACTTTTTGAAGAAATACTGCCTATGGCAAGTTTCGACAGTAAGATGAGGCAAGCGCTTTTGGATTGCTGCATAATTGATTGGAGTAAAATATCGCCTGCTATTTTTGGTTCCATGTTTCAAAGCGTCATGAATCCAAAAGAACGTAGAAATTTGGGTGCCCACTATACTAGCGAAAGTAATATTTTGAAACTCATTAAACCCCTTTTCTTGGATAAACTTTGGAAGGAGTTTGAAAGTATTAAAGGCAACCAAAACAAGCTTCCTGAATTTCATAAAAAGCTGAGCACACTTAAATTTCTTGACCCTGCTTGCGGTTGTGGAAATTTTTTGGTTATAACATATAGGGAATTACGATTGCTCGAACTTGAAATTTTAAGAGCACTGAATAAAGCCGGATTAAGCTTTTTGGATATCAGTCAGATACTTTGGATTGATGTAGACCAGTTTTATGGGATTGAATACGAAGAATTTCCTGCCCGTATTGCCGAAGTAGCCATGTGGCTTATTGACCACCAAATGAATATGTTGGTAAGCAGTGAATTCGGGCAATACTTTGTAAGATTACCTCTGGAAAAGTCAGCCTCCATCATTCATGGAGATGCTTTAGAAACCAACTGGAACAGCTTAATAAAGACAACTCCCATCAAAATAAAAGCAAATGAGGCAACTTTGATAGTTTCTGAAGCTGATGCAGCTTACAATATTAATGTTGAAACCCCAAACCTGACGATAATTGACAATAGAGACCGGGAATTAAAAGAGATTCATATGCCTAAAACCGACTATTTTGATTATATCATCGGCAATCCGCCTTTTATCGGTTCCAAACTAATGAAGCAAAGTCAACGTAATCAAATTGTAAAGGAATTTGGCAACATAAGCGGTGCAGGAACACTTGATTATGTAACAGGCTGGTACAGTAAAGCTGCTAAATATATTCAGGACACCAAAACAAAAGTAGCATTTGTATCCACCAATTCCATAGTTCAAGGGGAACAAACAAGTGTTTTATGGGGTGAATTGCTCAATAAGTATGGAATAAAGATACATTTTGCCCACCGCACTTTTAAATGGAGCAATGAAGCCAAAGGGGTAGCTGCTGTTTATTGCGTGATTATTGGTTTTGCTACTTATGATACTTCTAACAAGCGCATTTTTGATTATGAAGATATCAAAGGCGAACCCCAAGAGATAAAAGCAAAAAACATCAATCCCTACCTAGTTGATGCTAGAGATATTTTAATTTCTAAACGAACAAAGCCGCTTTGTGATGTGCCAGCAATGAGTTTTGGGAATATGCCACTTGATGGTGGAAATTTACTTTTATCTGATGAAGAAAAAGTTGAATTTCTGATAAAAGAACCAAAAGCAGAAAAATTTATAAAACCCTTGATTTCAGCTTACGAATTTTTAAATGGGAAGAACCGCTGGTGTTTGTGGTTAGTAGATGCATCCCCACATGAACTAAAACAAATGCCTGAAGTATTAAAACGTGTTGAGGCAGTTAGAAAATTTCGACTTAAAAGTGTAGCTCCTTCAACACAAAAAATCGCAGACATACCCACATTATTTAGAGACAGAAACAGACCAAATACTTTCATTGTTGTTCCAAGAGTTTCATCTGAAAAGAGATCCTATATTCCAATGGGCTTTTTTGATAAAAACTCAATTGTAAGTGACACTTGTATGTCGGTTTCTAATGCTAGTTTGTATCATTTTGGCATTTTAATGTCAGAAATGCACATGGCTTGGGTTAGATATGTTAGTGGTCGCTTAGAAAGTCGTTTCAGATATTCAAAAGATATAGTTTACAACAACTTCCCTTGGCCAAAAAACCCAACAGAGAAACGAATAAAAACAATAGAAGAAAAAGCACAGGCAGTTTTGGATGAAAGGCTGCAATTTCCAGAAAGTTCCTTGGCAGAGCTTTATGACCCTATCACCATGCCGCCTGCATTAGTAAAGGCGCACAACGAACTTGACAAAGCGGTGGATATGGCTTACAGGGCGCAGCCATTTTCTAATGAAGGCAACAGAATGGAGTTTTTATTTGAGCTGTACGAGAAATATACGGCTGACTTATTTGCCAAAGGAAAAACAAAGAAACCTAAAAAACCAAGCTTATAGGAGCACAAAAGTCCTAAAATCATATATACAATCCGGAAATTAAGGACTAAAAGCGCCCTTACTTCAGCAAGAGATTTGCTTCACCAATTTGGTGATCACCTTCGTAAATATCGATATAATAAAGTCCGGGCGGAAGCTCTTGTGTGTCACGTTTATCCCAATACACACATACTTCTTTGTTTGCATTTTGATAATTTACCACCTCCATAATGCTATACTGCAGGCGTTCACCTTTGTACATAAATGAATATGCATCATCGCGACTTTTCACCAAAATTCGTGAATCGGGTGCAGCAATACGGATATAAATATTTTTATTGCCGGCTTGAATAATACTGTTTTCGGCTAAGGTGAAGCAGATTTTAATCCGTTCAACCCGATTTGCCTTATTTACTTCTGTTTCACCGCGTCCACGTTGTCTTATTCCGGCTACATCCACATTAAAGGTTCTAAACACAGCGGCTGTTTCGACTTGTTCGGTTAAAGCATCCGTGGTTTTTTCAAGCTGCTGGGCACGTCTTCTTTCAATGGCAACTTGTTCGCGTATGCGTTCATTCTCTTCCACCAACTCTTTATTCACCGTATAAAGCGAATCCATCTGACGCACATAATTCTGCGAAATAACTTGCAGCTGCTCCAATTTGCGTTTAATCTTATGGTATTCCCATTGGGTATCCAACAACTTTTTTATTTCTTGTGCATTTGCCTGTATGATGCTGTCGCGTGCCACCAACGAATCTGCCAAGGCACCATAAGCTTGTTTGGTGCGGTTGTGTTCATTAATCACACTATCTACCTCATGCTGCAGCATAATACGTTGAGCTTCTTTTTCATCTTGTAAAACCCGTAAATCGGATTTTGTTGAAATAAGCCAAAAAGAAAGCCCGATAATCATTAATGCAAGTACAGCCATAAGGATATACAGCCAACGGTTTGAACCGGAGCCTGAATCAGAAAATGAAGAAGTCGTTTGATGCGTTTCCATAATACTATCTAATACGTTAATTGCAAAAGTACGTTAAAAATTTCTTTTGACATATGCAGGAATAAAGGAATTATAGAGAAACTGCATTCGTATCCTTTATTCACACTCTATCCAAATGCTCCCAATACCATTCACAAGCAAGTTCCAATCCTTTCCGCAGATTAATCTCAGGCTGATAATTGAGCAATTGCTTTGCCTTATCTACTGAAGCAAGCGAATGTGGAATATCGCCTTTTCGAAAAGGTCCATGCAGTATGGAAATATCGGCTATTGCTGCATCATAATGTGATAACCTTTGCCGAATCCATTCTGCCAATTGGTTTAAGCTTGAGCGTTCACCATATGCAATATTATATACCTGATTTATAGCCTTTGAATTCGTGGTCGAAGCAGCCAATAAATTTGCTTGAATGACATTATCAATATACGTAAAATCTCGGCTATAGGTCCCATCCCCATTGATTATTGGGCTTTGGTGTTGCATAAACTGCATCACCCATTTAGGAATTACGGCAGCATATGCTCCTTCCGGGTCTTGCTTACGCCCAAACACATTGAAATAACGTAAGCCGATACTTTCAAAGCCGTACATACGCGCAAAAACATCGGCATACAGCTCGTTGACATATTTTGTTATTGCATAAGGCGATAAAGGTTTGCCAATAGTATCTTCTATCTTCGGCAAGGATTCAGAATCACCGTAAGTACTTGAGCTAGCGGCATATACCATACGCTTTACTCCGGTATCGCGGGCAGCAAGCAACATATTTAAAAAACCCGTGATGTTCACATCATTCGTAGTAAGCGGATCATTTACCGAACGCGGCACGGAGCCCAAAGCAGCTTGATGAAACACCACTTCCTGATTGGCACATGCTTCCATGCAGTGCGCCAAGTTTCGAATATCGCCTTCAAAAAGCCGGAAGTTTGGATGCCCTAAAAAAGCTTCGATATTTTTAGCATTTCCGGTTGAAAAGTTATCCATGCACAAGACCTTGGAACCCAAGTCCAACAATGCTTCTATCAGGTTGGAGCCGATAAATCCGGCTCCGCCCGTAACCAATACCGATTTATTTTGAAAAAAACTTTTCATTACATAAAATGATGCACGCAGCAAAAAATACTTTGGTATAAAGTGCGAAATTAGTTATTGCCAGTGGTATATCCAACAAAAACAACACTTATGCATAGCGTATTTCATAAAATACCTTTCAATGGATTTGAATATGCAATGAATTAAGCAAGCCAAACAGCTTTCCATACTTTTTGACTATTTTTGCATCAATTCAATTAATTAAAACAAAATGAAAACTCGTTTAGTTTCTTTTTTATTTGTATTGCTGCTGGCTTCATGCTCAAAGCCTGTCGTTTATGAACAAATTGAATACTTTGACGACCTGGTATGGAATCGATTTAACTTTATAGAACAAGAATTTGAAATTCACAATACAGAGCAGCTTTACGATTTAAATGTATTGTTTTTACATACTGAATTTTATGAAACCGACCATATTGCAATGAATATCACCCTTTATTATCCCGGAGGTGGTTTTCGTTCAAAAGATTATGAATTTCGTTTGCAAGACGAGCATATGCAATGGAAGGTTCAGCCCGAAAATAAGATTTACACGCATCCGTTTAGCGTGCTGAGCGGGCTTCGTTTTTCGGAAGCCGGTACGCATCGTGTGCGCATCGAAAATAAAATGACGAAATTTAACCTTACTGATGTGGTCGGGCTTGGCTTGGTTATTCAAAAATCAACGGTCAAAGACTAATCACAAATTTTATTTTGAGATTACAATTCCCAGTAAATCATTAATTTGTTTGCGCACTTGGTCAAGGCGTTTTTTCTCTGCCAGCAACACTAATTGGTTATCCGGATCTGACTCATCTTTAAGGCGTTCCACTACTTCCATGATGTGTTTATCCACAATTTTATCCTTGTACCTCAATAAGTTTCCGGTAATGATTTTTTGAAGGGAAGAATATTCTTCCTTGACAAGAATTTGCTTCCTTTCCCAGTCATGCAATTCGTATGGCGACGCAATCAAATCAATGCTCAGCATGGCTACATCAGGTTCGGGATGCGTAATAAAAAACCGATCGGAAGGCACTTCACCCTGCTCCACTGCCTTGGCAAATATTTCCAAGATCTTTTGATGCGTAGGAGATTCAAAAACAATATTGTCCGACTGAAGGTCTTCGACTATATATTGTGCTACCGTTTCTTCAATTGTGACAGGGAAGCCTTCGTCATCAATCATATTTTGTTTTAAAATATGATTCCCAAACAATATGAGAATTTTCACAAGTTCCTTTTCCTGATAATATCCGCTTAGTTCTTTTTCTTCGGCAGGTATTTTTTCTTGCTGAACCTGCGCTATATCTTCCGGTTTGGCAAACGATGTACCGCTGCGTTCCGAGAGTTTACGGCGCAACAGCTTGTTTAGTTCATTTACTAATGTACGTTCATCCACTTCAAGCTGTCGACTGCATTCTTTGATATACACTTCCCTGTAAATGGCATCCGGGATCAGTGAAATTGTTTGAATTACTTCTTTGATGACACCGGCTTTCAGTATGGGGTCGCTTTTGGAATCTTGCAGCAGTAAGCCCGTTTTAAAGCTTACAAAATCTTGTGCGTTTTCTTGTATGTAATTCTCTACATCGAGGCTGCGACGCTGCCTTACAAAGGTATCCGGATCTTCACCTTCGGGAAGCAGCACCACACGCACATTCATGCCTTCTTCAAGGATAAGATCAATCCCGCGCAAAGATGCTTTAATGCCGGCAGGGTCGCTATCAAACAATACCGTAATATTTTTGGTGTAGCGCCTGATAAGTCTGATTTGTTCCACTGTCAAGGAAGTGCCCGAGCTTGAAACCACATTTTCAATACCTGCTTGAAACATGGATATCACATCCGTATAACCTTCCACGACAAGGCAAGAATCAAGTCGGCTTATTGTGGTTTTGGCGAAATAAATTCCATAAAGGCTCTTGCTTTTATCATATACAACCGATTCCGGCGAATTGATGTATTTAGCTTTTGATTTATCCTGAACCAATATCCTTCCGCCGAATCCGACCACTTTTCCGGTGAGATTATGAATTGGGAAAATGGCTCTTCCTTGAAAGCGATCATAAAAACGTTCTGCAGAACCTGTTGATAAGCCCGTAGCTAACAGTAAATCAATATCATAACCATGGCGGATGGCATGATTGCTAAACATATCACGATAATCGGGCGAAAAGCCAAGCTGAAACTTACGGATAGTGGATTCCAGAAAATCGCGCTCCTTGAAATAGCTTAAACCAATTGCTTTCCCTTCATTCGTGTTGAACAAGACATCAGAAAAATATTGCTGCGCAAAATTGTTGATATTAAACATTCTCTCGCGCTCATTGAGTTCGGCAACTTCTTCAGGCGTTTGTTCACGTTCTTCTATTTCAATCTGATATTTTCGGGCAAGATATCGCAATGCTTCGGGATAGCTCACATGCTCATGCTCCATGACGAAGCCGGCCGCATTGCCCGATTTGCCGCAACCAAAGCATTTGAATATCCCTTTGGAAGGAGAAACAGTAAAAGAAGGGGTTTTCTCCTGATGAAACGGGCAAAGTCCCAACAAATTACTACCACGCCGCTTCAGATTGACAAAGTCGGCAATGACTTCTTCAATACGAGCAGTTTCAAGGATATTTGCGACCGTATGTTGGGGTATCATCTTTTTTTATTAGCAAAATTACGATTTATCTCTCGATTTTGTATCTTTACAAATTGGGAATATTATTGTAGACGTAAATAATATACCAAACTAAGAAAATATATCCACATATCATGAAAGAACATGCAATTGCATTATTGGCAGGGCAACTAGATAAGTTAAAACAGCAGGCTCAGTTTGATTTTAAAGCCTGGAAGCAACAAACATCGTTGATTTTAGCTCGTATATTTGGGAAAGAAGATCTTAAAATACAAGAAATCAACGCCTTGGATTTTGAGTTTAACTCTTGGTCCCTGCGCGATGCTTCGGGAAATATTTCATATAAAGAAGGAGTTAAAAGAAGTGCAGCTGCCATAGTGGAAGCAGCCATACTGGAGTTGGAACATTTTGGCATACCCAAAATACAAAATGAAACAAATCAGGAGCTGGAAAAATTGCAGTCGATAATAAAAGATGAGTTTACAGGCCATCAGATTAAATCAATTCGCAATATATTGCAATCTTCGCATAGCTTTGACGAAAAGAAACGACAGCTGATGGAGCTAATTGGAGTAATCGACACCAAACAACTGCAACATATTCTTTGTGAAATCCTATTAAATGAATATTTTAGCAAAGATTTTTAATTTGATTATATAATTATAAATAACCTTAATATGACTGAAGTAAAACGTTTATTCCGTTCGAAAGCTGACCGTAAGCTTGGCGGTGTTTGTGGCGGTATAGCCGAATATTTTGCCCTTGACCCCACCCTAATCCGTGTTTTATGGGCAGTAGCTATTTTATTTGGAGGAGTTGGGCTTATTGCATATATCATTTGTTGGATTATTATTCCGGAAAAGGGGTAACGAAAAATTATAGTCGACGGCTTGGCACTCGATCCGATTTTAACCTGCTTAATTCACCAATTCATAAACTTATAAATCAATATTTATTGTAATTGATTTGTGATCAATCTGTTAGAATATTTTGCAGTGATCTAAAAAAGTGTTTATTATAAAATTAAATTCATGAATTAAGCAGGATAAATCGCTCCTTTATTGTGACTAACTTTATAAAATACTTCTAAATCAACCAATTGTTTTAGATCTCGTAATGCTGTACGTTCTGAGATATTATTCAAATCCTGATTTTCCTTATTTGCAATTTGACTATTTTCCTTAATGTATTCAATTGCTTTTGTTTGTCTTTCGTTTAAACCAAGTTTTTTAAGTTATTGCCATCGCTATTAACTTCGGCAATTCTTCGGCAACTTCGGTAATTCTTCGGCAACTTCGGTGAGTTTTATGGTTAATAAATGAGAACATATTTTGACAAATTCGTATCACCAACTCTTTTTAGAAACTTATTTTCAATTAAATTATTCAAATCGTTACGAGCTGTCCTCTCTGAAATTTTATACCTTTTCATATATTCAGAAGATGTTATTTCTTTTTTGTCTTTTAAATATGTTAGAACATCAATTTGTCTATTATTTAAACCAAGTTTTTTCAGTTTTTCAACTGTCAAGTTGTTTTTGTAAAGCGTAACTAACATTCCCCCATCTCTCTCAATGATTTCAGGTTCTGGGAGTCCTGCCTCCAAACAAGCATCAATAATTTTAATCGTTCCACGACCCCACGCGTCTATTAAGCCTCCTTTAAAGCAAACATCAGCGATAAGTACATTTCTAGGCCGTGAAGAATGTGGAAGTTTTAAAGATTCAACCGTTAATGGGGCTGGTAAGTCTCCCTCATTCCAAAAGGTTATTTTATCATCATAAACACGAATCTGAGTATGCGCTCCCATATAGTTTCGATGCACTAAAGCATTTAGAATAGCTTCTCTCATTGCTTCTATGGGATATTCAGGAGTTTCAATACGGTGCATTCCTTCAAAAGTGATGTTTTTTATGATAAATTTATGATTAATCTGATTTAAGACATTCTGATATAAGTTGATAAGATTATCTTCTTCACTTTCTTGAAAGATTAAATCTAATTCATCTCTAAAGCGACCGATTCTAACATAAATACTAGAATAAAACCTCCCTGGGTCTTTACCAAATAAGATTATTGCTGCTCGTTTTAATTTACCATTTTCTGTTAAACGAAGATTTTCGAAGAGCAACTCTGTGTTTTGCCCATCAATCTCAGGCAAACGACCTTTTTCCTTTGCCATTACAAGAAATTTGGTAACAGCAGCTTCATCAATGTCATCAAACGTTGCCCTAGGTTCAATCACATTGTCCCAAGTGTTTCCTGATTTTCTTAACAAAAACTCATTAAGAGAATTTCCCTTTAATTCTTGTTTTGTGCTACCGCTTCGATAGTGATATTGACCTTTATAGCTAATTGCATTTGGATAAGGTTCTGTGACAATTTCTATATATTCTCCATCCTTTGTTTCATATAGGTTGACATCAACGATTATCCCCAAAACATCTCGAACTTTGTTGGGAATATCTTCTAATAACTTTTTAGAGTCCTTTAGACCAACAAGATTTCCATTGTCGTCTTTACCGATGAAGATGGTTCCACCGTTAGCATTAGCAAAGCCACAAATCCATTTGAGGTATTCGTCACGCCAACTTTGTTTGTATTCTATGTTCTGATTTTCAGTCATAGTTCAAAGTTAGTGATTATTTGAATAATGGAAATAATTTATTTTCTATATGGCTTGAGTTTTGGGTGTCCTGGACGGTTACTGCACAACGGTTTGCGGATACAAGAAGCTGTCGATTTCCAAGCACTAAACTGTCAGCCACCACAAAACTTGATACGAAGCACAAAGTTTTATTTAACCACTGAAACGCCAATTTCTTGTAGGTGCTGTTAGTGGTAGCTTGCAATTAGCACTTTATTTGTCTTTTCAACATACCTAAAGATTTTACATTCGAGTCCTCTCTTTTTTAATTTATTTTCTATTTGTTGAATGTCTGTAAAAGGCGAACATAAAGTATTGAAAATTATATACCCGTCGACTTCTATCTTATTAATTATTTCTCTCCAAAATTCGAGAGATAAGAATCTTTCGGGAACTTCATTGTCGATAAACAAGTCGATAATAATTAAATCAAATTTATTACGATTATTATTTACATAGTCAAATGCGTCTGAACAAATTATAGTAGTATTTTCATTTGAGGTTATTCCAAATTCCTTGTCCGCAATTTGAATTATTACCGGGTCGATGTCAACTGCTGTAATATTTCCGGAAAAATTAAACTCATTTCGTATTGTTTTTAATACGCTTCCTCCTCCAAGTCCGAGCACCAAAATATTTTTCATCTTTGATAAGTCTATTTGTAACAAAGAAAAATGAAGAATTCGTTGCAATGACCCGTATGAATAATTAGTGTTTGCAGTATTTAATAAAGTCTTTCCATTTATTTGTGTTAACTCCAAATAACCGTTATAATCAGATTTAATTTTTCTGGTCAAAGGAAAAATGAAACTTATAATTTTTCGTATCATACAAATTACCACTAACGTTGGGCCAGCTTTGCGTTCAGACAGGAAGTTTCAACCGAAAATTCCGAGCGAGCGACATCCCGATAACTCGGGACAAATTTACGAAAAATGTCGAACGCTCACGCCCGACCCGCCTGATGCAAATCAGGCTGTTATGTTCCCGTTCTATCTTGTTAATTATTTTCTATTAATTCAAGAATTAAGTTTGATAATGTAGTAATATCACTTTCGATAGTTCCTTGCATATATCTTTCGTAAACACTTTTGTCGTCTGGTGGGTTGAGATTTAGCTTTATATTTTTCTCTAAGGCGAGAAGTCTTAGAAATTCTCGTTGTGCTCTTCCATTTCCTTCTCTAAAAGGATGAAGAAAGTTAATGTTATCTAATATCTCAGCTAATTTGTATGCTAATTGCTTTTTATCATTTTTTGAAATTTCTTTATATTCGTTGATTAATGAATCTATATGTCTAAAAGCGTTGTCGAAGTGTGTGGTTGGAAAGAATTGTTTTCCGTCTTTACTTATTTCTACAGTTCTTTTTTTACCCGCCCAACTGTATAAATCCTGAAAGAGATGTTTGTGAATTTCGAAAAGGCTTTCAATTCCTTTAATCTTTATAGGCTTTTCGTATAATTCATCAAGTCGTTTTGATATCGCACCACTTTCTACGAAAACTAAATCACCTTCATCTGTAATATCTTGTAGATTTCTCAGTATTCCGGATTTAGGATCAGTGTACGTATAATCAGGGTCAATATATTTGTATGAATTAGACATAAGCTTTTTGTTTTGCAAATGCTACTAACTCACTCAACGAGATTTTACCAGTTACATAGTCGCGAATAATTTCTATTCCTTTTGGTGTTGGTTTAAAACCTTCGAACATATTACTTCCTAAGGCATTAGCTGTGCTTTCTAATGTTTTTAAATCGTCAAATTTCACACCCATTATAGTAAGCTTGTTTCTATCTATTTCTATTGTATTATACATACTCTTAAGCTTTAAATATCTATTACAAATTTAATCAATTATTCTCTTTTTTCCTAAGATTTTCCTGTTTTTTGAATGGGACATAACTTGTTTATAATCTGTCAAAAGCTTGGATTATATGACGTGAAACGCCCTTAAACCAAAGCTTTTGTTGGTTCCCTTATGCAAATATAATATCTCTTTTTTACAAATCATCAAAAGGAGTTTAATGTTTTAATGCTCTTTGTTGAAACATTCATGTAATTCTAAGAGATACGGCTACTGTTGTGTCCCAACAATTCTTCGCCTGTATAATTCACCAATTCATGATCTTATTATTCTAACTTTATCATAATAAGCCTATGAATATTGCGTTAGGAGATTTTAATGGTAATTTTAAAAGCATTTATTAAAAAATGAATTTTGATTTAATTTTGGCAATTTTTACGTTATGAGCTGTTCGCAGTAGTTGGCTACAGCTTCACACCTCCTGCCTGAAAATTTCTCAAAATTAAATTCATGAATTAAGCAGCTTAGATACATCTTAAGTCTGTACCACTTGCCGGAAGATGAGTTATAGTACTGCTTTTTAAAAAATCAGGGCTTAAAACCGTCTTTTCAGCATAGGTCTGTTGGAGGTATTGAGTTCTTTGCCAAACGCATTTGCGACAGGCTATACCCGTCGGATCAATTCTCCGGTTTTCAGGGTTTCTTTTTTGCATTCTTCGGCACACGGTGCTGCATCATACGTTGCTTGTGTTCCATCAGCAAACCGTATTGTTCTTCGCTCACATGAGGTCGGATGGCTTCGTCCAACTGCATAAACATTTCGTGTTGTTCCTCCCAACTTTTTTGCATCATTTTCCAATGTATATTGCTAAAAGAATCCAACACAGGCATGAGTGCAACCCGTTGTTCGGCACTGGCTTGCAATATGTTATATATGTTTTCACGGAAGCCTTCCGGAGTGTTCATAAATTTAATCTTCTCCACCTTTGAGCGGGTAAGGCGTCCGGTGGTGAGCGTACCAATGAAAAAGCCCGCCAAAAAGGTAATGAGAAGCAAAATGATGTATTTGGTTTTCATAAGTTCGTTTTTAATAATTTGCCAAAAGATTGGTAAAATCTTCACTCATCAAGTATTTCAATCCCAAAATTCCGTCAACACTCAATGAATTTTCTTGCCATACCACATAAATAAGCATAAGTAAAACGGCAGCCACCGTACCTAAGCTGAAACGTAACAACCATTTATACACTTCACGCTGCCCCGAATGGAGCTGTCCGATTTGTGCAAGCAGCCTTTCAGAAAAACCATGACCGAAATGCGGTTGATAAGATTTTAATGCAGATTTTATCTTTTTCCACTCATGCAGACGGCTTACAGCCAAATTATCTGCCTCCAAAATCTTTTTCAACTGCTCGGCTTCCTCTTCTCCAACTTCTTCAAGCAATGCTTTCAAAAGCAAGTCGTCCCGATTTAGTTTCATATGTCCTCCATCTTCTTAATTGTTTCTTTCAATTTATCTAAAGCCCTTGAAAGTCTTGACAAGACCGTACCAATCGGTATCCCAAGCATTTGGGCAGTTTCTTTTGTAGAAAAACCTTCTACCATTCGCAAAATAACGACCGAGCGCTGACGGTAATCTATTTTTTCCAATGCTTGTGTCAACAGCTCTTGCATGTCCATCCTTTCAAATACATTTTCGCTATCTGCCACATCATGTTGATACGGCTTATCATCCATTCGTTGCATTTGCTCGTATCTTCTTGACCTTCTTCTCAACTCATTAATTGAAAGATTGACAGCAATTCGGGTCAAAAAGGTTGAAATCTTGGCTTCGTGCCTATAGCTTTCTATGGAGCGCCAAAAGCGTATAAAAGTTTCTTGCCCCACATCTTCAGCTTCAGCCGTATTTCCAAGCATACCGATGACAACACGAGCTACCATGGCTTCATAGCGTGTAATTACTTCCGATAAGGCCAATTCGTCACCCTGCTGCATCTTCGCAACCAACTCAGCCTCCGATACCTTTGAATACTGCTCCAATGCGTTCAATCAATTTCAATAATTGGGCTTCATCTATCTTTGCTTATCTAACAATCAAAGCAAGTGATTTATTCCCCGTATATGTATTTAAGTTCGTCTGACCTGCATAATTCACCAATTCATAAGCTAGTCAATCTAAATTTATCGTAATATGTTTATATTTTGTGTGTTAGTAGACTTTAGTGGTAATTTAAAAAGCTGTTTATCATAAAATTAATTCATGAATTAAGCAGGCTAAATCAAGTCAAACAACAAAATTAACTAAAAATATGCGCTCGTAACTACGGTTTTAGCCTAATTCAGTATGACGGAAACAACTTATCAGATGATCGTTAACCATGCCTGTAGCTTGCATAAACGCATAACAAATTGTGCTTCCCACAAATGAAAAACCTTCAGAAACCAGGCTTTTATTCATTTTATCCGACTCGGATGTACGTGCCGGTATGTCGGATGGAAGTTCATAATAGTTGATAATTGGCTTATAATCAACAAATTGCCAAATATAGGCATCAAAACTACCGTATTTCTTTTGGAGTTTTAAAAAAGCAGCTGCATTGTTGATGGCAGCTTTAATTTTTAGTCTGTTTCGAATAATTCCCGTGTTTCCAAGTAGTTCTTCAATCTTTTTTGGATTGTAATCGGCAATTTTTTGAGGATTAAAATTGTCAAAAGCAGCACGAAAGTTTTCTCTTTTGTGCAAAACTGTTTTCCAGCTCAGCCCGGCTTGAAAGCCTTCCAAAATTAAAAACTCAAACAGCTTCACATCCTCATGTAGCGGCTTTCCCCATTCAAAATCATGGTATTGCATCATCAGCTGGTCGTCACCAACCCAAGCACATCGTAATTTATCTTCCATCGGTTTTTGCTCAAAATTAATCTTGTTTTTCAATAATTGAAACGCTTTCTTCAATTTAGGCGCCAATAGCTTGTTTGAGAGTTCATTTTTAAGGCTGAAAGCTGAAATTTATTAGATTTGCGCAAAATCTAATTATTTCAATTCACATATAATTAATATGAAAAAAGTATTTTTAGTTGTTATTCTGGGTATTGCGCTACAACTTAACAGCTTTGCTGACGAAGGCATGTGGATTCCTGCCTTAATTGAAAAGTTGAATTACCAGGACATGAAACGCATGGGGCTGCGCCTCACGGCAGAAGAAATTTATAGCGTAAATCAAAGCAGCTTAAAAGATGCCATCGTAATTTTTGGACGTGGTTGTACAGGTGAAATGATTTCGGAGCAAGGGCTTTTGTTAACGAATCACCATTGCGGTTATGGAGCCATACAATCGGTCAGCTCAGTTGAAAACGATTATCTAAAGCATGGCTTTTGGTCAAAAAATCATCAAGAAGAAATTCCAATTCCGGGCTTAACCGTACAATTCCTAATAAATATGGAAGAGGTTACCGATAAAATCTTGGAAGGGATTAGCGAAAGCACAAGCGAAAAAGAACGAGCAGACAAAGTACGTGAGCGTATGAAAGAGCTTGAAAAACAAGCTGTAGAAGGCAATCACTACAATGCGGTTGTGAAAGAATATTTTGAAGGAAATATGTATTATTTGCTTACATATGAAACCTTCCGCGACGTACGCCTTGCCGGAGCGCCTCCGCAATCGATAGGTAAATTTGGCGCTGATACCGATAACTGGATGTGGCCTCGCCATACGGGTGATTTCGCCTTGTTCAGAATATATGCAGATACCGACAACAAGCCTGCCGATTATAGCAAAGATAATGTGGCTTTCAAACCACGTCATTTCCTGCCCATCTCACTTGATGGAGTGCAAAAAGACGATTTTGCAATGATTTTGGGAAATCCCGGAAGCACCAACCGCTACCTTACCTCATGGGGTGTGGATAAAGTTATCAACGAAACAAATCCCACGCGTGTGAAAGTAAGAAGAGCCAAGCTGGACGTAATGGACGAGCATATGGCAGCAAGTGAAAAAGTACGTTTGCAATATTCCAGCAAATATGCCGGTGTATCCAATTATTGGAAAAACTTTACCGGACAAATTCGAGGCTTGAAACGAATGAAAGTAACCGAACAAAAAGAGCTGATTGAAAAGGATTTTACGGTGCGTCTGGAAACTGATCCCCTCTTAATGCAAAAATACGGAAAAGCATTGCCTTTAATAAAAGAAGCATATACCGACATGGAGCCTTACAGCATTGCAAGATGGTATATGGTTGAAGCTGTATTTTCCGGAAGTGAACTTTTGACCATTGCCAACAGACACAACCGTTTACTCAATATTTTATCACAAAAAGAAGTTGATCAGGAAAATTTAACCAAGGAAATTGAACGCTTAAAAGGTTCTGTTGATGCTATTTACAAGGATTTTGACGCAAAGTTGGACCAAGATATGCTTGCCCGTATGCTCGAAATGTACTACAATGATGTCCCTGCACAATATCAACCCGAATTGCTGAAAAAATTAGCTGCTAAATACAAATCAAACTTTAGTGCATTGGCTGCAGCCGTTTATGCCAAAACAAACTTTAGCAGTGCAGAGAAAATGAACGGATTGCTTAATAATCCGAAGGCAAAGTCCATTTCAGCCGACCCGGCCTTTGAACTCATCCGTGCATTTGTGGATGTAAACAGCGGTATTCAAAAAGAGTTAGCTTTAGCAAACGAAAAGCTGCGCAAAGGAAACCGTTTGTTTATTGCCGGTCTGATGGAAATGAAACCGGAAGAAAAGTTCTATTCCGATGCAAACTTCAGCCTTCGCTTGACTTATGGAAGCGTACAAGATTATTATCCGGCTGACGGTATTCATTATGATTTTTATACCACTACAAAAGGTATTTTGGAAAAAGAAAACCCTGCACTCTGGGAGTTTGATGTACCGCAAAAGCTTAAAAGTATTATTGAAAAAGGAGATTACGGCATTTATGGCAATCCGGATGGAAGCATGACCGTAAATATGCTTACAAACCATGATATTACAGGAGGTAACTCAGGCAGCCCTGTCATTAATGCAAGAGGTGAACTTATAGGTCTTGCCTTTGATGGAAACTGGGAAGCAATGAGCGGCGATATGGCGTTTGAACCGGAAGTGCAACGCACCATCAATGTGGATATCCGCTATGTAGTACTGATAATGGATAAGTTTGCAGGCGCTACAAATCTTGTAAAAGAGCTGAAGCTCACACGCTTAGATCCAAAAATCAAACAAGAGTTCAGACCTGTTCAAGACAGCAGACTTACATACTAGAAACACGAAATATCTGATAAATCAGGCCGGCTTGGAGAATTTCAGGCCGGTCTTTTTTATACTAAAGCGTAACAAAGATTTGTTGTGCCAATAGAAGATTTTGGTGTTTAAATGATATCTTCCATTAGCTCTTTATTGCGCCTCATACACAACAGTAGCAACCACTTGCCCAACTATTTTCAGCATATTGCTGTCAATCACATCCAAATTATCGCCTAGTGTGTGCCATTGTTCAAAAAAAGTTCCATTTGAACTGTTATCATCCAAGTGGATGATATTAATCATTGGGATTCCGGCAATTGTATTTACCGGCACATGATCATCACTAATTGGAGCACCTTGTTTATTGATAAAAACTTGACCAAATCCGAGTCGTGCTGCTGTTTGCCAAACCCGGTCAAGTACCCAAGCGGCATATTGTAATGAAAAGGTTTCTCTTGGAAATACCGCATCGGCTGCCCCTACCATATCCAATAAAATACCGAAATGTGCCTGATAATTGCGTATATGCGGATAGCGCGCCCAATGTTGCGCACCCATTGCCCAAAATTCTTCATCAGCAAAAGTGCGAGCTTCGTCGTGCGGACCGTAATCCTCCATATCGAAAAGAATAATATCTACTCCCAGCTTTTCTGCAAGTGGATTATTTTTAAATAATCTGGCAAGCTCTAATAAGACGCCAACTCCGCTTGCCCCATCGTTAGCACCATCAATAGGCAAATAACGGTTTGCAGGATCCGGATCGTGATCGGCATAAGGCCTTGAATCCCAGTGAGCTCCTAAAAGAATTCGTTTTTTGGCATTGGGATTAAAACTGGCTATGATATTTTGTCCGTCGAAAATCAATTTGTTATAAGTTCGTACTTTAAACGCTTGCACCACCACTGTATCGGCAAAGCGATTCATTTGTTCGATAAGCCATTCAGCTCCTTTCTGATGGCCTTCCAGTCCGGGCACACGAGGACCAAGTGCCAGCTGTCCGGCAACAAAATTATATGCCGAATCGCCGGAAAATTCAGGGACAACAACAGATTTGCTCACAGCTTTTTCAGTAGTTGAATCCGACTTACTGCTTGGCTGATTCGCACAAGATGCAAAAATTAGTACTACAAGAATTAAATATATGAAACGTTTCATTGTAAAAGGGATAATCAAAAACTTCTACAAAAATAAGCAAAGCTTTTGGCACCGGACAATGAATTACAAAAACGTCCTATCCTGAATAATTCACCAATTCATAAGCTTGTCAATGAAAATTTATTGTAATTGACTTGTTATCAATCTATTAGAATATTTTTGTAGTAATCTAAAAAATGCTTATTTAAATATGAATTTTGATTTAACCAGGCTATAAAAGTATGTTTGAAGTGTTTCCAAAACGCTTTTCAAAGACCATATCTTTTATATCTTGTCGCACACGTTCAGCAAGCTCCATCTTTTTCAATTTGGGATGCAGCTGTTCGGGGTCACCTACATAACCTGCTGCCATCACTGTAAAAACACGGTAATCTTCCGGCACTTCGAAGCTTTTCGCAATGGCTCCGGCATCAAAGCCGGCGAGTTGATGCACATGCAAACCATCGGAAGCAGCCTGAAAACTTATGTGCGCCATTGCTTGTCCCAAATCGTAAAGTGCAAATACATTTTCTTTGCCCGGATGACGATTGCTGCTTGTCTTTGCAATAGCGGCAATCAAAACTGGTGCTGTAATTGTCCAAAGGCGGTTAAATTCATCGAAATGTTCGTAAAGACGCTCATAGGTGCCATCACCCTTAATGCCGACTATAAAACGCCAAGGCTGTTCATTGGAGGCGGAAGGTGACCAACGGGCAGCTTCAAACATACGTTGGAGTATATCAGTAGCAATCATTTGTCCATTAAAGGCGCGTGGGCTCCAGCGTTCTTGTAATACTTCATTAATAGGCAAAGAAGTCACAGCAGTTTTTAAACTCATAATGTTTTAATTTGGTTGATGAAACATGGTTTTCTACACTTATTCTAGATAAGCAAAACACTTTTAAAGCAATTTTGTTTGATTTAAGATGGATTTGCTACGTTTACAAATCAATATGTACTTTTGCAAGGAAACAAAACAGCATATGACAGGATATAACTTTCACACGCATACACATTATTCGGATGGCAAAGGGCTGCCGGAAGACTTCATCAACACAGCTTTGGAACAAGGGATGTATGCCATCGGATTTTCGGATCATTCGCCTCTGCCGTTTGATAACGGATTTTCAATAAAATCTAACAGGCTAAATGATTATCAAACAGAAATACGTGCGTTGCAAGAAAAATACAGAAATCGCATTGAAGTATATCTTGCACTGGAGATGGATTATGTTCCGGGAATGTCCGCTGATTTTGAAACACTTGCAAAAGAAATTGGTCTTGACTATACCATAGGCGCCGTACATTTGGTTGGTAGTGATTTTAAAGAAAATTTATGGTTTACGGATGGTCCTGATCGGACTATTTATGATAATGGACTAGCCTATTTTTATCAAAACGACATCAAAAAAGCAGTTGGCAGTTTCTACCGACAAACAAACGAAATGATACAAAGCCAAAAGTTTGATGTGATCGGTCATTTCGATAAAATTAAAATGCACAACCAAGATAGATACTTTAAAGAAGATGAAGCGTGGTATCGCGATATGGTTATGGAATGCCTTCAATTAATCCGTGAAAAAGGACTGATTGTGGAAATAAACACTAGAGGTCTTTATAAAAAACGTTCAAACAACTTGTTTCCTTCAGATTGGATTTTAAAACAAATGCATGAATGGAAAGTCCCGACCATCATCAGCTCCGACGCACATCAACCGGATGAACTTCAAATGGGCAGTGAAGTTGCAATACAAGCACTGCATCATGCCGGATATCGAGAAATAATGCATTTTTCAAAAGGACAATGGCATGAAACTGCTCTGCCGAAAATTGTATAAAAGCGAAGTGTTTTCTGCTTCAAGACATCCAATTCAGCTGTTCAAAATTTCTTTTGTGTGATATCAAGCCTGCTTTTCCTATTTTTGTAAAAGCAAATATACCTACTTTTTGCTTGAATTGCCTATGCGACTATCGTATCACATACTGATATTCAGCCTTTTATCCGTTTTTATTGGATGCACGGAAGAAGAGCCACTACTTTCTTATCAATCTGCTGTCATAGCAGATGAGCCTTATCTTAATTTTCATGATAGTGCATATTATGTAGGCATGAATACCTGTCTTGAGTGCCATTTTCTAATTAATGAAAGCTATATGCGTACCGGCATGGGTCGCTCGTTTGGAAGAGCTACTCCCAGCAAAAGTGATGCAGTGATTGCACCCGATTCCATTATTTACGATAGCTATAAAAACCTCTATTATCAACCTTTTTGGCGTGACAGTACCATGTATGTGCGGGAGTTTCGGCTTGAAAATGAAGATACCATCCATCAGCGCCTCGAGCGCGTTACCTATGTAATTGGCTCAGGCAATCATACCAATTCGCATATATTTTCCATCAACGGCTATTTGCATCAAATTCCGTTTACATATTATACGCAAAGCCAGCGTTTTGATTTACCTCCCGGCTTCGAAGACGGAAACAACAACCGTTTTAACCGGCAGCTCGGCTTAGAATGTATTTCATGTCATAACGGCTTGCCGGCTTTGGTTTCGGGCTCCGAAAATAAATATGACCATGTGCCGGAAGGGATTGACTGTGAGCGTTGCCACGGACCGGCATCCATACATGTGGAGCTTAAAAGAAAAAATATTTTAGTGGATACCTCGCAATTTATTGATTACAGCATCGTAAACCCGAAACGGCTTTCAAAGCGACTCCAAAATGATGTATGCGCCCGCTGCCATCTGCAAGGCACCATGGTGCTGAAGCCCGGAAAAAACTTCTACGACTACAAGCCGGGCAAAGCCTTAACCAATATTATGGATATTTTTATGCCGGTTTTTGAGGGCGGGGTAGACGATTTAATCATGGCATCGCATATGGAGCGCATGACAGACAGCCGCTGTTACACTCAAAGCGGAGGAGATATGTCCTGTATCGACTGCCATAACCCACATTTTCCGGTGCAAGAAACCGATGTGACACGCTACAACAACAGCAGTGCAAACTGCCATACAACCGAAAAGAAAATGGTGTGCAGCCTGCCCTACCAAGAGCGCCAAGAGCATGAACATAATTGTGTTTCATGCCATATGCTTAAACGTGACAGCAGAGATATTCCGCATGTCATTATCACCGATCATAAAATTATTAATCCAAAAAAAGACCCAAAAGGAAAGAAAGTATTAAAAGGACTGAAAGCCATTAATAATCCGGAGACGGATCCGCTTACAAAAGCAATGGGATATTTACGTGAATATGAAACATTTGAGCCTTATCCACTTTATTTGGATTCTGCAGCACGGTTTTTAAGACCGACACATAGAAAAACCGAAGAAGCAATTTTTAAAGCAAGGGTACAGTATTTCTTCCTCAATGAGCAATATTCCAGCATTATCAAACTGGTTAAAAATAACGGCAAAGAACTGATACTCAACGACTGGTTAAAAGGTGTTCCATTTGATAATACGGATGCATGGACAGCATATCGCATAGGGCAGGCTTATGAAAACAAGAAACAAATTCAAGAAAGTTTAATTTACTATTCAAAAGCCGTAGATCTGGCTCCTTATCAGCTTGATTTTCAGAATAAATACGGCACTTTATTGGTTTCATTGGATCGCATTGAAGAAGCCAAGCGTGTTTTTGCCCGTATCATCAACGAATATCCGCGCAATGATATGGCATGGGTGAATTTAGGCTATTGCGAACTTGCATTGGAAAACATACAACAAGCGTATCAAAGCTATTCCCAAGCCTTGCGTTTGAATCCGGACAATTTGCAAGCTCTACTAAATTTGGCCTCTTATCATGCTGCAACAGATATGCCTCATCTTTCTGTTACATATTTGAAACGGGCATTACAAATACAACCGAATCAGAAACAAGCGAAACAATTGCTAGATCAGCTTAGCAAAGAGGGATATTAAATTAATCCCGCATAATTCACCAATTCATAAGCTAGTAAATCTAAATTTATCGTAATATGCTTATATTCTGTGTGTTAGTAGACTTTAGTGGTAATTTAAAAAGCTGTTTTTTATAAATTAAATTCATGAATTAAGCAGGTGATAAAGGACTTATGATTTTCATGCCTTTAGGCGCTTCCGGAATATGTTGGAAGTCGTTTGCAAAAACCAAGAAATAGCCTCCGCCTCCTGCCCCGCAAAGCTTCATGAAATAGTTTGAGCTTGACAAACCATCTTCCCAAAAGCCACGAACTGAATCAGGTATCATAGGTAAAAAGTGCCTGAGCTGAAATGTAGAAATTACTTTTACAGCTTCCAACACTTCCTCTTCATCCTCCGTCAGCTTTGCTTGAATCGCACGGTCAACAGCAACTAAAAGCTCCCCCTTTAGTGCTTTATAAAAGCGATACGACATCAGCTGCTCCCTAAAATATGCCACTAAAGGTCCGGTGGAAACTTCTATACCGCTATCAAATAACCACACATTCTTCAACAGGCGGCTTTCATCCAATTCGGGGAATGTAATTCCTTGCCCGGCTTGCATGTACAAAGGACGATTCAAATAAGATGCCAAGGGGTCAATGCCGGAACTATTTCCATGAAAAAAGCTCTCCATGACTGCAAAACGCTGCTGAAGAATGTCTACATCCTGAACCTCATCTTTTTTTATTTTTTCGTATAAGGCGGCAACCAATGCACCGGAGCTGCCTACACCGTAATTCTGAGGGATATCCGAATCGAAGAAAACAGCTTCTTCCATAAATTCCGATAAAGCCAAAAAATCTAAAAATGGAAATATGGCTTGATTGGAAGTAAGATAATCGACATAAATTTTTAGCTGATGCTGTAAGACGGTATTTATGTTTTTGGTAGACCAAGTGCCTGAAAACAACCGTAAAGGACTTAATAAAGCCGAAGAGCCGGTGACAACCGTATGTTCTCCAAACAACATTAATTTCCCGAAAAAGCTTTTTCTTCCTGATTCCATTTTATATCACTTTTTGCGGTCCTTCACCTACCAAATCATCAATTTTCAATCCATTTTGACAATATGTCAACAGCTCAGAATCAATGAATTGTCTAACATCTTGCTGATACTCTTCCGGATATAACAAATGTACATTTGGTCCTGCATCCAGCGTAAAACATAAAGGAATTCCACTTTGTTTACGAAAATCACGTACCGCAGAAATAATTGATAAGCTGTTTGGCTTCATCAGTATATAGGAAGGAGAAGAGGACATCATCAATGCATGCAGCTGCAATGCTTCCGATTCCGCTATTTCAATAAATCGTTCAATATCACCCTTTTGTAATACAGCAAAAAGCTCATTGGCATTGGCAGTTGCGGATTGATAACGCATAGCTGCATATGGATTTCCTTCCATCAAAGCGTGGCCTGCACTGCTTGACACAGACTTGGTGCCCGAGCTGACAATGAGAATACTGTTTCTAAAGCTTTTAAAAACAGGATGAAGCTCATCTGCAATACCTATTCCGAAATAATCACTACTGCCATTAATTGCTTCGGTCTTACCCCATACCGATGCGTACGGAAAAACCGAACGGGCAGCGCTTCCGGAAGCCAATCGAGAAAAATAAGAGGCTTTTTGCAGTAAGTCCAAAGGCTTAAGTGAAGTATTAAGCTGTTGATTTTCAATATCAAGAAGGCACATAACAACTGCACTCATGGAAGAAGCAGAAGAAGCTATCCCCGAAGAATGCGGAAAGCTGTTTTCACTTTCTATAACTAGCTTCAGTGCTTCCAAAAAAGGAAAAAAAGGCAAGGTGCTATGTAGATATTGGCTTAGTTTTTGTTCAAAAGAAGGATTTTCTTTACCTTCAAACTTAAAATCAAGGCTGATACCGGCTGAATCTTTTGGCGAAAACTGAATCTGAGTACGAGTAAATGCATTATTTAATGTAAAGCTGATAGAAGGATTTCGCGGAAGCTGAATCCCATGTTTGCCCCAATATTTTACGATGGCAATATTTGATGGGCTTTGCCAAGCCACTTTTCCACTGCTGTTACGTAATTGGGCAGGCGATATAGCTTGTTCTAAATAGTTTTTTTCCGGATTCACATGCGCTTGCATAGGCTTTACTGAAGGTATGTTGTTAAATGTACTGTTAAGCTTGTTTTACCATTTCATTATAAGGGAACAAAATAGTTTTCCCTTTTGATTGAAAATATTCCCGTACCGCTGCTTCTCCTTCTTTGCTCATGGCAAGAAGAAAATCACCTCCCCAAGCTCCCAAAGATTTTAATGAGCCATTAAAATCAGCATATGCTGTTTTTATTGTTGGCTGCAGTAATAAGGCAGAAATAATCTGTTCATGCGTATCCATCAGCTTACAAAATTCATCAAAATCAGTGCAGCGGGCTGCTGCCTCCGAAATCGCCGAGACTTCTGAGATTGTTTCGGAAAGCTCACTATCTTCAGTCATTTCATTGAAGTTACGCACACTTTGTGCACTGTCTTGTTTACGTCCACTGTACACAAAAAACAATTTATCCGCAAATGGAGGAGCAAAATTACTGTCTTTTACCAAAGGCTTTAAATGGTTAAATTCATAAAAAATGGGAGCTTTTACGTTGGCACATGCCAGGTCATATCCCGAGCCACCGATACTAAAGTTCAAGAGGGTATACGGATTCACTCCACTCCATTTGGCAAGGTTTGCTATCAAGCTGGAGCTGGAGCCCAAGCCCCATTCCGGCTCAAAATTCATGCGTGTAACAACGCGATAACTTGTGCTGCCGTCCAGCAAATCCGGCTTCAGCTGCTGCAAAGTCAATAAAATGAGTTGTAAAGTCGCACTTTTTGGTCGATCGTCTGTAGCGATGATATCGAGTGAAGGAAGTTCGAAAGAAGTTCGAAACCAAGGCTTGTCCGGGGCATGCGCAAACCAGTTGAGGTATGAATAACCCGAGCTTTCTTCTTGAACGACATTTAACGATTGACCGAAAACAGTGGGCAAGGCCAAGGCTTTTGCTCCGCGAAGCACAAGATATTCTGCCGTCAGCAGTAATTTTCCGTGGGAATGATAATTTGTCACAATATTATTTTCGAAGGGAAGCAATATATTTTCCTACACTTGCAAATGAAACTTTGTGGTCTTTAAAATAATCTAAAGCGGCATTTCTTTCGTTATCATTTGCTTTAAAATGATTCAAAATATTATACAAATGCATTTTCATATGCCCAACTTGTATTCCTTTTGTTGTAAGCGATTTAACAGCAGAAAAATTATTTGCCAAGCCCATTGCCGATGCAATCATCATTAATTCGGGAGCCGTTGGATTTCCTAACAGCTCAAGCGATTGCTTTGCCAAAGGATGCAGTGAAGTCAATCCTCCTACTGTACCCACCGCCATGGGGACTTCCAAAACAAAGCGGAATATATCGTCTTCAATTTCTACATACGATAAGCTTTGGTAGCTGCCTTTTCGGGCGGCATAGGCATGTCCGGCCGCTTCAATGGCTCGGAAATCATTTCCGGTGGCAATTGCCACGGAATCAATCCCGTTATAAATTCCTTTATTGTGCGTGGTGGCTCGATACACATCCACATGCGCAATTTGTACCGCTTTTTCAAACTTACGGGCAAATGCCTCTCCTTCCATATCTGCATCGATATTGGCAAGCTCATTTAATGGACATTCGACCCATGTTTTTACCACACATTCAGGGGTATAATTGCTTAAAATTGCCATGATAATGTCGATTTCACGCTCAATATCGCTCAACTCGACCTGCTCTGCCATAAACAGCTTCAATTGCTGACCAAACTCTTCAAGGACGGAATTTATGAAATTCGCTCCCATCGAGTCTTTGGTTTCAAAAGTTACATGCAGTTGATAGTAATCCGGAATAAGATGATGCATATCTTTCAATTCGATATCCAATATTCCGCCTCCGCGCTTCACCATATTTTCGGTAATATGATGAACAGATTTTATCAAATGCTTTTTGATTTGCGGCATTAAGCTAAGAAGAAGTTCGCTTTTACCAGCCCAGCTAAAATGCACTTGCCCTACTTTGGTGGTGGATATAATCTCAGAATGAAAACCACCACGTTCGCTCCAAAATTTAGCTGCCGCAGAAGCTGCCGCAACTACCGAGCTTTCCTCAATTACCATGGGAACCAGATACGTACGCCCGTTAATTACCACATTGGGAGCAATGCCGTAAGGGATATAAAAATTGGTAATGGTGTTTTCGCTGAACTCATCAAAAAGTTTTTGCTGACTCGCATCCGAATGCCAAAAACTTTTAAGCAAGCTAATCACCTCACCCGGGTTTTCAAAATACTCAGCAACAAGTTTTAACTTCTCCTCCTTCAGTAATTTTGAAAAGCCACTAATAATGATATCCCGTTTTCTTCGCATAACAGCAGCTTCTGTTGTTTGTTGATTTTAGAAATCTAAAACAAAGTAACACAATATTATCGGAAAGGTCAAGCCTTATACAATTTCCATTCGTAAAACACTCACAGCTTATTTATACTTCTAACCCTGATAATCAAGGTTTTATATCATCAATCTCGGTAAATATAGTTTCCCAAAGTTGATTGTCCATTTTAGGTCCAATAATCTCAATTACACGACCTGAAAGCAAGGCTCCCAATTTCCCGGCATTTTCAAGGGACCAATTTTTGGCATAACCATATAAAAATCCTGCTGCAAACAGGTCGCCCGCACCGGTGGTATCAATAGGCTTCACATCAATTACCCCGATTTTTGCAACTTCATCGCCAAATTTAATCAGCGAGCCTTGAGCGCCCAATTTCACGATGGCATATTCACAATATTCAGACAATATGTTTAAGGCTTCTTCTGCTTCTTTTCCGGTAAATGCTTTCGCTTCTTCGGCATTTGCAAACACTATGTCCACATAGTCCGTCAAAAGCCGTTTTAAAAGCTCCAGATTATCTTCAACCACATTATAGCTTGCCAGGTCCAAAGCAATTTTTAAGCCTTCTTGTTTTGCCAGTTTCATTGCCTGCACCAGCATCGGCTCATTTTGAACCATATATCCTTCAACATACAATACATCATAGCCTTTAAACAATTCGGGGCTCATATGTGTATCGCTTAGCTCAATGGCTGCCCCCAGATAGGTAGCAAAGGTGCGCTCACCATCAGAAGTGATAAGGGCATTGGCAATGCCGCTGGGAGAATCGCTGCGGAAAAGAAATGGTTTTATGCCGGCAGCACGCATATCTTCTTCAAAAAAATCACCGGTTTCATCTTGTCCCACATGGCCTATAAAAGCAGTTTCCAAACCCAAACGTGCAAGCCCGTGAATGGTATTGGAAGCTGAGCCTCCCGAAGCCTTTTGCTTTCTTAAATGATGGGTGCGCTCTTGTACCTCTGTCGATTTAGTCGCATCCACCAACTGCATACTCCCTTTGGGAAGCCCTAAAGCTTCTAATAATTGTTCATCATCAACCATGGTGAGTATGTCGATTAATGCGTTGCCGAGTCCAATAATTTTCATTTTTTTAAAATTTGTTCATCAATTTTGAAATTCCATAGTCCAAATGCAGTTTGATTCATTGCCATACCGCAAAAATTAAGATTACAATATGGAATCATATTTCTGCAAAATTATCAAAATTTATACCTCTTCCATGGTAAAAGCTGTTGTTCCTGAAATTCTTTATGACATGTTGTCGTAACGCAGAAGTAAATTGTACTATTCAAGTAATGAATTGCGGCACAATTGGCAAAAAGCTTACCAATAACTTGTTTAATACCGCCTAAAACAATTTTTTCGTGTGAATTTCTTAACAAGATGAATCCTTTTATTAATTTCGCAATAAGAAACTGAAATAAAACATTAAATTTTACTCATTATGATGTGGTTCAATAAATTCATTGCGGCATTACTTCCTTATATGCCCAAAAAGCTTGTTTGGATTTTTTCAAAACGTTACATTGCAGGTAAGACCATTCAAGATGCCATTACTGTAAGCAAGAAGCTCAATGCGGAAGGCATGATGGTTACCATCGACTTATTAGGCGAATTTATTACCGAATTAAGTCAGGCTGAAGATAATAAAAACCAGTACCTCCAAATCATTGAAACCATTGAAAAAGAGAATATTAACGGGAATTATTCACTCAAGCCCACCATGTTTGGTTTGCTGATTGACAAAGAGGTATGTTACAATTACATCCGAGAAATTGTTGCCAAAGCTGCATCATACAACAATTTCATCCGCATCGACATGGAGGATTCGCAGTGTGTGGATTTGGAGATTGACCTCTACAGGCGTTTAAAGGCTGAATTCCCAACAAATGTGGGATTGGTGCTGCAAGCATATCTCCGCCGCACCATGGACGACATAAACAATATGCTCGATATGCATACGGAAGAAGCTCCGTTAAATTATCGTTTGTGCAAAGGTATTTACATTGAACCTGAGTCGATTGCATTCAAAAAGTATGAGGAGATCAACGATCAATTTCTCAAAGAAATCGACTTTATGTTTGAGCATGGAATTTACCCCGGCATTGCCACACATGACAGAAAGCTTGTGGAAGGCTCGTATAAGCTCATTGAAAAACACCATGTTCCTTTTGAGAAATATGAATTTCAAATGCTTTATGGGGTAACGCCTCAGCTCCGTTCCGAGATTATCAAAGCCGGACATCGTTTACGCGTATATGTACCTTTCGGAGAGCAATGGTTTGCCTATTCCACGCGCAGACTTAAAGAAAATCCGGGCATGGCAATGGATATCATCAAGGCATTGTTTGTACGCGGCTAAATTTAGCTGACACAAGGCGTTAGTTTATTTTACAACGAACCGCAAACATGATTTTATTTTCCTGTTTTGCTCGTTTGTTTCATGGACATTTTACTCGCTTCCAAAATATTGTCGTGAAGTCGTAGGTTGTATAACCATTTTTTTTATGTTATCTTTGCAATTCGTTCATTAACATTCATCAAGCTTATATTATAATGGAAAAAGCAAAGGTTCTTTATGTTGCACAAGCTATCAAGCCTTATCTCAAAGAAACTCACATGAGTAAAATATGTCGGCATTTGCCACAGGGGATACAAGAGAGAGGAAAAGAGATACGAACTTTTATGCCACGATTTGGCAATATCAACGAGCGGCGCAATCAGTTACACGAAGTGATTCGGTTATCAGGCATGAATTTGATTATCAATAATGCCGACCATCCGCTTATCATCAAGGTAGCTTCCATACAACAAGCCCGTATGCAGGTTTATTTCATTGACAATGAAGATTTCTTTCATCGTAAATTTACAATAAAAGATAAAGCAGGAAAATTTTTCGAAGATAACGACGAGCGTACAATATTTTTCGCCAGAGGGGTTATCGAAACTGTTAAAAAACTCGGCTGGGGTCCGGATATCGTACACAGCCATGGCTGGATGTCGTCTTTAGTGCCAATTTATATTAAAAAAGCATTTAAAGATAATCCACTTTTCCAAGACTCAAAAGTGATTTATTCCCTTTATGATGACGACTTTAAAGAAAGTTTCAAAGAAGGCTTCGATAAAAAAATTAAGCTTCCGGGCATCACAGCCAAGGATCTTAAATACTATAAAGAAGCAAATTACGTTAACATCAGCAAAGCGGCAATAGAATATTCTGATGCCATCATCATTGCAAGCGACAAAGTGAATCCTGAACTGCTTAAATTTGTTGAAGAAAAGAAGAAACCCGTTCTTCATCATCCCGGAGAGGATTATATTGACGCCTACAATGAGTTTTATGAGAGTTTGATAGAAGCAAAGTAAAACTAAAAATCACAGTGTGAATAATTTTACATTAGGTAAACCAAGAGTTGGAATTCTCTTTTACCTGCTGGCGCTGAACTTGATGTTTCAGGCATGTTCAAAAAAACCGGGTCAAATTGGCGAAAGCATTCAGCCTGACAAAGACTTAATCAGCTTATTTCATACCGATACGATACATATCTCGGCAATGAGTTATTTGGAAGATTCCATACGTACCGACAAGCCCGAGCGTGTGTTATTGGGTAGTATGACAGACCCTATATTTGGCACTACGGTTGCCGGATTTTATACACAGCTGCGGCTGTCAACCACAAAACATGATTTTGGTGAAAATGCACAGCTTGATTCATTGGTGCTTCAATTGGCATATAGCGGCTATTATGGCGATACTATGGCTACCCAAACCTTACGTGCCTATGAGCTGCTGGAAAGCATACATCCCGATTCGGCATATTATTCAACGCGAACGCTGGAAAAATCATCGGTACTATTAGCTGAACAAAGCTTTAACCCTAGGCCAATGAGTTTGTATCCGTTTCACGAAGATACCTTACCCCCATTAATTCGTATCCGGCTGGATAAAATAAGTAACTCCTTAGGAGAAAAGCTGATTACGGCAACAGAAAATCATGTGGCATCCGACACCGCTTTCAAAGCCTTTTTTAAGGGGTTATATCTTGAGGCAGAAGCCGTTTCAAGCGGAGGTGCACTTTCTATGTTCGACCTGCCCTTAAGCTTGTCACGCATGACACTTTATTATAAAAATGCAGAACGCGATTCGCTTCGTTACGATTATGCAATCAGTGCAGCCGAAGCACGATTTAATACCTTTGACCATCTTGGCTATCAGCATGCAGACCCCCAGTTAAAAAGTCAGGTTTTAGACGGAGATACTACCTTGGGTGAGCAACTGTTGTATGTTCAAGGAAGTGGAGGTATAAAAACAAAGATAAAATTTACCGAACTTCAGCATTTTGCCAGAAATATTCAAGGCAGTATTATTATCAACGAAGCAAAACTGATAATCCCCGCCCATATAGTGGATACCGCCATTTATACTGCACCCCTCAAACTTAGCTTAATGCGTATTATTGAGGATAATAAATATCGAGTGCTTGAAGATCAGAGTAGTGGGGAAGATTATTTCGGAGGAGGTTATGTGCGTAATCAAAATGCGTATCAATTCCGTCTTACACAATATGTGCAAGATATGGTAGATACAGGCGAAGATTTTGAAAATTACGGACTTCAGCTATCCGTTATGGGAGCAGCTGCACGTCCAAACCGTTTTATTATTAACGGACCTAATCCCGCTGAGGAAGGACAAAGTCCTTTGCGACTGATTATCAACTATAGCGTGGTGAAAGACTAAGCCTGCATAATTCACCAATTCATAAGCTTGTCAATCTAACTTAATTGTAATAAGCTTATGAACAATGCATTAGGAGATTTTATAGTAATTTTAAAAGCGTTTATTATAAAATGAATTTTAATTTAATTTTGGCAATTTTATACGTTATGAGTTGTTCGCAGTAGTTGGCTACAGCTTCACGGCTCAGGCCTTAAAATTTCTCAAAATTAAATTCATGAATTAAGCAGGTAAGATAACAGGCTTTAAGCCGGCTTTCATTTTCTTGTAAAAAACAAAACTCATGTGTGGAATTATTGCATATATCGGCCATCGAGAGGCCTATCCTATTCTTATTGACGGTTTAAAACGTATGGAATACAAAGGCTACGACAGTGCAGGACTGGCTTTGGCCAACAAAACTTTAAAATGTCATAAAACCAAGGGCAGTGTATCCGAACTAAGCAAACAGCTTAGCACTGACGAGCAGCAAGGAAATATTGGCATGGCACATTTGCGATGGGCTACACACGGAGAGCCCAGCACCCTCAATGCACATCCGCAAATCTCGCAATCAGGAACTATTGCCTTGATACATAACGGGATAATAGAAAACTATTCCAGCCTGCGAAAAGAGCTGCAAAACAGAGGATATAGCTTTAAATCTCAAACAGATACAGAGGTTTTGGTAAATCTGATCGAAGATATTCAAAAGCACAACCAAACCAATCTTTTCGACTCCATACGTTTGGCATTAAATCATATTGTAGGTGCATATGCCATTGTCATTATGTCAAAAAATGAGCCTGATACTATTTTTGCGGCACGTAAAAGCGGCTCCTTGATGATTGGTATTGGCAAAGATGAATTTTTCATTGCATCTGATGCAACTTCCATCATCAGTCATACAAAAAACGTGATTTATCTTGAGGACGAAGAGGTGGCAAAGATAAATCTGCAGGAAGGGCTGAAGATAAAGACCATTCAAAATAAGGAAAAGACACCTTATGTAGAAACGCTCGAAGCCAGTTTAACCACACTCGAAAAGGGTGGTTATGAGCATTTTATGCTGAAAGAAATATTTGAGCAGCCACAGTCAATTCTTGACAGCATGCGCGGTCGATTGCATGCAGAAGCCGGTTTAATAAGTCTTGGGGGTATATTGGAATATGAAACCAAAATGCTGAATGCCGAACGCATTATTATTGTTGGCTGTGGCACTTCTTGGCATGCTGCCTTGGTTGGTGAATATCTTTTTGAAGATATTGCCCGCATAGCCGTTGAGGTGGAATATGCTTCCGAATTTCGTTATCGCAACCCCATTATCCACGAACAAGATGTGGTTATTGCCATTTCCCAATCCGGAGAAACTGCCGATACTTTAGCCGCAATAGAAATGGCAAAAGCTAAAGGAGCTACCATTTTAGGCATTTGCAATGTCGTTGGCTCGTCGATTGCCCGTTTAACCCATGCAGGAAGCTATACCCATGCCGGACCTGAAATTGGTATTGCCTCCACCAAGGCATTTACGGCACAGCTGACCGTATTAACATTAATGGCATTGCGCATGGCACAGCTCAAGGGGAGCAAAAGCCGTAGCCGGCTGATGGAAATCATTACCGAACTGTCACTCATACCCGAGAAAGTGAAAAAAGCACTACAACAAAGTGAAAAAACACTGGAAATAGCCAAAAAATTTAAAGATGTGCGCAATTTCCTCTATCTCGGAAGAGGATATAATTTTCCAATCGCATTGGAGGGCGCATTAAAGCTAAAAGAAATTTCTTATATACATGCCGAAGGCTATCCTGCCGCAGAAATTAAACACGGTCCCATCGCACTCATAGACAAGGAGATGCCGGTGGTGGTCATAGCTACCAATAAAGGCACTTATGAAAAGGTTTTGAATAACGTACAAGAGGTAAAAGCCCGTAAGGGTCGCATAATCGCCATTGTTACCGAAGGAGATACGGAAGTAGCCTCCTTAGCCGATTATGTAATTGAAATTCCTGAAACGGAAGAAATGCTGGTACCTCTGCTTGCATCCATTCCATTGCAATTATTGGCATATCATATTGCAGTACTAAGAGGCAGTAATGTAGACAGCCCGCGTAACCTATCAAAATCTGTAATGGTAGAATAAAAATATTTTATTGGGTTCTTCTGATAAAATATTTTTTGGAGCAAAATAATTTTTGAAATTGCAAAGCGTTATCACAGCATAACAAACCAAAAACAAAAGACATGAAAAGATTATTTATAATCCTTACAACTATCCTTGTTTCGCTTACGAGTATGGCTCAAAACGGGTTTTATCTTGGATACGAAAATGGTGGACTATTCGAAAGATATAATTATATAAACAGTAAAGCACAAACTTTAACGCAATCTTCAATTGGAGGAGTTTTTGGCGGTTATATTGGGTTTAAACAGGATGCATATACGGTTGAAACAGGATTTTATGGCTTGTATTCATCACTCCCAATGGTCGAATACAACTACAACACTTTTAAGGCAGGTAAATCTTTATCAATGGGCAGTGGTCAGAAAAGCTGGATGATTCCACTTCGATTTGGAATAGAGTTTTTACTAGCAAATGATAAAATATTCATCAAACCTGAAATTGGTTTCAATTTGATAATCTCGCGCGATTATGCAGGAGATCAGCCAATATTGGGATGGGGGGATAATGTTTCAGGTTTTCCGGGTGACAATAATTTTGATTCAACAATACCGGACTCTACGAGAGCCTACGGATATATTCCATCAAAGCTTAATTTTAGTATGGAACCAAGCCTTACTACAGGATATCGTATAAAAAAGAAAGTTGACGTTTATGTGAAAGGCAGTTATCTGGCGAGTTTTAACCAATCTTATTATGAAACAATCAATCATTATTCGGCAAACGAAACTGTATTTGCTACAAGAAATTTGTCAAACTCTATGCTGCTTCAAATCGGACTAAAGTATTTTTTCGCCAAGCCTGATTGAACGGATTAGCATCCAAAATAGCACAGCTATAAGCCAATAAAGGAGATACGGAAATAATATCTCAAAGCTGACTATCCGTTAGGGTAGCATAAAAAATTACTCTTGGGTTCTTCTGATAAAATGTATGGAGTCGCCGGGTTTGTACAAACAAATGCTTTCGCCTATTTCCTCAATGGTTGCACTAAGGCTTTGGGTACTTAAAGTAGCATCTTTATCCAAATTGGGTTTATTATCATACAGCAAGTATTGCTTACGATTTGTCACCGGCGTTAAATTCGGCATTACCACATTGGCACCAGCTAGAATTCCTTTTTGTCTGCCCAAATCATCCAATGTTTCCAAGGCTGTTGAAGCCGCAATATTGATATAAGGCATCAACAACCGCAAAACGGCAATCATCAGTAGCCCAAGTCTGAAGCGCTCTTCTGTAGGCAATAATTCATGCACATAAGCATAAAGAGGTGTATCAGCATGTTCGATATATGGACCCATGCCTACCATATCAATATCAATTAACTTGAAAAACAAGAGGTCGTCTGCCAAATCGCTTAAAGTTTGACCGGGAAGGCCAATCATCACGCCTGTACCAACCTGATAACCAGCAGTACGCAAATCCTGTAATGCCTTAAGGCGGTTTTCAAATGCATGGTGTTTGTCCTTTGGATGTATCTTATAATACAACTCAGGATTTGTGGTTTCAATACGGAACAAATAACGGTGTGCACCGGCTTCAATCCACTGCTTATATACCTTCAAAGGTTGTTCGCCGCAGGAAAGTGTGATGGAAAGTTCGTTATTTGTCAGCTTGTGAATCTTACGAAGTAAGTCATCAATACAATTCACAAATTTTGGACCTCTTTGTTCTCCGGTTTGTATAACGAGTGAACCAAAACCTTGTTCCCAAGCAAAAACAGCCGCATCCAACACTTGTTCTTCAGACAAGGTATAGCGTTCCACAAATTTATTGGCAGCACGAATGCCGCAATAATAGCAATTATTACTGCATACATTTGACAACTCAATCAAGCCGCGCAGATACACATTTCTACCCACGGTTTTTGCTTTTACCTCTAGTGCTTTTGCCAAAACAAGATCTGTTTCTGCACCCGGCTTAGCCGACAACAATCGCAGCAAATCTTCTTTGGAGAAATCTTCTTTTTCTAATATTTTTTCTAATTCACTCATTTTACTTTACGAAAAGGCTCAACAACACGGTCAAAAATACCATTGATATAGGCGATTGTCATTCCGTAATTACTTACGGGTATTCCCGCATCAATAGCGGGTTTCAGTCGATTGAGAAGCTGTTTGCGTGTTACCACGCAGCCACCGCATTGAATGACCATACTGTAGGAATGCAAATCCGAAATATCGTTCAGCCCCGAAACCACCTCAAAGCTCAATTTTTTCCCGGTATGGTCTGTAATCCAACGAGGTATTTTGTGCCTTCCTATGTCGTCACAGCTAATCTGATGCGTACACGACTCAAGAATCAACACCCGATCCCCATCTTTCAAGGCTTCTATGGCAGGAGTGCCTTCCATATATTTTTCAAAATCGCCTTTAAGGCGGGCAAACACAATGCTAAAACTTGTAAGTGGAATATCTGAAGGCACTATTTGATTCACAAAACCGAACACCTTGCTATCGGTAATAATCAAATCCGGTCGTGGCATTTGCCTGTCAAAATAATCTTGCAACTGATGATCTTGCAGTACGGTACATATACAGTTATTATCCAGCACATCACGTATGGACATCACTTGCGGCAGTATGAGCCGTCCTTCCGGAGCAGCCTCATCAATGGGTGCAACAAGTAAAATATGATCGCCTTCATTCACTATCCCTGCCAATAAAGAAGGACGTTGGTAAACTGTAGCCGGAATCAAGCGTTTCAACTCATCGGTAAGCTTCGAAATAAAGCCTTTATGCAAGGTTGTAAAGCTTATAATCGGTACATTGCAATAATCCTTGATTTTTTCACGGGTGATAGTGTCAATAGGAACTAAATCTTCTTTGTTGTGCAGGATTAAAAAAGGGATGGCATACTCATGAAATTGTTTGATTAGTTCTTTTTCATAAAAGCCAAACTCGTTGTGCGTAATAACCAATATGGCAGCATCAATGGTTTTGAGGGCTGCATAAGTTTTTTGAATCCGCTTTTCTCCCAGCTCTCCTATATCGTCAATACCTGCTGTATCCACAATAATGGATGGACCGATACCCGGAATCTCTATTGATTTCTTAACGGGATCGGTAGTTGTACCCGGTTCATCCGATACAATCGCTACTTCTTGGTCAACAATCAAGTTAATAATGGAACTTTTTCCACTATTTCGCCGACCGAAAATACCAATATGTGGTTTTAGGTCTTTACCTTTTGCCATAACAATTTAGTGCAAGCAGAGTCAAGCTCTACTATTAAAAATACAAGTCTCTTTCACCTTGTTTAATGCGTTCGATACGATCGGTTACCATCTTTTCATAGCGTGGGTCATCCATATCTGCAATTGATCTATCTATCAAGTCCCAGCCTTTTTTTGCGGTTTCGTCCGTTGCATAGTCCATGATGTATTCTGCAAGCGTCAGTAAGGCATTTGGTGTACAGAATCTTTTGATAAATCCGGGCACGCTAAACTCCATAAAATGTTGTCCGGTTCTTCCTTTGCGATAACAAGCGGTACAAAATGAAGGGATATAATCATCTTCTATGAGCTCATCGATTACTTCATTCAATGTACGGTCGTCATTAATCTTAAACTGTTCTTTGGACAAATTCTGATCTACGGTTGGATCATCGGCATATGCACCAATTTCCAATTTGGTACCGGCATCAATTTGTGAGCAACCAAATGACAATACTTCGCGTCGGATATGTTCGGGCTCACGTGCTGTTAAAATTAAACCTGTATAAGGCACAGCCAAACGTAATATGGCAACCAAGCGGGTAAATTCTTCATCATTTACCTCGTATTGATTATCCAAATCATATTCCAATGCATCTTGAATGCGTGGGAATGAAATTGTATGCGGTCCCACATTATAGCATGCTTCCAAATGGTTTACGTGACGTACCAACGCAAGCACTTCGAAACGCCAATCGTAAAGACCGAATAATGCTCCGATACCTACGTCATCAATACCGGCTTCCATAGCGCGGTCGAGCGAGGTTAATCGGTAATCATAATCGGCTTTTTTACCTGACGGATGACAAATTTCATACGTGGGATGATGATAGGTTTCTTGGAAGATTTGATAAGTTCCAATGCCGGATTCATGAATGGTTTTAAAGCCTTCAATATCAAAAGGTGCAGCATTGATATTGAGCCTACGGATTTCTCCGGGTCCTTTTTTCACTTTGTATACCTCTCGTACGCTATCTGCGATAAATTCAGCCGAATAAGTACGGTGTTCGCCAAAAACAAGAATCAGACGTTTTTGTCCGTGCTCTTCCAGGGCTTCCACATTGGCAATAAGCTCTTCGCGATTAAGTGTTTTTCGAATCGCATCTTTGTTTGATGCCTTAAAACCACAATAACGACAATTGTTTGAGCAAAAATTACCCACATATAAAGGTGCAAAAAGCACAATGCGTTTTCCGTAAACTCTTTCTTTAAGTGTGCGGGCTCCCTGCTTAATTAGTTCAATCATTTCAGGCTGATCGGCTTTTAATAATATAGCTGTTTCAGCAAGATTCAAGCGATTCTTATTTAAGGACTTTTCCACCACTGCCTTGACGGTCTCCATATCGGGACGGGCTTCATTCAAAAAATCCCATATCTCCTGATCGTCAATAAACGGCTTCATGGACTCATCAGGAATTTTATAAGTCTCAGGTGTAAATTTCATTTCTTTTATATTTTAATATTCTTTTTTGACTTTGCTTAACTTGGATTTAGGTTCTTTATTACCTAAATATGTATTTTATTCAATTTTGTTCTATTTTTTTTGTTTGTTCCGTCTTTACGTAATGTTTACGCTTATTGACGTGGCAAAGATACGATGAAACTTGAACCTATGTCAACTTTACTATCAACTTCTATAGTTCCATTGTAGGTGTCCACCATTTGTTTGGTGATGGCAAGGCCAAGTCCACTGCCGGTAATTTCTTTTGTTTTGCTGTTTCTAATTCGCACAAAATCCCTGAAAATCATCTCAGTATCTTCTTTTGTCATACCAATTCCGGTATCTGAAACCGTCACTATCATTTTATCGCCGGCATCTTGTAAAAAAACATCTACCGAACCGTTTTCTCTATTGTATTTCACTGCATTTGACACAAGATTATTAAAAATGATTTCCATTTCATCTGCATCGGCTAAAAAGTAGGTATTTCCTTCCATGCGCAGATTTACTTTCACATTCTTTTGAATCGAGTAAGGTTCCATGGTATCAATTGCAGTTTGTGCAACTTCTTTCAAGTCAATCTCTCGAAGCTTGCGTTCTTTTTTTCCGGATTCAATTTTTGTTAAATCAAGTAAGTCCATGATAAGGTTACGCATCCCTTTCAGTCGTGCAAGCGAGCGGTCAATCATTCGTTCATAATCATCGATACTGTCTCCCATTTGCTTTTCCTGCATCATTCTCAAGTAGCCTTCAATGGCATTTATGGGTGATTTTAGTTCGTGTGAAAGCACAGACAAAAACTGAAAACGAATTTGTTTTCCTTCTGCCTGCATCTTTTTTGTCATCCTTTTCAGGAACAAGTACTTGGATACGTTTTCGATATTGGCACGCAATTCCTGAGAAGTAAAAGGTTTTGGCATGAAATTATATGCTCCGCTTTGGGTAGCATTAAGTGCCAAATCGAGTGAAGCATAGGAAGTAATCATCATAACAGCAAGGTCAAATTGCTGCTTATTGATATATTCCAAGACTTCTATGCCGTCCATCCCCGGCAATTTATTGTCGAGCAGGACAATGTCAATGGGTCTGACGTTTAAAATATCAATTGCGTCTTCTCCGGTTGCCGCATCAATAAGAAGGAAGTCAATGTCTTCATCCATAAAGGGATAGCTGACAATAAAATCCTTCAATATTCGGTTAATCCCTGCCCGGATTCCGGGTTCGTCGTCAACAACCAGAATATTTAATGTAGCCATTTATCTATTGTTTTTAGTTTTTCAATTTGTCAGTACATATATTCTATTTTATTTAACCATAAAACCATTTACTAAAATTAGGGACAACTTCATTGAGTTGTCCCTAAAAATACCGTTTTACAATTTGAGTAGTTTATTTATCTCACGGTGAAGCTGATCGGCTCGAATTCCTTTTTCGAGATACAAGTCAGCTTTAATCCAGTTTTTATTTCCGTCGTTATAAAGATCAAAATTATATCCGGTTTCTGCTGTTGCCGCTGATGCTAAAATTATTGGCATATCAGGGTATTTTTTACGCGTTCTGTAAGCCAGAATAAATCCGCTGTCTTCTTGTTCCATCATAAGGTCAT
Source organism: uncultured Lentimicrobiaceae bacterium (assembly GCA_964509065.1). Lineage (GTDB taxonomy): Bacteria > Bacteroidota > Bacteroidia > Bacteroidales > F082 > JALNZU01. The sequence goes on from CAZDWA010000001.1 coordinate 64,926, forward strand.
AAATCGCCAAATCAGGCTCAGTAGTTTCCAGAATATTTTCGGCTTCGGCTTGGCTTTCAGCGGCGATGACTTCAAATCCAAAGCTTTTTACCATTGTTTCAAGCTGAAACAAATAATCACTATCATCGTCAACAATTAGGATAAGTTTGTTTTCTTTACTCATTTCTTCAATAATTTTTAATCAGAATTATACATTTAACTATTTTGGGTTACGTGGAATGCTTATTACAAATGTAGTCCCCGTAGGGCCTTTTGTAGCATCCACATTCGAACTCACATTTATTTTTCCATGATGCATTTTTATAATACCGTAGCAGAGTGGCAATCCCAAGCCTGTTCCTCTACCCACTTCTTTTGTCGTAAAGAAAGGGGTAAATATTTTTTCCATGTATTCTTGAGGGATTCCGCTTCCACTATCCGATATATGAATTTCTACATCATTTTTTACTTCTTTTAATAACACGGTCAAGTTCCCGCCATTTGGCATGGATTCAACTGCATTCTTTTCTAAATTTGTAAGCACCTGCATCATTTGTTCCGTATCCAGGTACACATAAGGATTGCTAATCTCAGCTTGTAAATCAATAGATACATTCGCAGGTACAACTATCGATTGCAGGCTTCTCGCCACAAACTTTCTCAGGTTTACCTCTGTATGCCTTACTTGATTTTTTCGTGCAAAATTAAGCAAGCCACCTACAATTTTTCTACATCTATCTGCCTGTTCTACAATAAGTTCCAAGTCTTCTTTCATTGATGCATCATGGGCTTCATCCAGCAAAATATTGCTGAACATGGTAATCACGCCAAGCGGATTATTTAGCTCGTGTGCAATTCCTGCCGAAAGTTGTCCCATATGGGCTAGTTTCTCAGACTGTTTCAAGGCTTCACGTGCATTTGCCAGTTCCAAGTTGGATGTATTCAACTTTTCTATAGACTGATGCAGCTTTTCTATAGCAAATGGGAGGCACATTTCATTTTCTGCCAAGCCCAATACAATCGCATTTGCATGTTCAATACAGGTATCGTATCCGCAAGCTCCGCAATTCAAATAATCACCCGGATCGTTTTTTCCCATCCTGAACAACACTTCTGCCACCTTATCGGATGATGGGCTGCTTAAGCGCCTGTCCATGGGAGCAAAATCATTGGATAAATCCACTTCTTCAGCTTCTTTCATATGTTGTTCCCAAAGGGCAACATCCAAATGATTCATTTTTTTGGACACATATTCGGAAACTCGGGAACGCCTCAAATATTTGCCTCCATTTGTTGACATGCCGGGACCGGTAATACAACCTTCGCAGCACAACAACTCCAAATGGCGAACTTTAAGTGTTCCTTTCGCAAACTCACTAATCGCATCTTTAAAGTTTCTTCTTCCTTGTGCCACCATGATGTCGCAACGCGTCAAATCATGCTCTACATCCATATTTTGCAGCAGTCCGTGGCTAATCGAAAAGGCGGCACCTTTTCCGGAATATGGCGGATCGAAATCTGCAGGCTCGGTGTTTTTTGCCGTGATACCGGTTTGCTCAAACATTTCACGAAGTTCAGTAAATGTTATTGCAAATTCCACTTCATCCGATTCTGCCTTTTTTGCCACACAAGGTCCGATAAATACCACCTGAAGATCTTTGCCATGCTTGTGTTTTAGGTAGCGACTAAGTGCCACCATGGGCGACACAAAGGGGGCTAGGTTTTTAACCAGCTCCGGTTGATAATGTTCAACATAATATACTATTGCAGGGCAGTCCGATGTGATTAATCCGGGTTTACTTCTATCTTTGAAGCGCTCGCGATATGCTACGGCAACCATATCGGCACCAAAACCAACTTCGGTCACCATATCAAATCCAAGTGTGCGTACCATTCCCACCAACTGTTTATAGTCGGATAATTCGGTAAATTCGGCCGGAAAGCTTGGAGCTATACAAGCTACGGTTTTTTTACCGCTTTTTAGGAGTGCCATTACTTCATCAATTTGTCGTAAAAAAACTTTGGCTCCTTGGCTACACACTTGCACACAATTTCCACAACCTATACAGCGCTCACTAATTACGGTAGCTTGACCATTAATAATTTTAATGGCTTTTACCGGGCATTCACGAACACAGGTATAACACACTCTACAGCGGTCTTTAACCGTGAAAACCAATTGCTTATGTTTGGTATTGTGTGCCATAAGTTGTAGAAGGCCGAGTGCATATGGCACTCGGCCGTTTTAGTTTAATTAATACACTTCACGCTCCTGATAATGGGTATGTAGCAATTCGTGGCTCTTTTCTCCCAATGGTTTACCAAGGAAACGGTCATATAGTTCAACGATATATGGGTTTTTATGTGATACTTTAATCGCATCTTTTTCGTCAATATCATATAAGGTTGCCATACGTGCTTTCACCTTTTCTTCGGTGGTGCCAATCGGCTGCCCGCCACCATTAATACATCCGCCGGGACAGGCCATTATTTCTATGAAATGCAGGTCGTCCCTTCCATTACGTATTTCTTCTAGCAAGATGGAAGCATTCTTCAAGCCGCTTACTACGGCAACACCAACTTCCAAATCGCCAACTTGTACTTTTGCTTCTTTTCTGGCTTCCAATCCGCGTACTGCTTTTACTTGGAACTTCACCAATTCCTTTCCGGTAATGAAATAATAAGCAGAACGTATTGCAGCTTCCATCACACCGCCTGAGCTTCCAAAGATTTTACCTGCAGACGATCTAGTGCCTAGCGGAGAATCTGCCAGTTCGGGCTCTAAGCTGTGAATATCAATCCCATATAAGCGAATCAAGCGAGCTAATTCACGCGTAGTGAGTACGGCATCAACATCTGAAATACCATTTTGAGTCATTTCTTCACGCTGTTGCTCAAACTTTTTAGCCGTACAAGGCATAATCGATACCGAATAGATGTTTTCAGGCTCAATGCCTTCTTTTTCTGCAAAATAGCTCTTGATGATAGCACCCATCATTTGTTGGGGCGATTTACATGTTGAAACATTTGGCAGTAAATCATGTCCGAATTCTTCAACATATTTTACCCAACCCGGGCAGCAGCTTGTAATCATGGGCAACACACCGCCGGTTGTTACACGATGCACCAGCTCACTGGCTTCTTCCATAATGGTAAGGTCGGCCGAGAAAGAGGTATCAAATACATAATCAAATCCGATTCTACGCAATGCGGCATGCATTAATCCTACGATATTTTGTCCCGGCTTAAAGCCAAACTCTTCGGCTAAGGAAACAGAAATCGATGGGGCGTGCTGCACAATAACCACTTTCTTCGGGTTGCATAAGTTTTCGCGTATCTCGGCAATATGTGGCTTTTCTTTTAGTGCTCCTGTGGGGCAAACCATGATACATTGACCGCAGTTTACACAAGTTGAAAGGTTGAGTCCGTGATGGAATACCGTATCTATATATGTTTTACTTCCACGACCAACAAATTCAATGGCCGAAACAGCCTCTATTTCTTCACATACTCTCACGCAGCGACCGCAAAGGATACATTTTTCGGGGTCGCGCACAAGGCTTGGGCTGGAAACATCCAGTTTAATGCTGTTCTTTTTACCACTGATGCGGCGTTCGCGAACATTCAGGTCTTCTGATAGTTTTTGAAGCTCACAGCTGCCGTTTCTTTCACAGTACAGACAATCATCCGGGTGATTTGAAAGCAAAAGTTCCACAATGGTTTTACGTGATTCGATAACGCGGGAAGAGTGCGTTTTAATTTTCATTCCTTCTGCTACCGGCTCTGAACAAGCCGTAACAAGGTTTCTACGTCCTTCCACTTCTACCACACACATACGGCAAGCTCCGCTTGGTAAAAAGTCTTTCATATGGCACAAAGTGGGTACACTCATGCCGTTTCTATTCAATACATCCAGAATGGTTTCACCCGGATTAGCGTATAATATATTGTTATTTACTTCTATTTTGAGATTCATTGTATTAGTGTTTTAAGTCATGTATTGATTAGCTAACTCGTACAGCATCGAAATTACATACTTCCATACAAACTCCACAGCTTATGCATTTGTCGGCAATAATGAAGTGGGGCTGTTTTCTACCGCCAATAATGGCGTTTGTCGGACATTTCTTTGCGCAAATCGTACAACCGGTACAATTCTCTACATCAATGGTATATTCTCTAAGATTGGTACATACGCCTGCACGGCATTTTTTGTCGAAAACATGCTCTTCGTATTCTTCTCTGAACCATCTTAGCGTACTAAGAATTGGATTGGGTGCTGTTTGTCCCAGTCCACATAATGAGGTATCGCGGATAACATTTCCAAGGCTTTCCAGCTGCATAACGCCTTTAAAGCGTGCTAAAGGCTCATGCGTTTCGCGGCTTGTTGGCTTTGCGGTAATACTTTCCAAGATTTCAAGCATACGGCGGGTTCCTTCGCGGCATGGGATACATTTTCCACAGCTTTCGCGCTGGATAAAGTCCATAAAGAATTTTGCCACATCCACCATACAGGTGTCTTCGTCCATCACAACCATACCTCCCGAGCCCATCATGGCACCTACTTTAACAAGGTTTTCATAATCGATGGGGAGGTCAAGATTGGCTTCGGTAACACAACCGCCCGAAGGACCACCCATTTGTACGGCTTTAAATTTCTTTCCGTTGGCAACACCACCTGCAATCTTATAAATCACGTCGCGTATGGTCGTTCCCATGGGGATTTCAACCAAACCGGTTGTTGCAATCTTTCCGGATAATGCAAATACTTTTGTGCCTTTGCTTGTAGGTGTTCCTACCGAAGCAAACCATTCGGCTCCTTTATTAATAATAGCTGGAACATTTGAGAATGTTTCCACATTATTGATGATTGTCGGTTTACCAAACAATCCGCTTGAAGCCGGGAATGGTGGGCGCGGACGCGGCATACCACGTTTTCCTTCAATACTGTGGATGAGTGCAGTTTCTTCACCGCAAACGAATGCTCCCGCACCTTTCTTAATGATAAACTCGAGCTCATGCCCGGTTCCAAAAATATTTTCACCGATAAGTCCGTATTCTCTTGCTTGGCCTAAGGCATGTACAAGGCGTTCAATGGCAAGCGGATATTCGGCACGTATGTAAATATATGCTTTGGTGGCGCCAATAGCATATGCAGCAATGGCCATTCCCTCAATAAGTTTGTGTGGGTCGCCTTCAATTACTGCTCTATCCATAAATGCTCCCGGGTCGCCCTCGTCGGCATTACAAATGATGTATTTTTGATCTGCCTCGGCAGCCAGTGCAAATTTCCACTTTTTACCGGTGGGGAATCCGCCTCCGCCCCTGCCGCGTAATCCACTCTTTTCAACATGATCACAAACTTCCTCGCGGCTGAAAATTTTCATGGTATTAAGAAATGCCTTATAACCGTCGCGGGCTATGTATTCCTCAATACTGACGGGATTTATAATTCCACAATTTTCTAGAACAATCCTGCGCTGAGGCTTGAAAAATGGATGCTCATTCAGTTCAGGTACATTATCCCATTTCTTATTTTCGGTATTAACTTCAAACTGGCCTAAGATTGATGCATCAGCCAATTTTTCGGCAAAAACATTATCCAATAATCCTTCTACCTTATCGCTGGTAACTTTTTCAAAAGAAATGCGTTGTTTACCGGGTAATTTTATGTCCATAATCGGCTCGGATGAGCATAAGCCGATACAACCAACCGGAATAATTTCGGCTTGTATGTTTTTAGCTTCGATATAAGCTTTTGCTTTTCTGATTGTATCAGATGCACCTGCTCCCAAACCACAAGTACCGGCACCTACAAATATAATGGGATGCTGATTGTCCTCATTACGTATGACACGCAGTTGTGTAACGGTTTCCGGACTTAACTCTTGCTTTTCGCTAAGATTAAGAACATTTTTTATTAAAAATTCACGATTTACTACCATATTTATTCCTCCCTGTTTCTGTAAGCTTCAAAAATTGACTTAATTGCATCCGTTGTCACCTTCGCATGGAACTCTCCATTGATGCTAATTACGGGTGCCAAACCACAAGCGCCTATACAGGCCACCACCTCAAGGCTAAATAATTTATCACGTGTAGTTTGACCTGCTTTAATTTTAAGCTGTTTTTCAATTTCATCCAAAACAGTGGCCGAACCCAAGACATGGCATGCGGTTCCTCGGCAAACCTGAATGTGATATTTGCCGGGTTGACTGAAACGGAATTGATTATAAAAGGTAGCTACCCCAAAAACTTTACTGGCAGGAACCTGTAAATGCTTTCCAACTTCGATTACAGCTTCTTCAGAAAGAAACCCCATCTTATCCTGTACCTCTTGGAGGATTGGAATAAGGCTGTCGCGCTGTGCATTCGGATATTCCTGCAAAATTTCCTGAACTGTACTTTTCATATTTCTTGATTTTACTTTTTACTGCTTTTTTTCGTTAGAGCAGTTTAATATTGCGGTTAAAAGGTTACTAATTCTATACCTCGGTTTCTGTGGCTTTACGAGCCAATACTCTTTCTATCTCGGGTAATAATCTGGCTCTGTCAACAGGTTTGCGAATGAAACCATTTACCGGAACCCATACAGAACGACCATCTTCGGCACGATAATCAATGCCGGCATTGCCCGTTACTATATCCCGAATCAGAATTACTTGTAATTCTTTATAGTTTGGATCATTACGAAACTCACGTGCCATCGCTTGTACACTGGGCTTCGTAGTCATTAATACCTCTATGGAAGTCTCCATAATGGTGGGAATGCCTTTTAATTCAGGTCTGTCAACAAACTCACGAGCAAGCTCAAAACCTTCATAATGGGTTGTCATCATCACATCCAAAATGGCTAAATCTGGCTTGTGTTCGAGCGCAAGCGCCAAACCTTCTTGCTTGTTAAAGGCAGAAATCACTTCAAATCCTTCACTTTCAAGGATTTGTTCTAAGACAGTGATCACGTCTAGATCATCGTCAACTACTAAAATTTTTGCTTTTTTCATGTCATCAGTTTTTTTAAGGGTGTTATCTTGTGTTATTTAATTAACAATGGTATAGCAAAACTAACACAGATCTGAAGAATGACCAAGGTCAATTGTTACTGTTTTCACAATAGGTAAATCAACACTTTTAGGAAGCTAAAACAGTAATTTCACGCAAAAGAAACTGCGTAAAAAGGAAGTATGGAAAAAATTAAAGCCGGGATATTAGATTTCTATTAAGCCGTTGCGAATGGCATACGCCAATAAGGAAACTGTGTTCTTCGTATTGGTTTTTGACATAAGATTGGTTTTATGCCCAACAATAGTTCGTTCGCTAACAAACAGTCTATCAGCTATTTCCTTATTATTCAATCCTTCAGAAAGAAGCATTAGAACCTCCATTTCGCGTTTGGTAATCCCAAGCGATTCCTCCGGTTTTTCTTCTTTAATTATTGATTTGGTGAAATAATCCCATAGCTCTTCGCTATAATAGGTTTTTCCATGAAATACTGCCTGAATTGCTCTATCAAGTACTTCTTTACGTATATTCTTTATTAAAAAACCTTTGACTCCTGCCTCAATCATACTACGAATATAGGCATCGTCTTTGTACATTGTCAGCGCAATAATCTTGACATTTGGGAATTTCTCGAGTACTCGCTCTGTGGCTTCAATGCCATTCATGATTGGCATCTCGATATCCATCAGTATCAAATCGGTCTCATGTATTTTCAAAAGCTCCATCAACTCCAGCCCATTACCCGCTTCGGCTACCACCTCGGCATAACCAAGCCGGTTGATAACCATGCGTAGACCACTACGAAAAATTTCATGGTCGTCGACAATAATAATGCGTATGAGCGGATCAGTCATAAGTGTTTATCTTTATCACAACAAAGGTAGGCATTTTAAATGTCAACTCAAATAAATGACATATGAAATCCATCGCGTTAAAGCGCTATTTTTTCCAATTTACAGTTTCGATAAAATGTAAAATATCGTGTTTCACAAAACTTATTATAGGCTCTACAGAATCGTTATTCGGACGAAAATTAAAATACAATGCAGCACGTATAAAATGATTGCTTGAATCCGAAATATAGAATTGGATGGGCGAAGCAACCCCTTTTCCTTTTATCTGATAAAACATACCGTGAAGGTTCTTTTCAGGAATCGTAAACAAGCTATCTTGGATAATACTTGCCTTCACAAGATGTTGCATAACCATGCTGCGTGCATCTTCCGTAAGTTCATTGAAATTATTCGTTACTTCTTTATAACTGAGATGAATACTAGCTTTAAAATCTTCGAAATTAATATTCAGCCACTCATCTTCTTCAACCGAATGCGGATCACGGATTACATCTGCATACACGGGATATTCGAAGCTGTAGGTGCTTAAACTGTCATAAAGTCTCCATTCTTTTTCGGGCAGATCAATTCGGAAATATCCTCGAGGACGAGGAGTATAATCGTGATTATTACACGATAATATACCCAAAAAAGCAATGAAAACAGCTATATAAAAGAGGTGTTTATTCTTCATGCTTTTGTAAAAAAGTAACTTGGATGCTTTTTATCCGACGGGCATCGGCTTCAACGACTTCAAACTCAAAGTCTTTACAGTTTATCTTCACACCAACTTCCGGTATTCTCCCTTCCAGTTCCAACAACAAGCCTGCAAGCGTGTCCGATTCGCCTTGCACTTCATCAAAATAATGATCATCCAAGCCCATTACTTTATTAAAATCGACCAGATTTGTTCGGCCTTCAAAGACAAACGTATCAGCAGCTGTTTTGGTATAAAAACTGGTATCGGACTCTTTATCAAACTCATCCGAAATATCACCAACAATTTCTTCAATGATATCTTCAAAAGTCAATAAGCCCGCAGTACCGCCATATTCGTCAACCACAATTGCAAGATGAATCTTCTTTTCTCGAAATTCTTGTAGTAAATCATTAATCTTTTTGCTTTCAGGCACAAAAAAGGCCGGGCGGATTAAAGGCAGCCACTCCATTTCTTTTTGGTGAAGAAACGGAAGTAAGTCCTTAATATACAGCACACCTAATATCTTATCCAAAGAACCTTCATACACGGGGATACGCGAATAACCACTATCTAAAATGATTTCCAGCAGTTGCTCAAAGGGTGTTTTCGAGTCCACGGCAGTAATATCTACACGTGATTTCATAATACTGCTGGCTTCCTTTTCGCCAAATGTGGCAATTCCCTTCAGCATTTTCTTTTCTTCGGGCGGCGTACTTTCATCGGTGGTGATTTCAATCGCAGCACTTAAATCACTCATATTCAGTGATTGTGACTTATTTACAAGGCGTTTTTCCAAGAAAGAAGTGGAGCCCATAAGTATATAACTCAATGGCTTAAAAATAATAATGAAAGCCTGCAACGGATTGGCCATCAGCTGGGCAATCTTCAAAGGTTCTTTATTGGCATAAATTTTTGGCGTTATTTCGCCTACCAATAATATCAATGAAGTAATGGCAACCACTTGAATAAGGAATGCCACCAATACATTATCTTGAAAATCAAACAAGGTGAGGGTAATGGTGGACGATAAAATAACAATGGAAATATTTACCAAGTTATTTACAATAAGTATAGTGGCGAGCAACAGCTTAGGTTGATCACGAAGCTTCAATATCTTTTCACCTCCGGCGCCAAGTTTTTCTTTCAGAAAATTTATATCTGCCGGGCGCAATGAGAAATAGGCTGTTTCGCTGGCAGATATTAAAGCGGACAGCACTAACAGCAACAATAACACGGCTATGCTAACAATAGTCGATGTATTGAAACCATTGAAACTTATAGATACTAATAGCGACAGCAAACTCGCATAAGGGTCAGGGTCGGGCGCTTCCAAAATAATCAGTTTAGAATTCCGTTACAAAATTACAACAAATAATTTAAATCTTATCAAATTGATTTAATCGGCTTAATACTTGAATATAATTTATATGAATGCTTTTAAAATTACTACTTCAATCTCCTAACGCAATATTCATAAGCTTAGTACGATAAAATCAGCTTCACAAGCTTATGAAATTGGTGAATTATGCAGGTTAAAAGGGTAAATCATCATCAGGCATATCGCTAGCCGGTGGGAGTATGTCTTCCGCCGGGCTGCTAATATCTTGAGTAGGTGTACGCTCGCTTCTATATTCGGCTTGACCGTATCCCGACTGCCCGCCTTTAGTAATTAAATTCATTCTTTCCGCAATAATCTCGGTGATATATTTTGTTATCCCTTGGCTATCGGTATATTGTCTGGTTTTAATTTTACCTTCAATAAATAACAAATCACCTTTAATATAATTTCTACGTTTTTCAGCAATATCGTTTGCAAGATTTCCCCATGCAACAATATTATGCCACTCGGTTTGGTCTTGCCATGTACCTTCTCTATCACGATATCGTTCACTGGTGGCAAGGCTTACCGCCATTTTTCTTGCTCCATTATCAAATGTGATGATTTCCGGGTCTTTACCCAATCGTCCAATCAACATTACTTTATTTAATCCGGCCATAATATCAAGTGTTTTTTAATTCGTTATGCGTTGACAAATCAGTCCGACTGCTGCAAATAACGATCAATTAATCGCGGCAGTGGATAATCGGCCAATCGACTTTTATTAACCAAAGATAACACATTTTCCTTTTTACCAACTATAGGATGCATAAATTCGATATGAAAAAATTTCGCCATGAGCTGTTGATGGCTGAGCTGATGCTTTATAATTGCCGATTCTTTTGTTATCACAAAGCTGTTTTCGGAAGCCGGTTTTTTAAAAAGTCCATCTTCCATTAATTGCTCCACATGCAGTTCCTTTTTACTTTCAATAAGCGGAAACTCCCATAAACCCAGCCAAATATCATCAGCTGTACGTTTTTGTAATAATAAAAACTCGTCTTCGCCTTGCTTAACACTACAAATCAAATAATTAAACCATCGCTTTGTCACTTTTTGCTTTCTTGATTTGACAGGAAGTTTTTCAACTTGATGTGTTTGAAAAGCGATGCACTGCTTTTGAATACCGCATTGCAAACAATTTGGTTTAACAGCTACACATTGCAGAGCACCAAACTCCATCATTGCCTGATTATGCATGCCCGGATTTGCATGGTCAAGCAATTCATCGGCTAAAGATTGCACCAACTTTTTCCCGACCGAGCTATCCACCGCCTCTTCGATGCCAAAAACACGTGTTATCAGCCGAATCACATTCCCATCAACTGCTGCAAATCAAAGGCAATAGATGAGATTGCTGCAGCCGTATAAGGCCCAATTCCCGGTAGTTTTCGTATGCTTTCATAGTCTGAAGGAAAAATCCCATTATATTTTTCCACAATAAGTTTTGCTGCTTTAAGCATATTACGTGCTCGGCTGTAATATCCCAAGCCTTGCCATAATTTCAGCACTTCTTGTTCATCGGCTTTTGCCAAGCTGCTTAAAGATGGCCATTGCTTTTTAAATTTATAAAAATAAGCAATGCCTTGATCGACACGGGTTTGCTGAAGTATGACCTCCGAAAGCCAAATAATATACGGGTCCTTGCTTGCCCGCCATGGTAATTCACGTTGATTTCGAATAAACCATTCATTTAAAAAGGCTGAAATTGCATTCATTTTTATAGAAAATATTTATTTTGAGCTAATTAGAACAAAAAAAATCTAAAAATCTGCATTAGATAAAAAAATGTTTTTACCTTTGCCAGTCAATAAAATACCACAGTATTAATATTTTAAACATTTAAAGATATGACAAAAGCAGAAATCGTAGCAGAAATTGCTAACAAAACAGGGGTAGAAAAAGTTGCCGTTCAGGCCGTAGTTGAATCTTTCATGGAAGTTGTGAAAACTTCTATGTCAAATGGTGAGAACGTTTACCTCAGAGGATTTGGCAGTTTCATTATTAAAAGAAGAGCTGAAAAAACCGGAAGAAATATTTCAAAGAACACGACTATAATCATCCCGGCACACAATATACCCGCTTTCAAACCTGCAAAATCTTTTGTTAATCTGGTGAAAGACAGTGGTAAATAATAAAAATTAGATTTTAAAAATATTTTAAGTTATGCCAAGCGGAAAAAAAAGAAAAAGACACAAGATGTCTACTCACAAACGTAAAAAACGCCTAAGAAAGAACAGACATAAGAAGAAATAGTTTATTCTTTATCGAATTATATGGAATAACACAATGCAAGCTTGCATTGTGTTATTCCGTTTAAAACATCTTTGCCTCCAACGCAATTAAAAAAATTGCAACAATGAAATTCATTTAATAAAATTTATATACATGCAGGTGAATAGAGAACTCATTATTGATTCTCGTGCTTCGGAGGTTGACATTGCACTGCTGGAAGACAAGCTTCTGGTTGAACTGCATAAAGAAAAAACAAATAACAACTACGCTGTAGGAGACATTTATCTGGGTAAGGTTCGTAAAATCATGCCCGGCTTAAATGCTGCATTCGTTGATGTAGGTTATGAGAAGGATGCATTTTTGCATTACCTCGACTTAGGTCCACAAATAAGGTCGCTATTAAAATACGTAAAGCTTGCTCTGCCGGGTAAACCTGCAAATATTACCATGGACAACTTTCGGGTTGAGCCGGATATTGAAAAGACAGGTAAAATAACTCAGGTACTTGCCAGTGGAGCACAAATTTTGGTTCAAATTGCCAAAGAACCGATTTCTACAAAAGGACCCCGTATCTCGTCCGAGATTTCATTTGCCGGTCGCTACTTAGTGCTGGTTCCCTTTTCTACAAGAATATCGGTTTCACAAAAAATTCGCAGCAGCGAAGAAAGAAACAGGCTAAAACGACTTATTCAAAGTATAAAGCCAAATAATTACGGAGTCATTATCCGTACCGTAGCAGAAAACAAAAAGGTTGCCGAATTGGATGCTGATTTACGCAACTTGATTGAAAAATGGGAAAAAACAACCGCAAAATTACATCATGCGAAAGCTCCGGTAAAAATAATGAGCGAACTGGACCGTACCTCAGCAATTCTTCGCGACATACTCAACGAATCATTCAACAGCGTACATGTTAATGATGCAAATCTTTATGACGAAATAAAAAGTTTTATACATACCATTGCTCCGCAAAAGGTGGATATTGTCAAACAGTATAAAGGCAAAACACCAATTTTTGAGTATCTGGGAGTAGATAAACAGATTAAAGGCTTATTTGGTAAAACAGTTACCATCAGAAGTGGGGTTTACCTCATCATTGAACATACCGAAGCAATGCACGTGATCGATGTAAATAGCGGTCATCGTGTAAACAAAGAGAATAGCCAGGAAGAAAATGCCCTGGAAGTAAATTTAGAAGCTGCAACAGAGATTGCACGACAACTACGGCTTCGAGATATGGGCGGCATCATCGTTATCGACTTTATTGATATGCACGATAGCAAGCATCGCCGCGAATTATATCAAAAGCTGAAAGACGAAATGGCGAAAGATCATGCCAAACATACCATACTGCCACCCAGTAAGTTTGGATTGGTGCAGATAACTCGCCAACGCGTACGTCCGGAGATGAACGTAGAAATAAACGAACACTGCCCGGTTTGTGAAGGAACGGGAAAGATTAAACCAAGCATATTGTTTATAGATGAAATTGAAAATAATCTGAAGTATTTGATTCAAGATCAAAACGAAAAACAAGTTATGCTCACAGTGCATCCGTATATCTATGCATTTCTCACAAAAGGACCCATATCAATACGCACAAAATGGATGTGGAAGTACAAGAAAAACTTTAAAATGAAAGCAATGAAAAATTATCATATGCTGGAATACAGGTTTTTCAATCAAAAAAATGATGAGCTGGGCACATAAGCCATCAAGCAACACATTGAATACACATCATTGCGTAACAAGGAATTAAAAATTTAAATAAGATTTTTTAATAAATGGATATTGTTTTAAGTGGTATCAGACCTACAGGAAACTTGCACTTGGGAAATTATTTTGGTGCAGTACAAAATTTTGTTAAGATGCAAGAAGAAAACAATTGTTATTTCTTCATTGCCGACTATCATTCACTTACCACACATCCCAAACCCGACGATTTACACGGGAATGTAAAACAAGTATTGGCAGAATATCTTGCCGCAGGGCTCGATCCCGAAAAAGCCACCTTATATGTGCAAAGCGATTTGCCCGAAATTGTGGAGCTTTACCTCTTTTTAAATATGAATGCATATATGGGCGAGCTGGAAAGGGTAACCACATTTAAGGAAAAAGCACGCAAGCAACCTGATAATATCAATGCCGGCTTGCTGACTTACCCCAGCCTTATGGCAGCAGATATTCTCATTCATAAAGCCCATAAAGTTCCGGTTGGAAAAGATCAGGAACAGCATCTCGAGATGACCCGTACTTTCGCACGACGCTTTAACAGAATGTATAAGGAAGATTATTTCCCTATTCCGCAAGCTTATAATTTCGGGGCTGAATTAGTAAAGGTGCCCGGGCTTGACGGAAGCGGCAAGATGGGTAAATCGGAAGGGGCAGATAATGCCGTCTTTTTAATTGATGAAGCATCCGTAATACGTAAAAAGGTAATGCGCGCCGTAACCGATGGCGGTCCCACGCAGATGAATCAGGAAAAACCGGAAGTGATTGAAAACCTTTTCAGCTTGCTTAAAGTTGTTTCAGCTCCAGATGTAGTGGAACATTTTGATACACAATACAATCAGTGTAACATCCGCTATGGAGACTTAAAAAAGCAGCTTGCTGAAGATATTGTTGCATTTACACAGCCCATCAGAGAACGAATACTGGAAATTTCGGCTGACGAAGCTTATATTAGTAAAGTTGCTAAGATGGGAGCTGAAAAGGCACGAGAAAGTGCAGCAAAAACAATTAAAGAAGTTCGGGAAATTATTGGTTTCAGAAGCTTTTAGCTTTTTTTATTCAAAACGGTTTTAAAGGCTATGATCCTATCCAGCATAATTCATGAATTGGTGAATTATGCAGCTAGATTTCGACTTCTAGAAATATCATATTGAAACGCATAAGCCTTTAAAACACTATAGAAAATTATCGAAAATATGCCCAAACCTCTTTATAGCGATACAAATCCCCAAGAAGCAGTCATTGTGGGCTTGGCTACCCGCCATCAGCCCATGCACAAGGTAGAGGAATATCTGAACGAACTGGAATTTTTGCTGGAGACCGCAGGCGGTAAAGCCGTAAAACGCTTTGTACAAGCATTGGACGTGCCAAACAGCCGTACATATGTCGGATCCGGAAAGCTTGAAGAAATAAAGCAATACATTAAGGCTGAAGATATTAAGCTTGTAGTATTTGATGATGAGTTGGGTGCTTCGCAGCTGCGAAATATTGAAAGAGAATTGGAGTGTGCCATACTTGATAGAACCAATTTGATTCTCGATATTTTTGCGAAACGAGCCCGTACCGCACATGCCAAAACTCAAGTTGAACTGGCACAATATCAATACCTTCTCCCACGACTTACTCGCATGTGGACCCACCTTGAGCGTCAAAGAGGAGGTATTGGAATGCGCGGTCCTGGTGAGATGGAGATAGAAACCGACCGCCGAATCATTCGCGATAAAATAAGCCTGCTGAAAAAAAGATTGGCAGAGTTTGATAAACAACAAATTGTACAGCGTAAAAACAGAGGACAACTGATTCGAGTTGCATTGGTTGGATATACAAATGTGGGCAAGTCAACAATTATGAATCTCTTAAGCAAGTCGGATGTATTTGCAGAAGATAAGTTGTTTGCCACACTTGATACTACCGTGCGGAAAGTTGTAGTAGAAAACCTGCCATTTTTACTTTCAGATACCGTAGGTTTTATACGCAAATTACCTCACGGACTCATTGAGTCGTTTAAGTCAACCCTTGATGAAGTGCGCGAATCGGATATATTGGTACATGTGGTAGATATTTCACATCCCGAATTTGAAGATCAAATAAATACCGTCAATCAAACCCTTGATGAAATTGGGGCAGCCAATAAGAAGACAATCATGGTATTTAATAAAATTGATGCCTATACCTATGAGGAAAAAGAAGAAGATGATTTGAGCCCGATGACACATAAAAATTATTCACTCGAAATGCTCAAACAATCTTGGCTGGCACGCACACATACTGCCAATATCTTTATCTCTGCAATAACACGTGAAAATTATCAGGAGCTGCGCGAATTGTTGTATAATGAAATCAAAGATATGCACGCTATTCGGTATCCGTATGATAATTTTCTGTATTAAAATCATGTATTCTTTGAAGAATTTCGGAAAGCGCAAGCCGGCTAACACGAATATCTTTACATTTGTTGCTAAAACTGCTTGTAAATGAAACGACTGCATTTAACTGCTTTATCCTTGCTTTCAGCGCTACTGCTCAGCTTATCTTGGCCTGCAAACGGTTTTCCGCCACTCATTTTTATTGCTTGGATACCACTGCTTTTCATACAGGATTATTTGGGAGACACAAATAAAAAAGGCTTGTTTTGGTATGGATGGCTAAGCTTTTTGGCATGGAATGCACTCACCACCTGGTGGATATGGAATTCTACAGAAATAGGCGGCATAGGAGCTATTGTACTTAACTCACTCTTTATGGCTGTGGTTTTTTGGCTGTACCATTTCACCAAAAAACATATGTACGACAACAAAAAAGGCTTTTTTATTTTGATATTCTTTTGGTTGGGATGGGAATGGTTTCATCTCGACTGGGACCTGAGCTGGCCTTGGCTGAATCTGGGACACGTATTTTCACCCTACCACAAATGGATTCAATGGTATGAAGTGACCGGAGTAGCAGGCGGTACTGCATGGATATTGCTTGTGAACATTTTACTTTTCAAGCTATTGAAAAAGTTGAAAATGTTATCCGCCAATATTGCTTCTTTATCATGGCGCACTGTCGGAATCTTAGCAATTATTGTACTACCTATTTTAGCTTCTTTATGGAGGTATTCACATTATGAAGAAGATGGTAATCCCGCTAATGTGATAGTGGTACAACCCAACTTCGATCCTTATTCCGAGCAATATGAATTATCGCCTATTGTTATTTTAAACCGCAATCTGGATTTGGCACAACAGCTGATGCAGGGCGAAACAGATTTTATTGTATCACCCGAGTCGGCCATTCAAGACGAGATTTGGGAAGAGCAACTGCAAAACTCAGCCTCTTTACAGCTGTTGGACAGCTTCCTTGTACAGCATCCCTCCACTGCCATAGTTATTGGAGCAAGCAGCTTCAGTTTTGTGCCTGAAGGACAAGAATCTCATCCTGCCGCAAGACGATTTCGCTCAATTGACCGAAGCTATTTTGCATACAATACTGCTTTTTTCCTGCAACATGAAAGCACAAAACAATTGTATCATAAATCAAAGCTTACACCCGGAGTAGAAATGATGCCCTCTTGGTGGTTTTTGCGTCCATTACAGAATTATGCCATCGACTTGGGGGGTACAATTGGCACATTGAAAACGGATGCCGAACGCAAAGTGTTTCAGCATGCCGATAAAGATTTTCGTGTAGCTCCCGTGATATGTTATGAGTCGGTTTATGGCGAATTTGTAACAAATTATATAAAAAATGGGGCGAACCTGATTTTTATCATTACTAACGACGGTTGGTGGGGCAATACTCCCGGACACCGACAGCATCTCGAGTTTGCAAAACTGCGGGCAATAGAAACAAGACGAAGCATTGCACGCTCTGCAAACACAGGCATATCGGCTTTTGTAAACCAAAAAGGCGATATCCAACAAGCTACTGCTTATTGGGAGGAAGATGTCATCAAACAAGCTGTTTATACGAATGAGAACCTGACATTTTATGTACGTTTCGGAGATTATCTGGCACGTATTTCAATTTTCATAAGTGCAATCTTCCTGCTAAATGCAGTGGTGAGGAAATATCTAAAAAAGAGAAAAGCTTTATAAAACAATGGAGCAGCCTCATCTTCAGCTAGGTCCTTTTCAAGGCATTACCGATGTATGGTTTCGAAAATCATTTCAAAGCTATTTTAGCGGGATAGATCGGTTTTTTACTCCTTTCTTTTCCGGAATAGATACCGAAAAAAGCAAAAGTTTGAGTGTGGCAGAAATTGATCCCACATTTAATGACACCACAAATTTGATTCCTCAGCTATTGAGTAATAATGCCGACGAAGTCATACGCTTTTCACGCCAAACTGCCGAAAAGGGCTATTCGTTGATAAACATAAACATGGGCTGCCCTTCTTCAATTGTAACACGTAAAAAACGCGGATCAGGATTACTTCCTTATCCTGAACTGATACAAAATATGACCCAAAAGCTGTCCGTGCAGATTGGTCATCAATACAGCATTAAATGCCGCTTGGGATATCTGAATCAAGATGAAATAGATGAATTAATTCCCATTTTTAATGCTGCCCGCTTGGATCAATTGATTATTCACGCCCGAATTGGCAAACAAATGTATAAAGGAGTGCCAAATTTTGAAAAGTTTGATAGCATCCGGGAATCCATACATGCGGATTTGATATATAATGGCGATATTTTTTCAGTAGAAAATTATAATACGTACCAAAAAATGTTCCCGGATATTGCCGGTTGGATGCTTGGTCGCGGCTTACTTTCCGATCCGTTTTTAGCTCAAGATATCAAAAGTCAAACGGAAAATACGGATAAGAATAACAGGCTCTATATCGTACAAAATTTTGTAGAGGAATTGTATTATTTACGCCGAAAACATACCAATGACAATCTGAATATCCTAGGTCGCATGAAAGAATTATGGTCTTATTTGCGCTTTTCATTTTCCAATGAGCAAGAAGTATGGCGCTTAATCAGAAAAACAACAAGTTTTGATGCATATGAAGATGCGGTAGCGGAAGTGTTTCGGTCAAATGATTGGGAAGGGGTAGGCTATAGTAAAAAAGCAGTTATCGAAGCCGAACAGCGCATAATTTAAAGACATCTTATGACAATACCGGATGAATTTCGCTTTGATTACCCACAACTTCAATAAAATAAAGGGGTTTATGTATTTTTGCACAACAATGCCAGCCTAAACAGCATGGCATTAGCTGATTCATCTAAGGTTCGAAACATGTCTTCATTAAGCCCGAATATCCGCAAAAGATTATGGTTACTGCTGATTATCAGTGCGCTGCTTCGTTTATTTGCTGCTGCATGGCTTGAGCTAAGCAATGACGAAGTATATTATTGGACATATGCACTTTATCCCGATTGGAGCCATTACGACCACCCTCCCATGGTAGGATGGGTAATTCAACTTTTCAGCCTTAACCTAGGATTAGATTCTGAGCTTTTCATCCGCCTTGCATCGGTAGTTTTGATGAGTATCTCCACCTATATCATTTTTTGTATTGGAAGGCTGCTACGCGATGAATTGAGCGGATGGTATGCAGCCCTGCTATATACTGCCTCCATCTATGCCTCTATAATCAGCGGAATTTTAATACTGCCCGACAGCCCACAAAATTTATTTTGGCTGCTTTCGCTTTGGCTGATGTTGCTACTTTTGGAAACAGATGAAAAATCAGCATTGTTTCGAAAAAGAATGCTCTTGCTTGGGCTAAGTATCGGATTGGCAATGCTTTCGAAATATACTTCCGTATTTCTTTGGGTGGGATTGGGCTTGTTTATACTATTTCGAAAGTCT
This sequence comes from uncultured Lentimicrobiaceae bacterium, assembly GCA_964509065.1. GTDB lineage: Bacteria > Bacteroidota > Bacteroidia > Bacteroidales > F082 > JALNZU01. The sequence continues at coordinate 84,592 of CAZDWA010000001.1, forward strand.
AAATGGCTGAAGCAGCCAAGCTTATATCTTTCAGCACTGCTGTCTTTATTCGTTTTTTCTCCTGTTTTATTTTGGAATTATAAAAACAGCTTCATTAGCTTTAGTTTTCATGGAGGCAGAGTTAATATATTTGAGGCAGGGCTCAAGTTTTCCGGCTTTTTTCAAGAGCTTGGCGGGCAATTTATGTATCATAACCCGATAAATTTTGTATTGGTTATAATCACATTGATTGCCATTGCAAAAGGAGACAAATTTCTTCGAAAAGACATGCAAAGACTTTTACTTTGGGTCTCGTTGCCGCTCATTGTAACTTTTCTTTTCTTTTCACTCTTCCGCTTTACCCTGCCACATTGGAGCGGACCGGCATATAGTGGCTTACTGCTGCTAACGGCAGTAAGGCTTGCTGCGGTAAAGGAAGCCGAAAATCCCAAATTCACTGTTCCGCTTTCCATTAAAACCGCCCTTGCCTTGGTATTATCCATCATCATCTTAGGTGCAGTACATATTAATTATGGTCTTTTTATTGCTTCGTCCGATGAAGCCTATCATCGTATCGGACGCCATGATGTAAGTACCGATATGTATGGCTGGAAGCAATTGGAAAAAGAATTTTCAATTATACGCGATACGCATATTAAACAAGGGGTGATGCAGCCTACCGATGGAATTATTGGAGAAAACTGGTTTCCGCTGGCGCATTTGGATTATTATTTGGCACGCCCGCTTGCCATGCAAGCTTTTGGATTGGGCGAAGTTCGGAGATTGCATAAATATACATTGATAAACAAAAAAAGAGGCGGACCACAGCTGCATAAAAACTATTGGTATATTACAAACAGCCGTGATTATAAGCATCCTGCGGAAGTGTATGAAGGATTGTTTAACGAAATTATTGCAACGGATTCCATTGATATATACCGCTCAAATCATGTTGTCAAGCGGTTTTTTGTGTTTCAATTGCATGAGCTGCAAAAGCTTCCTGAAAATTAATCGGTAATTAAATCACACAGCTTAAAGCTTCAAAAACTTCAATACTTCTTTTCTTCCCGCATGCTGAATTTCCAAAAAATACATTCCGGGCTTTAAATCACCTATAAAAATCCGGTCGTATGCTGCTAATTCCACGGTTTGTACAAGTTTACCCTGCTGCGTGAAAATTCGTATCGGCAGCCTATCCGCTTCAGGCATGACAGTACGGATATGTATATAGTCTTGAGCCGGATTCGGTACAATCAACGCATTAGAATTCGCAGCTATTTCTTCGGTGCCTAAAGGCTCCACCACAAAATTTATTGTGTAATTAAAAATAACATCCGCTTGTTGAATTTTAAAATGCAATGCTTCTATCGGACACATGGGCTCGCCAAAAACAGTATCCTGAATGCTGGTGTTGTTTTCCGGTGGCATCCCCATCAACAAATACTGTTTACGTATATCGGACAATCTTGCCAAATAAAAATCATTTTCATAAGAAGTGAGCAAAAATACCGTGTTTTCATTCACTATATAGCTAGCTAAATAGTTAGGAGCACCTGAGCCAATCTCAGCCCAGCTACTACCTGTATCTTCTGTCTTGAGTACTCGATGCCCATATTTCGTATTTGATTCAACAATAAATCCGATTTCGGGGCTGATAAACAATAAGTCCTTTACTGAACATCCGCCGAAGTTGATACAATCTTCATAAATAAGCTCGCCATGATGGTAAATCTTATACCCACTACTATGCGAGCCACACATCATATCAATGTTTTCATACGTGAATCCATGATCGGTTATCAATCCACATTGTTCTTCGGTAAAGCCCAAAAAGGAAATTTGAGCATAAAGCATCATGCTCATCTGAAAAAATAACACGAACAAACTGATTTTTTTCATTGCTTCTTGGTATTAGTTCAATGCATCGGCATTTTTAATAAACAGTATTATATCCGAGATAATTTTACACTATTCGGCATATACAAAAATACAGTATATTCATGCAAAAGTCAAGTTTAGATTTTCACCAAACTTGACTTTTAGAAAATATTTTGCGATTAATAATCCGCTTTAAATCAACTACATTTGGAATAGCCGCATGATTGGCATGTCAGGCATCCGTCTTGATAAATAAGGCTGTTTGTATCCGAACATTCGGGGCATTGTTTATCATCCACCTTTGTTCCGTCAGGTATATAGCGTTTCAATGCACGTACCACACCATTTTTCCAGGTATTGATATGGTCTGCATCCAATGTGAGATTTTGCACCAGCTCAATCACATAAGGCAGTGGCATCCCGTGACGCAATATTCCCGAAATAAGTTTGGCATAATTCCAAAACTCTTTGTTAAAGCTACGACTAAGTCCTTCAATAGTAACTTTATAGCCTTGTTTATCTTCAAATTGAAAGTCATAGCGGGCTTTCTCATTGTGAATTTTCTCCCGTATTACCCAACCGTTCTCTACCCATGGGGGTAAATAAAAATCATCTGCCTTTCCGGTAAAAATTTCATAAGGTTTATCATTTAGTTTTCCCACTACGGCAATCCATTTCTCATAATTATTTTGAAAGCGCACCACATCGGCTTCCATGGCTGCGGGACGTGGAGGAGCCGTAGTTTCTTTAAATTCTCCCTTATTTTCGTTGGAGTCTTTTTTATCGGCACTAACCAAAACACCTGCCCTGCTTCCATCTCTATAAATGGTGATGCCTTTGCAGCCGCTTTCCCATGCGGTGCGATAAATTTCTCCTACCAACTCTTGGCTTGCCTCATTGGGTATATTTACCGTCACGCTAATGCTGTGATCGACCCATTTTTGGATATCGCCTTGCATTTTCACCTTGCTAACCCAATCAATATCATTTGATGTAGCAAGATGGTAGGGTGATTTTTCAATGATGGTTTGCAGCTTTTCATCATTGTATTGCTTTACCTCTTCCACATCATAGCCGTTCACTTTCAGCCAGATTTCAAATTTCGGATGAAATACATTGTATTCTTCCCAAGAATCGCCCACTTCATCAATAAAGCTTACCGTAACATTTTTATCGTTCGGATTTACTTTTCTACGGCGCTTATAATTTACCAAGAAGACAGGTTCAATACCGGAAGTTGTTTGCGTACAGATACTTACACTGCCTGTGGGAGCAATTGTCAGCATGGCAATATTTCTTCTTCCCGATTGCAACATTTTTTCATAAACACGTGGAGTTTGCTCACGTATTCTGTTTATAAAGGGATTGTTCTTTTCTTTTTCAGCATCAAATACTTCAAAAGCTCCTCGCTCAGCTGCTAAATCCACAGATGCTTTATATACTTCCAGGGCTAACAACTTATGTACTTCGGTAGAAAAGCTGATTGCTTCTGCCGAGCCATAGCGTAGGCCGAGCGCAGCAAGCATATCGCCTTCGGCAGTAATGCCGATGCCTGTTCTTCTGCCTTGCAATGCCTTTTTACGTATGTTTTGCCATAAACGCAATTCCACCCCTTTCACTTCTATACTTTCCGGGTCTGCATTTATTTTGGCAATGATTGCATCAACTTTTTCTACTTCAAGATCCACGATATCGTCCATCATACGTTGTGCCATGCGGGCATGTTTTGAAAACAAATCCACATTGAATGAAGCATCGGCAGTGAAAGGATTTTTCACATAGCTATATAAATTGATGGCAAGCAAACGGCAGCTGTCGTATGCACAAAGCGGTATTTCGCCGCATGGATTGGTAGACAAAGTTTTAAAACCTTGGTCGGCATATGAATCCGGGATGGATTCACGAATGATGGTATCCCAAAACAATATGCCGGGTTCGGCAGATGCCCAAGCGTTATTTACGATCTTTTCCCATAATTTTCGGGCATCCACTTCTTGTACAAACCATGGATTGTCACTTTCGATGGGATATTGCTGTACAAACGGCTTGTTTTCTACAACAGCCTTCATGAAGTCGTCTGTGATACGCACCGACACATTGGCCCCGGTCACCTTTCCCATTTCCATTTTTGCATCAATAAACTTCTCTGCATCAGGATGTTTGACACTGATGCTAAGCATTAAAGCACCTCTTCTGCCATCTTGTGCAACTTCACGCGTTGAATTTGAGTAACGCTCCATAAATGGCACCACTCCTGTTGAGGTGAGGGCGCTATTTTTAACCGGGCTTCCTGTTGGTCTGATATGCGAAAGGTCGTGTCCAACGCCACCACGGCGTTTCATGAGCTGTACTTGCTCTTGGTCAATCTTCATGATTCCACCATACGAATCCGAAGGACCGTCGTTTCCAATCACAAAACAATTGGAAAGCGATGACACCTGAAAATTATTCCCAATACCTGCCATGGGGCTCCCTTGCGGTACAATATACCTAAAGTCTTTAAGCAATTCAAACAGCTCTTCCTTCGACACAGGATTTGGATAATTCTTTTCGATACGTGCCACTTCGGAGGCGATACGCCAATGCATATCATCGGGTGTACGTTCGTAAAGATTTCCATCGCTGTCTTTCAATGCGTATTTATTCATCCACACATTGGCAGCTAAGGTATCCCCACTGAAATAATCGGTGGTTGCCTTCAGCACTTCCTCATGTGGATAAACAGTCGACTTGGCTTCCACTGCTTCCGGCTTGTCCAAAACAGCTTCAGAAGGAGTAAAATCAGCCTGTGTAGGAATATTGTTTTCAGCTTTTATTTCGGGTTGCGTACGTATCTGACGCATCTTGTCATAGAAAGTTTCTTGAGTGTCTTCATTTACAGTATTTTCCAGGCTTGAAAACAGATTTTGTTCCATTTTATAGTTTCTTTTTAAATATCTTTAAGCGTTAACTCGCTTCTTATAAGTCAGTTATGAGTTTTTCGATTTTTTTCGAAAGGGAATGCAAGATACTACGCTTTTTGCCTCAATCAAACCACATAATGTCAACAGTGGGCTGTTGATAACTTATATAAAGCAAGTCTGACAAGCTTCATAAAGCGTTTGAACAATATTTCAGGAGAATTATTCTTTGTTTTTACAGATTTGGCACGAAATATTGTTTGTTTTCCATAGAAATTTACCAGCCAAAAAGCATGAATTTTTTAACCTCTTTTATGTCAATCACTTGTGCTGTTTTCTTCAAAATTTAAAAGTCAAGACTAAATGAAATATAGAGAACGGGCTTGGTAAAATGCATGTCTTCTATCCCCCACGCCAAGTCGGCTCGTACAAAATACCCCAAAATTGTACTACGTACACCAAAACCCAAGCCCCCAACAATCGGTTCTTTTTGTTGCTGAACGGAAATAGTTAAGGGTCCGCTGTAAATATAACTTGTATAAAGCGAATTGGATGGATCATACGGATTAATTCCAGTCCATGCTGTTCCAACATCGCCAAATGCCAAAATCTGAAAATTGCGAATAAAAGCCATGCTAATGGGATTTGAAAAGAAATAGCTGAAAACCGGAAAGCGTAATTCGGAATTGATTACCGCAAAGCTAGTGCCGTTTCGGATATTTTGATGAAAACCGCGCATATTGGTAGCCAACGTTTGATACGCGTAGTTCTTTGTATAATCAATTGGGGTTTCCTGATTAAACTTTGGAATAAGCCAATTGTCCACACCACCCATATAATATATGAGTAGGTTGTTGCCAAAAGAGGTACTTGCCGCAAAACGATTTGCCCAAATAAAATTCTTATGAATGCGGGTATAATGTCGGAAATCCAAGCCCAAAACAATGAAATTTTGGAAGCTTCGGTCCACCAATTGGTAATACTCGCCAAACAGTTTCCACCGACTACCGTATAAGATATTCTTCGCCAAATCGCGTGTATTGTCGTAGACCAATTCGGTACGCAGTCCAATCCAGTTTTGATATCTATTTCGCTGTTTCAAACTTACAAAATCATAGGCTTGGTAGCTAATCATATCATTGCGGTAAATTGCTGTCCCTCTTATGCTTAAGGTTTCTTTAAAGGGCCAGCTCAGCATATAAAAAAGTTGATGTGAAAAAGTTCGTGTATAGGCGGTATCTTCAAAGTTTTCAACTGCTTGTCGGTGAAAAGTAATGGTTTTATCCAATCGGCTTTTTAAGTTGCTGAATGAAAGCACATATTCATTATTCACCAGATTGGTTGCCAGTTTTACGCCTGCGCTGATACGATAATCCTCCAGCAAATCCATGAAGTTGACCCCCATAAAAATATTAAATCCTGGATTTAAAAAGATGGGAGAGCCACCTCCTGTAAAAGGCTGATAACTCTGATTGATATAAGCAAAATCAATTTGTGTAATCAATTCATCATAATAGTATTCAACCAGATAATTTCTTTTTTTTGGCGTTTGTCCTTTTTCATGCAAGCCTCCTTCTCTACCTTGGTTTAGCAAGGAGAGGCGGCGTTTTCCACTAATTCCGAAAGCGCCTTGCCGTGTTGGTGGCGGGTCAGTCTCCAAGCTATCGGCAAGTATGGCCGGGCGAAATAGCGAGCTGAAGCTTTTACGGCGGATATGTACATGCTCCTCGGCATCAGCACGCGCATCCAATAAGCTTTCCTGCTCCCGCATAAAGTCGGAACGGATTTCAGCAGTGAAATCCTTTCCATATAAATCATCGGCACGAAGCTTGAACAGTTTTTCACGATGATTCTGACGTGCACTAATAACGTAATTATCGGCTAAAGGACTGCTTCCATAGTCTAAAATATTGGTTGTAAACCCACTCAGCTGCTCCGACTCCATAAAATATCGGTAGTGTACTGCCGTATCCACAAAAGCGATGGTACTATCCAAACGACCGCCATATAAGTTAACCCAGCCACTTTCATCACTTAAATAAAGAATCTTGTTTCGGTCTACCATCCTGGCAAGCAAGTCATCTGATAGTTCATTGTCCGTCAAGCGTTGCAAAACTGTGTCTTTCTTGGCATAATCATAGCTGAAAAGGTTAAAACCTTTGTCTTGAAATGCAATTTCTTTTTGTGGCACCAGCGTATCATGCGGGCGGTTGGAGCTAAATACAATCTTTCGATCGTGATCGGTAAATACCGGATTCAAATCGGTATAATAATCGTCCGTAATTTGAGTATGACTATTCGATGCAAGGTCGAAAATATAAATATCGGGCTTGCCTTTGCGTACGGCCGACATCACAAGCCTACGTCCATCATTAGCATAACTGATATGATTAATCTTCTGGAAATCAAACATATTGCGTTCATCAATTCGCTTTTCAGAGATATTATAAAGACGAAGCACTATATCTCCTTTTTCTTCAACAATAAACGCCAAAATATCTCCTGAAGGATGCCATGCCGTGATAGGATAGGAGTTGTCAATCTTTTCATCGGTTCGATAACCGCTTTTAAAAAGCCGCTTCTTTTTCCCGCTATGTAAATCGTGCAGCCAAAATTTCAATAAGCCTTCATCATTGGTGCTATAGCTCAAATAACGCTCGTCAGGACTGTATTCCGGACGGTTAAATGAACGGTAGCTTCGGTATTTAAGCGGCAAAAAAGTAGCAGGCAATTCCTGTTCAATAGCCGAATAATAGGTTTTATAATGTGAAAACCAGTCTTTTACAAGCTGCTTAAATTTAACGCCGGTAACATAATAAAAGCCACTTTTTATATTTTGACCTTGCTTTGTAATATGGATAATATCAGGAATGGAGGTAGGTCCAAAGCGTTGTTCGATATATCTCCAAAACGAATGACCTGCAATAATCGCTTCTCCTCCTTCCAGCTGATTTATTTTTTTAAATCGATTGCTTAAAACTCCCTCTTGCAGCCTACTATCCAGCTGTGTATCCCAATCTAATGAAATATACGACAACAAGCCCTGCTCATACCAACCGGGCAACTGCAAGGTAATGGCATTCTTCATTTGCGATGTAATACTTCCGCCAAACATGAGTTGTTTTATCAAAATATCAGCAATGCCCGCACGAATCTGTTGCTCGAAATGTGCATAATTTCCATCAAAATAAATGAAAACCTTGGTCCCTAAAATATGTGTAATACCCCCTGTATTATACTGTTGTTGAGAAGATAAGCCGATATTGCTTTGTTTTAAATCACCCAAGCTATTAAAAACAATAAATTGGATTTTTTCGTTCAAAGCAGTTTGTAATCTTCGTTCCAAAACAGCAAGCTCCTGCTCGGCATAACGGGCGGTATATTGTGCTAATTCTTCTCCATTGAGATAAAAATAGGTGTCAAACTGATCAAAACGATAATGCAACCAAATGGTGTTGTCCCACTGCACCCTGTTTTTTCCAAAATTCATGGTAGAACCGTTATGGAATTGTCCAACTGCCAAAAACGGACTAAATAACAACAATAGCCATACAAACAGCCGGTTAAACGGCTGTTTTGAGAAGAAGTTTTTATCGAAAATCCATTTTACGACAAACATGGGCAATTGCATAAATTGAAAGGCTAAAATACTACAATTTTACATAGAGTAAGTGATGATTTTCAGCCTGCATAATTCACCAATTCATAAGCTTGTCAATCTAGTGCTATTGTATTAAGCTCATGTTCATTGCGTTATGAGATTTTAGTGACAATTTTAAAAGTGTTTATTGTAAAATGAATTTTGATTTAATTAAGCAGGTTGGATGCGGTTTTCGAATCTGATAAAAGTTCTTGTGAAAAGATTCCCCTTCGCTCATAAAAAAACACCTACTTTTGTAGCAGTTCAAAACATAATCTTTGTATGATGCAGCTTAAAAAACTTGTATTTAATCCCTTTCAGGTAAACACCTATATATTATTTGACCAGACGAACGAATGCGTTATTATTGATCCGGCTTGCGATGACCCCTACGAGGAAGAAGAGCTTGTCGATTTTATACGCGACAACAATTTAAAACCGGTTCATCTGCTTATTACCCATGCCCATATAGACCATATTTTAGGGAATGCTTTTGCTGCAGAAACTTTTAATCTGCCATTGGCGGCACATCCTGATAGCACGCAATATTTAAGGGGAGCCAAAGAATATGCACGTACATTTGGTTTCAAGCTTGAAAAGGTTTGCTACCCTTCGGTAGATTTATATGACGGACAGCTAATCCGTTTCGGCGAAAGCGAGCTGGAAGTATTGCATACACCTGGTCATGCCCACGGAAGTGTGTGTTTTTATGCCAAAAAAGAGGATATACTCATTTCGGGTGATGTACTTTTTTATCAAAGCATTGGGCGTACCGACTTGGATGGAGGAGATTATGATGTGTTGAAACGAAGCATTTGGGAAAAGCTTTTTATCTTACCCGATGAAACTATAGTTTATCCCGGTCACGGCCCCGAGACAAGCATTGGAAATGAAAAAGTCACAAATCCATTTGTGGCAATAGGTTAAAAGCCGAATTTATAGGGCATTACTCGTACTTCTGCCAGTTTTCTTTTACTGTATTTGCAATTGATGCTGCATCAAAACCACAATATTGTTGCAGTTTGTCCGGACTGCCATGTGGCACAAACTCATCTCCGATGCCAAGCTGAATTAAAGGAATATGGTAGCGGTTTGTATTTGCAAACTGCAATAATGCTGCAGCCATTCCTCCGGTTAGCATCCCATCTTCTACAGTGATAATCAGCTGATAAGCCGTAAATATATGATGTAGTAAGTCTTCGTCCAATGGTTTTAAAAAGCGTAAGTCGTAATGAGAAGGCTGGAATTCGCTATTTTTCAGCGATTGTATGGCTTTTTGTGCGTTATTTCCGGCAGCCCCAATACTTACGATTGCAATTTTTCTACCTTCGGTAAGGCATCTGCCTTTTCCAATGCTTACAGCCTGAAACTCTTGCTCCCAGTCCAAATCCGGCACACTCCCTCGAGGATAGCGAATGGCAAAAGCTCCTTTTGGCTCAATTTGTGCCGTATACATCATATTACGCAATTCATTTCCTGTCATGGGTGCAGCCACAACCATATTTGGAATGCTATATAAAAATGCCAAATCGAAGAAGCCGTGATGCGTGGCACCGTCTTCGCCCACCAGCCCTGCACGGTCTATACACAGCACTACCGGCAATTGCTGAAGGGCAATATCATGTATCAGCTGATCATAGGCACGTTGCAAGAAGGTAGAATAAATCACACAATATGGCAGCATTTGCTGCGTGGCAAGGCCTGCAGCAAATGTTAAGGCGTGTTGTTCGGCAATATCCACATTAAAGCTGCGCTCAGGGAAGCGCTCCATCATGAAATTTAAAGAGCTTCCTGTCACCATTGCAGGGGTAATACCCACAATTTTTGGATTTTGCTCGGCAAGCTGAGTTAGCGTAATACCAAAAACATGCTGAAACAAATTATAAGTGGTTTCCGCAATTGCTTCGCCTGTGGTGCGGTTAAAAACACCCGGAGCATGAAAGCGAACTTGTTCCTTTTCAGCTTTTTCAAAGCCTTTACCCTTGGTAGTGGCAATATGTAACAAGCGAACACCGCTAAGCGATTTCATGTATTTTAAGGCAGCCATCAATTCTTCCAAATCATTTCCGTTTACCGGTCCGTAGGCAGGCACACCAAAAGCTTCAAAAAGTGCAGCTTTTAAGTTATTCTCGCGTATATGCTGCAAATAATCTTTGAGCATGCCCGAGCTTTTATCAATGGAAATGCCGTTATCATTGATAATTACAAGTAAATTCAATTTACTGTTGCCGGCATGATTTAATGCTTCAAAAAACATGCCTCCCGTAAGTGCGCCATCGCCTATTACGGCAATATGCTGTCTGTCGGTTTTGTTTTGAATCAGCGCTGCCGTTGCCATCCCTACCGCAGCAGATAATGCGGTGGAAGCATGCCCGGTGCCAAAGCTGTCAAATTCACTTTCGGAGCGCGATGGAAAACCACTAATACCTTCCCATTTTCGAAGGCTGTGAAATCGGTCGCGACGACCACTTAAAATTTTATGGCTATATGCTTGGTGTCCAACATCCCAAACCAAAAGGTCATCAGGGGTATTAAATAAATAATGCAGCGCGATGGTGAGCTCCACCACCCCCAAGGAGGCACCCACATGCCCCGGATTGACCGAAACCACATCCAAAATGAAGCTGCGTAAATCATCAGCCAACTCATGCAATTGCGTCACAGACAGCTTACGTAAATCAGTAACCGAATTAATGGATGAAAGTAACAAACCGGACTTTGAAGCCATGTTGAAATTTTTTCGCAAAGTTAGTAAGAATACAAGACTGCTGAATGCTTAAAAAAACAGTTTAAACTTTTGTTTTAACGCTTATAAGCCGAATTAGCATATTCGCAATTTAAAACTGCCAGCCTATACCAAACAGCAGCAAATCATTAAATTCTCCATACTTTTTGGTATATCTACGTACATTATACGGCACACTTTCTTTACGTATTGAGTTTATTGAATTTACGGAACGTAGGACAAGCTGCCAATGAGTACCAAGTGCATAACGCACACCTATGACAGTATTAAATGTGGTTTTACGCCATTGGTCAATCTGATCAATCGACATAAAATTTGCTTCTTCAAAACTGCCAACCAAAAAATCGGTAGAAATGCCTGCTTCTATTATCAAGGGCTGTAAACTATATTGCAGTAAAAGTGGTAACTCAACATAGTTCATTCGTCTGATATATTGCATTGCACCGGTTTCCACATTTGCAGATTGTGCCGAGCCTTTTTGGATGTATGCCAGCTCCATCTGCAAGCTAAAAGGCTCCTTAATCGGATAACTCACAAAAAAGCCGCCATGCACTCCTGCCTTGTTATAGCCCGACATACGGTCGCCGGCAATTTGTGATACCACCAAACCGGCTTGAGTGCCGCCTTTAAACTTTTGCGCTTGAACTGCCGTTACCGCCAAAAGCATGAACAAAGGAACAAGTAAACGATATTTCATATGCGTTAATTTTACGTAAAGGAAGCAAACATACAAAAAAGTAAAAGCCACTCAATCATTTGAGCGGCTTTTGTACTCCCTAGGGGATTCGAACCCCTGTTACCAGGATGAAAACCTGGCGTCCTGGACCTGACTAGACGAAGGGAGCATCCTTAAATTGTGGCGCAAAGATACAAAAACAATTAAATCTGCAAACTTTTTCTGAAAAAATTTTCATTATTCTGCAGGCTCATCTTGTTGAAACCTGAAACCCAGACGTTTAGCTGTTGTAACAGGGATTGCATCCAGCGTATTCATCATCTCCCCAACCGAAATAAGCTTGATTGCATCAAAAGGAGGAGTGAGTAAATCAAAGTTTATAGTATATCTGACAGCTGATAAAATGATGTTTTTCACTGCTGTACTGTCAAGCATATTCTCGTTGAATTCATTTTGTAAAAATCCAAGCTCGCGCTTTCCTTCGGTGAAAAAATGATTCTCCTTATTTATAAACACCCTACCAATCAAATAACCTAAATCATTTTTACGCTTATAGCGAAATGAATCTGCCAAGAAATTATAAATATGTATTACTCCGCAAAAAGAACGTTGCTTGTCCTGGCGAATATATGTCGAGCGCATAAGTTGATGATCGCGCGAAAACTCAAACACATTGGTATGCATCAAAAACAGCAATACATCACTACCAAAAGTAAGTTCTATTTCAAAATCACCGCGCTCACGTGTATCAAAACGAACCTTTTGTTTTTGAAGCGAATCTCCGTACTGCTCATGAAACGCCTCATTAATTTCGTGAATATGCTGCTTAAATAATTGAAATGCCTGAAAGGTTTTGTCATAAACAGCAAGTTTTAAACTAGTTTTATCTACTAAAGTAGTAAACAGTTCCGAATATGTTTTCTCTTCCATAAGCTATTCAAATGTAAAAGAAATCTGAAATATCTTATTCCGAAGCTCGGATAAAGATTCAATATATTCATGCCTATTATCAGGATTGTAATATATAATATTTGTCAAGCCATAACTCATTTTAGCCTCAACCCCGAACTTAAAATAAGAAGTATAAAAATCAAATCCCACACCTACATCTGCGAATACATCTCCCCTATTTAAGTCAATCAATTCATCATTTAGTTTATCCACCGGCTTAGTTGCCCGCCCCATTTCAATAGCCGGATTAATACCGCCTATAAGATACGCAGCTATATTATTTAGCCGTTTGGAGCGGTATTTTACATGCAAAGGAAATTGCACCAAAACCGAATTCATTGAAATTTCATGAGATTTACCACCCTCCTTATAATTTCCTTCAAAATGGATTTCCCTGTCACCAAAGCTAAGTGTAGGTATCAAACGCAAATCAAAATGATTGCTTAAGCGCAAATTCCCTACTATACCAACCGCAAAACCGTAGGTGTTTCTAGCTACTGTAATTGATTCTGTTGATGAGCTATTTGATGACGTAAAGGAACCATCAATTGCGGGTTTCCAGCTAAGCAGCATTTGATTTCCGGCCAAAATAAAGCCAAAATGATAGGGTGCCATATCGTATTTTGGCAGATTTATAATGGTTCTTCGTTGCTGTGCATGGCTTTGGTATGAGCTTCCAATCAATGCAAGTAGTAAGACAAATGCAATCAGTTTATATTTTTTCAAGGCATTCAATTTTCTTGCAAACGTAAGATTTTTCAAAATATTACACCACATAAAATTACAGCTTGTGTTTTAGGCGCTATTTTCAGCTAAAAACAGCCTAAAATCTAGCCTTAAAGAAGTGACACAAGCAAGCTGGTCAATCATGAAATTGGATTCATTTTCAATTTATTGAAATTTCATTTTTTTTATTTCTGTTAAATGCGTAAATTTGCCCCCCTTTTAAGGGTATAAGTGTACACTAAACAGTTAATTATATGAAAATTTTCCAAACAGAAGAAATTCGAAATGTTGCCCTTGTTGGCGCGGCAAAATCCGGTAAAACCACTTTGGCTGAGAACATGCTGTTCGAGGGGAAGATGATTAATCGTAAAGGATCTGTTGATGATAAAAATACAGTTTCCGACTATCGTCCCATTGAGCTTGAACGTCAAATATCTGTTCAGACCAGCCTTTTACATACTATTCATAAGGACAAAAAGATAAATATACTTGACGCTCCCGGTTTTAGTGATTTTGCAGGAGATATCCGTGCAGCCGTTAGCGTTGCCGATACTGCAATTTGTATGATAAACGGGCAGGCAGCTGTGGAAGCTACCACTGAAAATGCCTGGCGTCAAATTGAATATGCCGAAGTCCCGACTGTATTTTTTGTTAGCCAGCTGGACCATCAGAATGCCAATTTTGATGAAACCATTCGTCATATGAAAGATTATTTCAGTGATAAGGTAACCGTTGTACAGTATCCCGTTCAAACCGGTGAAGGCTTCAATAGCGTGATTGACCTGCTTTCAATGAAGATGCTCAAGTTTGGAAATAACGGAGGTGCCCCCGAGGTTTTGGATATTCCTGCCGAAGAAATGGACAAAGCAGAAGGGCTTTACAACGAACTGATTGAAAAAGCTGCAGAAGGTGATGAATCGCTGATGGAAAAGTTTTTCGAGAATGACACACTCAGCCCCGAAGAAATTAAAGAAGGTATCAAATTAGGACTTATTTCACGCGGATTGTTCCCCGTATTATGCGGTGCTTCAAAGCACGGTATTGGGGTACACAGCCTGATGGATTTTATCGTGGATATTGTTCCATCACCCAATTTGGTGCCCGGAAGAAAAACCACTTCAGGAAAAGAATTCAATCATAACACCTCGGATCCCGCCGCCTTATTTATCTTTAAATTAGCTAACGAGCAGCATTTAGGAGAAATTTCATTGTTGAAAGTATTTGGTGGTACAATTACTGAAGGACAAGACTTGGTAAATCCGCGAACCGGAAACAGAGAACGAATTTCGCAACTGTTTGCCATGAACGGCAGAAACCGCGAAAAAGTTGAAAAACTTGTTGCCGGTGATATTGCTATTACCATTAAACTGAAAGATGCACGCACAAACGATAGCTTAATGGAAGCAAAGGCTGCCGATGCCGGCTTTGAACCCATTGTTTTCCCCGATCCCATTTTTGATACTGCTATTAAGGCTGTCAGCTCTACCGATGATGAAAAACTGGGTAGCGTGCTGCAAGAAATGCACCGCAACGATCCTACCATCATAGCCGGATACTCTCGCGAATTACGCCAGCTTATCGTAAAATGTCAGGGTGAATACCATATCAACACCATTAAATGGTACTTAGATAATGTACATAAGATTCCGGTTGAGTTTGCATCTTCCAAGATTCCTTATCGCGAAACAATTACCAAATCAGCACGTGCTGATTACCGCCATAGAAAACAATCCGGAGGTTCAGGTCAGTTTGGTGAGGTTCATATGATGATTCAACCATATTTTGAAGGATATAAAGATCCGACTGACTTCCCCGTACGTGGTACTGAAGAGCACAAACTTCCATGGGGTGGAAAGCTTATCTTCAACAACTGTATTGTTGGAGGTGCCATTGATGCCCGCTTTATGCCTGCCATTCTGAAAGGTATTATGGAACGCTTGGAAGAAGGTCCGCTCACAGGTTCATATGCCCGCGACATTGTAGTATATGTATACGATGGTAAGATGCACCCGGTAGACTCCAACGAGATTTCCTTTAAACTAGCAGGTCGACACGCATTTAGCACTGCCTTTAAAAATGCAGGACCAAAAATTATGGAGCCTATTTATGATATCTCCGTGAGAATGCCCGAAGATATGATGGGAGCATGTATGACAGACCTTCAAGGACGTAGAGCCGTAATTATGGGCATGGATGCCGACGGTAAATACCAAGTTATTCGTGCGAAGGTGCCATTGGCAGAAATGGGACGCTACAGCACCTCATTGAGTGCCATCACCTCAGGTCGTGGTACATTCTCCATGGCATTTGGTGAATATGCACAAGTGCCGGGTGATGTTCAAACGAAGTTGCTGAAAGAATACGAAGAACAACTTAAAGATGATGAATAAGAATTTATTCTTTTCGATATATTCAAAAAAAGCTTCCGCCAAAACGGAAGCTTTTTTTATTTTCTGAGACATTGGTATTAGATGCCAAAAAAAGTGAAATAGGAAATACCAACACCACGCAAATTATCCTATCCTGCATAATTCACCAATTCATAAGCTTAACAATCTAACTTTATCGTAATAAGCTCATGATCATTGCTTTAGGAGATTTTGCTAGTGATTTTATAAAGTGTTTATTATAAAATGAATTTTGATTTAATTTTGGCAATTTTTACATTATGAGTTGTTCGCAGTAGTTGGCTACAGCTTCACAGCTCACGCCTTAAAATTTCTCAAAATTAAATTCATGAATTAAGCAGGCTATAAAATATTTAGGTTTGGGCTATCTTCCACCTCTCCTTTTAAATACATATAGGTTTCATCAAGGGCACTTTCATCGTCCGTGATTACCAATATTTTATCGCCCACCAAAAGCTCCGTATTGCCTCGAGGTATAAAGTACAACTCATTGCGTTTTACCATGGCGATAAGGGTTTGATTTGGGATATTAAGGTCGACCAAGCGTGATCCGTTTGCTAAATATTCTTCTTTAATGGCAATCTCACACATATACGACTTGATGTCATCTGCCATTTCGATATCAAAGTTTTTCAACTTGCGTATAACAGGAGCTTCTTCAGCAAGTTTAAGCCATCTTGCCATACTGCCTACAGTAGTTCCTTGTACCAACAGTGAAATAATCGTAATAAAGAATACAATATTAAAAATTAAATTGGCTTGGGTTATACCTGATATCCAAGGATATGTGGCAAATATAATCGGTACGGCGCCACGCAATCCAACCCATGAAACATAGTTTTTTGCATGGAGCGTCATCCTGCGAAACGGCAGCAAACAAGCATGCACCGTAATAGGACGTGATACAAATATCATAAATAAGCCGATAATGATTCCCAATCCTGCGATGGGCCACAATTCGGAGGGATTTACCAATAAACCCAGTGTAAGGAACATGATAATTTGCACCAGCCAAGTCATTCCGTCAAAGAATTTTAAGGAGCTGCGTTTGTGTACAAACTTGCTGTTTCCAATAAACAAACCACCTACATAAACCGCTAAATATCCGTTTCCACCCACAAAAGTGGTAAAACCAAATAAAAACAGCATTTGTGTAGTTAGCAATACGGAATAAAGTGCGTCGTTATCAAGATTTATTTTATTAATAATCCGTACGGTAAGTTTACCCAACAAATAACCAAGTAAACCACCCAAAATAAGTTGCTTAAAGAACATGATAACCGCTCCCCACACATCAATTTCGGGCAGCTGTAACAATTGAATAAGTACAATTGTCAGCATATATGCCATCGGGTCGTTACTACCGCTTTCGAACTCAAGCAAGGGTCGCAAATTCTCTTTTAAGGCTAAATTCTTGGAGCGCAATATAGAAAAGACGGATGCCGAATCGGTGGATGACATCACACTGGCAAGCAGCATGGACTCAAGCAGTGAAAAAGTAAATGCCTGAAAATAATTATTTGTTAGCCAAAAGATAAACAGCCCTGTTATCAATGCGGTCAGCATCACACCTATGGTGGCAAGTATAAAGCCTTGTACTGCAATGGGTTTCACTTCGGTGATTCGTGTGTCCATCCCTCCGGAAAACAATATAATATTCAAGGCAACCACTCCGATAGCTTGTGCAGCATTCGGCGAATTAAATTCTATTCCGATACCGTCGGCGCCAAATAAAATACCGATAAACAAAAACAACAACAAGGTAGGTACGCCAAACCTACTTCCCATCTTCCCCACTACAAGGCTCACAAAAAGTAAGATGGAAATTATAAGCAGTAATAACTCAATACTAAATTGCATAATTTAACAGCAGCTAAAATAAGTTTCCAAATTTAGCTTATTCTACTGAAAATACCATGATTTATTTTACGATTGCACACGCAATTATCAAACTATCACCCCACTTCCAAGGCAATAAGGCTGTTCGGCATGGTATAAAACACCAAACTGACCCGGTGCCACGCCCGAAATAGCTTGTGAACTTTGAATTGTAATATTTCCGGATTCTATTGCAAGCTGTCCCGTATTAAATTCCGGTTGATGTCGGATTTTAAATCGGACCGGCATGCCTTCGGCTAGCTTAAAATCAGGATGCAACAGTTGCATATCTGCCAAAGGAATTTCTGTTTTGTATTGGGCTATCGGATCATAGCCATTCGAAACATAAATACTGTTTTCTTCCGTATTCTTATCTACCACAAACCAAGGTCCTCCGCTTAGGCCAAGTCCCTTACGCTGTCCGATTGTATGAAACCAAAACCCCTTATGTGTCCCGAGTATTTTTCCGGTTTCCATCTCAATGATTTGCCCTTGTTTTTCACCCACATAGTGCCGAATAAAATCGTTATAATTTACTTTTCCCAAAAAACATATCCCTTGGCTGTCAGGTCTGAAGGCACTTGGAAGCTTCATTTCTTCAGCAAGTCGGCGCACTTCGAGTTTATGAAGATCTCCCAAAGGAAAAATCAATTTCGATAATTGATTATAGGTGATATGTGCCAAAAAATAAGTTTGGTCTTTAACCGGATCTGCCGCAGTGCCAAGAAAGAATCCTTGCTCATTCTCAAGCACTCTGGCATAATGACCGGTAGATATTTTATTAAACTGATATCCGTATCGCTCTTCAAATGCGCCAAACTTAATTAAGCGGTTACACATTACATCCGGATTTGGTGTAAGTCCTTTCTTCACCGTATCCATGGTATAGGCAACCACACGCTCCCAGTATTCCTTTTGCAGGTCAACAATTTCCATGCGACAGCCATACTTATGTGCAATAAATGTGGTGATTTCGATATCTTCTTCCGAGGGACAATCCATGAAGCCGGAAGTGTTTTCCATGCCTATCTTAATATAAAAAATCACCGGATCATATCCTGCCTTTTTCAGCAAAGGAATGGTCACCGAGCTATCAACTCCACCGGATACCAACGCAGCTATTTCCATCGTTTTCAAATTAAAATGCAAAGGTCGCTATTTTTTTTATTGCAAAACCGGAGAGAGGCTACGGCAAAAAAAGGATTTGAATTGATTTTTCTGCTAAACACATGCATTTCCACCCCTTGAAGTATCTATCCTGCATAATTCACCAATTCATAAGCTAGTCGATCTAAATTTATCGTAATATGTTTATAATCTGTGTGTTAGTAAACTTTAATGGTAATTTAAAAAGCTGTTTATTATAAAATGAATTTTGATTTAATTTTGGCAATTTTTACGTTATGAGTTGTTCGCAGTAGTTGGCTACAGCTTCACAGCTCACGCCTTAAAATTTCTCAAAATTAAATTCATGAATTAAGCAGGCTATCTTGATGATTAAAGCACGGAAAAAAGCATTGGATATCACTAAATAAGCAAACTGCTTAGCTATAAGCAACAAAAAAACAGGCTTTTGGGCCTGTTTTTTTGCTTATATAAATATTTTCTGATTACATCAAGAAACTCAACAGCATACCTGCTGCAACTGCTGATCCGATAACACCGGCCACATTGGGTCCCATGGCATGCATCAACAAATAGTTGGAGGGATCATAGCGTTGTCCTTCCATATGGGCTACACGTGCACTATCCGGCACAGCCGATACGCCTGCAGCACCAATAAAGGGGTTAATCTTGTCGTCACCTTTGAGGAATAAATTCATAATCTTGGCAAACAAGACCCCTCCTGCCGTGGCAACCGCAAAAGAAGCTGCTCCCAGGACAAAAATCAAGACCGATTCACTCGTCAAGAACACGTCTGCTTGTGTTGAAGCACCGACAGTCAGTCCCAAAATAATTGTCACTATATCAATTAATGCATTTCGAGCTGTATCTGCAAGTCGTTTTGTAACACCACTTTCTTTCAATAAGTTTCCAAAGAACAGCATTCCGAGCAAGGGAAGTGCACCGGGCGAGATAAAGAGAGTGAGCAACAACCCAACTATTGGGAACATAATCTTTTCAAGCTTACTTACCGAGCGTGGAGGCTTCATGCGTATGCGTTTTTCTTTATCATTGGTAAGCAAACGCATAATAGGAGGCTGAATCACGGGTACCAGCGCCATATACGAATATGCAGCAATGGCAATGGGACCAATCAGGTTTTTTGTATCTATCCCTCGAACCGGGTTTCCACTCGCCAGCTTAGACGAAAGGAAGATTGCCGTAGGACCGTCTGCACCACCAATAATACCGATAGCAGCAGATTCAGGCATATTAAAGCCCAAATACAAGGCGCAAAGCAAGGTTAAGAAAATACCAAATTGTGCCGCAGCGCCCAATAAAATTAATCGTGGATTCGAGATGAGCGAAGAAAAGTCAGTCATCGCACCAATACCCAAGAACACCAAAGGAGGATAAATACCTTTGGTTACACCGAAATACAGGTAATTTAATACGCTGCCTTCCTGATAAATTCCAATCTGAAGGTCTACACCATCAGCTTGGAAAAAGGGGATATTACCAATTAGGATACCGACCCCTATGGGGACAAGTAAGAGTGGCTCATACTCGTATTTTATTCCTAAAAATATAAAGAACAATCCTATCAGAAGCATTAAGATATGCCCTGTTGTAGCATTGCTAAATCCGGTAAATTCAACGAACTTCCTAAGGCCTTCGCCGGTTTTTCCCAAGGCGAACTTAAAGAAGTCAATATCGGCATCTTGATCCGTGGATAGCTCGGTTTTAAACAGCTTTGAATCACTGATTTTGTGTGCCATTCCTGCATTGGAATTCACAAAAAGGTGAGCAAGGCTGATGAATGCCAACAGTCCAAATATTGTTAAAGATTTACGTAAGCGCATAATACTACTCCATTTCAATTAGCAAATCTCCTTGCAGGAAGTTATCGCCAACATTAACCTTAATAGATTTAACTGTACCGTCTTTTTCAGCCAAAAGATTGTTTTCCATCTTCATGGCTTCATAAACCAAAAGTTTATCTCCACGTTTTACGGCGGCACCGGGATTAATCATAATTTGAATCACCGTTCCGGGTAGCGGAGCAATAATTTTGGCTACCACCGACTTTTCTTTTGCCGACATTTTCACATCTGAAGGCGACATGCTTGTAGGCATGGCAGAGCGTACCAGAATTGGTGTTTTCGATTCTACTTTTTTACGTTCGACATCAACTTGATACAAGGTGCCATTTACTTCTATCTCAGCGAGGTCGCCATCAATCTTTTGAACTTCAACCTCGTAATTATTTCCTCTTATATTAAATTTAAAACTTCTCATTGCTGTTAGGGATTATCGGTTCAGATTTCTCATTCCATAAATTTTTGAACTCCATGGTGAATACGTACGAGACACCTTTTTAATTGTAATAATATTACTTTCTTCGTCATGTAATTGGGTTGACATATACAAAGCAAGTCCTATTGCAGCAGCCACCTCGGCGGGTACAGAAATATCTTCATCCGATGCTTCGGCTGAAATCTTACCCGATCTCCTCAGTTTAATCTTAATATTTTTATTTACCAGCTTTGATACGGCTGAAAAAGAAAAGTACAATAAAACCAAGGCTGCAAACACAACAGTATAGCCCACTATGGCAATTACGATACCTTCAACCAAGGTTGTGGTAGATACATCGGTAAATAATGCTAAAAGTGTCATAATCATTGTTTATAGTGGGATATTTGAATGCTTTTTCGGTGGATTAACATCCTTTTTGGTAGCTAATGCTTGTAGTGCACGAATCACGCGGAAACGTGTATTCCTAGGTTCAATTACATCGTCGATATATCCATAACGCGCTGCCTCATAAGGATTGGCAAATTTTTCGCGATATTCTTCTTCTTTTTTACGGATATATTCCATTCTTTCTTCCGGGTCTTTTATTTCGAGTATGGTTTTACCTTCCAATACCTCAATAGCTCCGGAGGGTCCCATTACTGCAATTTCAGCTGAAGGCCATGCATAATTAATGTCGCCACGAAGTTGTTTTGAACCCATCACATCATGTGCTCCTCCATAGGATTTACGTAAAGTAATAGTAACTTTTGGAACTGTTGCTTCGCCATACGCAAACAACAACTTAGCACCATGAATGATGATACCGCCATATTCTTGTCCGCTACCGGGTAAGAAGCCGGGCACGTCGACAAGGGTAACAATCGGCACATTAAATGCATCGCAGAAGCGAACAAAACGTGCGGCTTTTCGTGAGGCATCAATATCCAAAACTCCGGCAAGGAAATTTGGTTGATTTGCTACAATACCTACCGGCATACCATCAAAACGAGCAAAACCGGTTACGATATTTCTTGCATAGTTGCGCTGTATCTCAACAAACTCGCTATAATCCACTACAGCATGGATGACATCTTTTACATCATAAGGCTTATTCGGATTTTCCGGAATAATATTATTCAAGCTATCCTCCAAGCGGTTAATGGGGTCGTTACAGTCTGCCAATGGCGGATCTTCCAAGTTATTTTGTGGGAGATAAGACAATAATTTACGTATCAGTAAAAGTCCTTCTTCTTCATTTTCCACTACAAAATGGCTGACACCGGATTTTGTTCCGTGTACCCAAGCACCTCCAAGGTCTTCGGTTGTAATATCTTCTCCGGTAACTGTTTTAGTAACTTTTGGTCCTGTCACAAACATATAGCTTGTGTTTTCACTCATCAGCACAAAGTCTGTTAAAGCCGGCGAATAAACAGCACCTCCGGCACAGGGTCCGAAAATAGCTGATATTTGAGGTATTACGCCCGATGCCATAATGTTACGCTGGAAAATCTCGGCATAGCCTGCCAAGCTCCTCACTCCTTCTTGAATACGCGCACCACCACTATCGTTAATTCCGATAAGGGGGGCACCCACCTTCATGGCTTGATCCATGATTTTACAAATCTTGTTGGCAAAAGTTTCGCTCAACGAACCGCCAAACACGGTAAAGTCTTGTGAAAACACATATACCACACGACCGTCAATAGTACCGTGACCCGTTACAACACCATCTCCGAGGTATTGCTGATTCTCCAAGCCAAAATCGGTACTGCGGTGCGTAACAAACATATCAAACTCCTCGAAGCTGCCTTCGTCCAAAAGTATTTCGATACGTTCGCGGGCCGTATATTTTCCTTTGCCATGCTGTGAAGCAATGCGCTTTTCTCCTCCGCCTTTCTTGGCTTCTACTCGCTTTTCAAGTAGCTCTTGTATTTTTGATTCAATAGACATGATATAAAAAGCTATGATTATTTATTTTTATCTTCACATAATTCTGTTAACACACCAAATGTGCTTTTAGGATGCATAAAAGCAATATGCAGACCTTCAGCACCCTTGCGCGGAACCTCGTCAATCAAACGAATGCCGGCAGCCTTTGCCTCCTCCAAAGCCGATTCAATTCCTTGAACTGCAAAAGCAATATGATGAATGCCTTCTCCCTTTTTCTCAATGAATTTTCCAACAGGTCCTTCCGGATCAGTGCTTTCCAATAGCTCAATCTTTGTTTGACCAATTTTGAAAAAGGCAGTTTTAACACGTTGATCTACAACCTCTTCGATTGAATAACAGCTTGTGCCCAATAGTTTTTCGTAAAAAGGAATAGCCTCGTCAAGACTTTTAACTGCTATCCCAATGTGTTCAATATGAGTGGGTTTCATATAATAATATATTTTGTGAAATTTTTCACAAAATTAAATAAATTTTTCTTTATATAAGCTATACTTGTAGCCTCTTTATAAGCTGAACACCCAATAACACCGACATTTAGAATCTTTCTATACAAGCAAGTGTGTTTTTATCTCCAAAAAACATACTCTTTAATCCTAGCCTGAATAATTCACCAATTCATAAGCTAGTCAAGCTAAATTTATCGTAATAAGCTTATTAACATTGAGTTAGGATGTTTTAGGACTATTTTATAAAATATTAATTATCAAATTAGATTCATGAATTAAGCAGGCTAAATTAATTGGAATTTATACTGATAAAGGAAAACGAACCGGTGTTTTTTGAGCAAGAATTCAACTTAGGCATTACTTTTGATAAGAATTACAGGAAAATAAGCGCATTAATACTATTTTTGTTGCGAATACATGCGTTATGAAACTTGGATTCCGTATTTTCCTGTTATTCGTTTTTCCGCTTATGTTGCAAGCCCAGCAACGTACTGTTATTCACGTGGAACAAGCCAAGTTACAACGTTACGATCAACGAGCTGGAAAAGATGTAGAAAAGCTTATAGGGAATGTCATCTTACGACAAGACTCCACATGGTTTTACTGTGACAGTGCTTATTTGAACGAAAAAACCCGGAATTTTGATGCTTTCGGACATGTGCATATTGAAATCAGTGATACCCTACATATTTATGGAGACAAACTCAAGTATACAGGCGACAGCCGTATAGCCGAAATGTGGGATAATGTTGAACTAATTGACGATACCACCGTTTTGAAAACAGAATACCTTATCTATAACCGTATTACACAATTTGCGCATTATCCCGATAGCGGCACCATAACAAGCGGACCAAATCTGTTGAAAAGTGTAAGAGGTTATTACAATAGTGCGATAAAAGAATTTTATTTTGCCAAAGATGTGGAGCTGCAAAACCCCGAATACACCATATTTACCGACACAATGAAATACCATACCCCTACCGAGTTGGCTTATTTTTATGGACCCACACTCATTCGAGGCGAGGAAAACACGATATATTGTGAAAACGGAACATATGATACGCGTAAGGATAAGGCACAACTAAGTGATAACATCCAGCTTTATACAAACGAACAAACTGTTACTTCCGATAAACTGTTTTATAACCGCCAAACGGGATTTGGTGATGCGGCAGGAAATGTGGTAATTACAGATACCTTAAACAAGATGATTGTTTTTGGCGAACAAGCGAAGATTTGGGAAAAAGAAGGGCACTCTTTTGTTACAGACAGCATGCGTTTTGTCAACTACGACCGAAATGACAGCCTTTTTATGCATGCCGATACACTTTTTATCCATTTTGATAAGGATCGCAAGGCTGAAAAAGTACTTGCACATTATGGGGTACGTTTTTATCGTAGCAATATCCAAGGACAATGCGACTCTTTGATATACCATATGACAGACTCCACACTTCGCATGTACCACGAGCCCATCCTATGGTCTGAACAAAATCAACTGACTTCCGACTCCATGTATATCATCAACCGAAATGGGCAACTCGATTCGCTAATAATGTACAATAGTGCCTTTATTGTTGCAAAAGATACCATTAAAGGTTTCGATCAAATTAAAGGAAAAAACATGGTCGGCTATTTTACGGAAAACGAATTGGACCGTATCTTCGTGGATGGCAATGCACAGACAATTTATTGGGTGCGCGAAGAAGACGGGGATCTTATCGGGATAAATATTTCGCAATCAAGCACCATGTTGATTCGCATGCAAGAAAGTGAAATTCATGATATTCGTTATTTTTCAAGCCCGGAAGAAGTCATGTATCCCGAAGAAGAATTACCGGAACATGAATCAAAATTAAAAGGATTCCAATGGCTGGAAGCGGTGCGTCCTACAGATAAACACGATATTTTCAGAAGGCAACAAAAAGAAAATACAGAAGTCGAATCAGAATAGGCTGAATTTCACATAACGCTTCGGGTTCAATCGAATATCTTCAAGCAGTTTTTTCATTTGCTCGGCAGAATTTTCCAATTCAATATACAGGCTGTCGTTATGCATCAACTGCCCAATTGTACCCTCGCCGCTATTAATGGCATGCATTAATGTATTTAATTCACTTATGGCAGAATCCGTATGGCGCATAATGCCTGCAATATCCGCTTGCGTCAACGAATCGGTTAAGGCAGCAAGGTTTGATAATATACGGGTTACTTCAGCATTGTTCTGTTCAAAATTATGCGCAACCTGCTCAACGCTATATAAAATAGATGCCAGGCGCGACTGTTCAGTATCCACAAATGCATCAATTGATGAGGTGGTTTGTTCAAGGTTTTTTATCGTAGATGAAATGCTTTGAAGACTGGAAGTGATATTTTCTTTTGCAGTTTCATTTAAAACCGTTTGTAAAATAATTACCAATGAATCCACAGATGAAATCAGGCTCTCTGCCTTGTTTTTTAAAGGCAGCACCTGCGCATTCACCTCATCCATTAAGCTGGCTTCAATTTCTGCCAATAAAGTATCTTTGTCATTTGCCAAAATATCTGCATCACCAATCAGTAAATCAACGGCTTTTGAGCCCATTAAGTCGGAACTGATAATGCGTGCCACCGTATTTTCCGGCAATGGAAATTTAGTGTGTATGGCAAGCTCTACAATCAGGTTGCCACTCAAATTAGGATTAAAATAGATTGCGCGCACCTGCCCTACTCGGAGCCCATTCAAAATTACCGGATTTGAGTTTACCAATCCGCTAACTTGATTGTATTCCACATAAAAGATACGCTCTCTATTAAAAATATCCTTCCCCTTGAGGAAGTTATAGCCCCAAATAAATAATAATAGTGCCAGCAGGAAGAAAAGGCCGACCATGTATATTTTTCTATTTTTCGAAGCCATGGAGTAAAAAGTTTAATCTAGTTACAAAAGTAATACACAAATACATATAAAACGAAATAAAGCGCCTTATTTCAGCTTTTCTGCTTCTTCAATGCTTATTCGCTCTGACTTTAGAAACACAACTACAAATGCATCATTAAACCCCAATGACTTTAATTTTTGCCGATGATTGGAAGCCTCTTCCATGCTTGCAAAGCCACCTGAAGTGTATTTATACAATCCATTATGAAAATATGAAGAAATGGATTCAACTTGCTTGAAACGCTTATCGGAAGCGGGAATTTCCTTCGGAGACGTATAAAACTGGACCCGATAAATCGGCTTATCTGATGAGTGAGATTCCTCAGTTACAGTGCTTTCAGTGGGTTTAAATGCTTCGTGCTCAGCTTCAACGGCTTTTTCAGGAACAGCATTTTCTGTTTCAAATTGCAGTTTATATTCTTTAAAAGCACGATAAATTGCCGAAGCCAAATACACCTTCCCTTGTTCTGAGTTCATGAATTCTTCTTCGGCAGGATTTGTAATAAAGCCCAATTCAATCAAAATACTGGGCATGGTGGTTCGATAAAGGACGAGAAAACCGGCTTGCTGAACACTTCGGTCTTTTCGCCCTACCCTTTTCGTAAATTGTTCTTGTACATTTTGTGCCAAACGCAGGCTTTGATTTTTATTTTCACTTTGATACAACGAAAGTGCGATATAAGCTGCTGTGCTGTTCGGGTCAAAACCGCCATAAGTTTCGTCTTGATTGTCTTCCAAAAGAATAGCCGCGTTTTCCAGCTTTGCCACCTCTAAATTAGCAGCAGTACGGTGTTCTCCCATCACAAAAGTTTCGGCTCCACTAACACTCGTGTTAGCAGCTGCATTGCAGTGAATCGAAATAAATACATCCGCTTCATTTTTATTTGCAATGGCTGCACGGCGGTGCAATTCAATGAACTCATCCTTAGAACGGGTATAAACAACTTTGACATCTGGCAGGTTTTTTCGAATATATTCACCCGTTTTTAATGCCACATCCAGTACAATATCTTTTTCTTTTGATTTTTTTCCAAGCGCACCCGGGTCACGTCCACCATGCCCCGGATCAATGACAACAGTAGTGATTTTGCTGCCTTTTTGGGCAAAACTATTGTCGGTAAGAAGCAAAAGCATCATCAACGTAACAATTACGCAAAGAAAACGTTGAGATATTGAACGAAAGCTATTCACTTTTTGAAACTATATTTGCAATCTAAAATAATGGCTATATAACGGACAAATTTAACCTAAACGTATTGATAGCAGCAAGTTTTAAACGCTTTTTTTTAGATTATACAGCATTAACCATGCCAATTGTTCGGTTTTTGCTATTATGTCTAAGTATATCCGGCACCCTGACTGTCAGTGGTTTTCAGTCGGGATACAACTTGCATTATCCACTCGATGACAGCCTTAAGCTGATAGGCACAATAACGGACAGCATGCAGCCGAATATCACGGCAAACCGTCCGGATAGCCTGGTAAGACCCAAACAGCGGATGCTGGAAACCAAGGTGGAACGCTCTGCAAAAGACTCGACCATACAAGATTTAAAGAACCGAAAAGTATATCTTTTTGGTGATGCTCTTGTCATTTATGGGGATATACGCCTAGAAGCAGAATATATAGAGTTTAATTTTGCTACCAATCAGGTGTATGCACGCGGCGCACCCGATTCAACGGGAACCATTATAGGTGAACCCCGCTTTACAGATAAAGATCAAACCTTTGAGTGTAAGGAACTTCATTATGACTTTGACACAAAAAAAGGGCTTATCAACAGTGTGGTAACCGAAGACGGACAAGGTTATCTACATGGTACGAAAGTCAAAAAGATGGAAGATAATACCATTAATATAGAGTCCGGAGCATATACCACCTGTAATTTAAAAGAAAATCCGCATTTTGAGTTTCGTTTTAAAAAGTCGAAAGTAATTCCGGACAATAAGATTGTAACCGGTCCGGCATATCTAGTTATTGAAGGCATGCCTACGCCTTTGGCTTTGCCGTTTGGCATGTTTCCCAACAAAAGAGGACAGCGCTCGGGAATACGTATCCCTTCCTACGGTGAGGCGCGGGACAGAGGTTTTTATTTTGAAAATGGAGGACTGTATTGGGCAATAAACGATTATATGGATTTAGATATTTTGGGTGATATTTATACGCGCGGCAGCTGGGCAATAAAGCCTACTTTTCGATATGCCAAACGATATAAATACAATGGCAGCCTAAACACAAGCTATGCAATCAATATTTTGGGAGTTGAAGGCTCGGTCGATTATCAAAAAAGCCGCGATTTTAGAATACGATGGTCGCATAGGCAAGACCCTAAAGCACGCCCCAATGGCAGATTTACGGCTGACGTGAATATTACAAGCAGCAATTTCAACACCTTTAATCCGGTAACAACGAATGATTATTTGAGTAACGAGCTCAGCTCATCCGTGGCATATCAAACAAATTTTGATAACAAGCTCTTCCTAACAGTTAATGCCCGTCACCGCCAAAACACCAAAACAAAAATGGTGGAAGTATCGCTGCCCGAAGTGACCTTTAATACAAATCGATTAAACCCCTTAAAGCGAAAAAATAGTGTGGGAAAATCAAAATGGTATGAAGAACTCAATATGAGTTACACCATGAATGCCCGTAACAGCATCAGCTTGCCGGATAGCCTTCTTTTTGAACATGACGCACTCAAACAGCTGAAAAACGGGATACAACATAATGTACCGATTAATCTTCCATTAAAGATTTTAAAACATTTTTCGCTTACCAACTCCATAAATCTTACCGATAGAATGTACTTCAGCCATCAGCAGAGGGAATGGGTACAGGACACCTTATTTCAAGGCAATGATACCATCGTAGGATACCTAAATATAGATACAATTCAAAAATTCAATAATGTTTTTGACTTCAATTTATCTTCTACATTGACAACAAAACTGTACGGAATGTTGGCTTTAAAAAAAGGTCCTTTACGTGCAGTACGTCATGTGATTACACCACGGGTAGGCTTTAGTTTTACACCTAATTTCTCTGATGAAAAATGGGGTTATTACGACCGTTATATAGACGAAAACGATATTGAACATCTTTATTCAAAATACGAAGGAGCCATTTTTGGCTCACCTGCACGGAATAAATCCGGTCGCATTTCTTTCGGTTTTAGCAATAATTTGGAAATTAAAGTGCGCTCACGTAAAGATACAATTAGCGGAATGAAAAAAGTAGTGCTTATCGAAGATTTAAGCCTACAAGGCAGTTATGATTTAGCACGCGATTCTTTGAACTTTTCGTATATCACCTTGAGTGGACGTACGAGACTGTTTAAAAACCTGAATATACAGTACTCGAGCAGCTACGACCCCTATGTGCTTGATTCAAACGGACGGCAAATCAACCGTTTTGAATGGGCTGAAAACCGAAGACTGCTACGGCCCACTCAAGCAACTTGGAATTTTGGAGCCAATTGGCGATTCAGCCATAGCGATTTTAATAAAAACAAAAATAAACCTACAGGGAAAGAGCCCGAAAATACTATGGCAACAGAAGCTGAGCTGCAAGAGCTAAGCCAGCATCCGGAAGAATATATCGACTGGAATCTCCCTTGGTCTGTTTCAATCAATTATAACCTGCGCTATTCAAACAACATCAGTTATTTGGGCTTTGAGCGCGCCAATGACAGAGGTATTATTCAAACATTAGGAGTTTCGGGCGAGATAAATATTACACCAAAATGGAAAGTATCCGCGCAGACCGGCTGGGACTTTGAAGGCAAGGGATTGTCATATACCTCCGTAAATATATATAGAGACCTCCACTGTTGGGAGATGCGCTTCAGCTGGATTCCCATTGGACCACGAAAAAGTTGGAACTTTACATTAAACGTAAAAGCATCATTCCTGCAAGGTCTTGAGCTAACCAAGAAAAAAGACTTCAGAGATATTTATTAAGACTAACAATCACTTAATATATAAAACATTACTTTTGTTTTGTATTACATCATCTTATTACATTTTAAACAGCATGTTTCGAAACATTCTATTTCTGCTTGGCTTTATACTCACTATTGCCGCTATATCTTTAACAACTAAAGCCCAAAATTTTACGGATAGCAATTTGCCAATTGTCATTATCAATACCGACATCAATCCGCATACCGGCTTACCATATATAATACCGGATGAGCCTAAAATTCCGGCAAGCATGAAAATAATCTACCGAGAAGATGGTTCCAGAAATTATATTACAGATCAAACTAATCCGGAACACCTGAATTATGATGGCAGGATTGGAATTGAAATGAGGGGTTCCACTTCACAAATTCCGCCTAAAAAACCATATAGCCTGACCACACGAAAAGATGATGACATTTCCAATAATAATGTGTCTTTATTGGGTATGCCAAAAGAAAACGACTGGATTTTAAACTCCTTTGCATTTGACCCTTCCATGTTGCGTGATGTACTATCATATCAAACAGCACGAAGCTTAAATGATTATGCAGTGCGGAGCGTATATTGTGAAGTCATCATCAATGACGACTATAAGGGACTTTATATTCTTACGGAAAGAATTAAAATCGATAGCGACAGACTTAATTTAGTCAAGCTGACGGAAGATGAAAACGAATTGCCGGAACTGAGCGGCGGATATATTACAAAAGCCGACAAAACCACCGGAGGTGACCCTGTGGCATGGTCAATGCCTTCTTATGCCGGACTATGGGGTTGGGTAGAGTATATTCATCACCAGCCAAAACCCGACAATATAACTTCAGCACAGCATGAATACATAAAAAGTGTCTTTTTTGATTTCCAAGATATGATGACCGCAGGAAATCATTCCATTGTTCACGGATACCCTTCCATCATTGATGTGCCCACTTTTATCGATTTTATTTTAATGAATGAGCTGGCTTCCAATGTAGATGCGTATCAGTTTAGTACATTCTTTCATAAAGACAGAGGTGGAAAATTACGTGCAGGTCCTGTCTGGGATTTTAATCTTACCTATGGGAACGATTTATTTTGGGCAGGCTATGACCGCAGCAAAACCAATGTATGGCAGTTTGATTATGACGGCAACAGAGGCTCTAAGTTTTGGAAAGATTTATTTGACCAAGCTGATTTTCGATGCTTTCTCGCCAAACGTTGGCACGAGCTTACTCAAGTGGGCATGCCGTTGCATTATGAAATACTTACAACAAATATTGACAGCATAGTGGATTGGATTTCGGAAGCCGTGGAACGCGAAGATCAGCGTTGGGGAACCATATATAACCACAATTCACATATTAGTGAAATGAAAACATGGCTTCAAGCACGTATCAGCTGGCTGAACAACCAGTTGACTGACTTCCAGGCTTGTGCCGATCCGTTTATTCCCCAGCTTGTCATTTCTAAAATACATTATCATCCCAAGTCGGAACAAGGCTTTGACAAAGATGATTTAGAGTATATCGAAATCACACATAAGGGAGCTGAAACCATTGGATTAACCGGTATCTATCTGAGTGAACCGGGTATAGGATTTCAATTTGCACCCTATATGCCGGCTTCGCCGGGAGAAAAAATTTATCTCGCCTCCAATGCTGAGGTGTTTGAACAGTTTTATGGCTTTGCGCCCTACGCACAATATTCACAAAAACTGTCAAACAAATCCTTTAAACTCGTACTCAAAGATGCATGGGGAAATATCATAAATGAAGTACATTATTCCGATTCGGCACCATGGCCTTCGGAAGCAGACGGAAATGGACCACATTTGCATTTAATTGATATCGACTTGGATAACAGCTTGCCTGAAAACTGGATTGCTTTAGAAGAAATGCTGGTACAAGTGCCGGAAAAACCCATGCCGCAACAAAAGCTGGAAATTATGCCGAATCCCACTGTGGGATTAACCCATATCCGCTACAATCATACATTTGATGAAGTCCGAATTTATAATACTCAAGCACAAATTATTCTAAATCAAAAATTGGAACCGACATCCATGCATTCATTCAATACTTCCGCAATAAAACCGGGCATATATCGCGTGGCAATACTGAAAGAAGGGAAAATAATCAAAAGCACTTCATTAATTATCCAATAAAAATAAAAACTGCTATTTGTTATAAGCTGTTGTTTTACAACTGTTTATAATATAGATATTGCATATATGAGCTAAGTACGCATCCACTGCTTTAAAGTTTGGCACAGTTTTGGAATTATACATAGTACATTGTTAAACAGTTCCAAAACTTTAGAGACATGAAAAAGTATCAATTTATCATCGCACTGCTGCTTCTGGTTGGAAGCGCTCGATGGCTCAGCGCACAAAATAATCCGGAATATCTCGGATTACCCGGTGACAATCTGAATTTGTATGCCGTAATGGATCTGTTTCGTGAATCAGAAACACTTGAAGCTTTTGAACGCAGCCTCAACGATCCTGATTTAATGATAAATAACTTAGATCTTAACGGCGATAACTATGTAGACTATCTCATGGTATTCGATTATCCGGACGACAAGGTTCATAATATTGTTTTACGAGTAGCTCTCAATGAAACGGAATATCAAGATGTGGGCGTATTTGTGATAGAAAAATTTGCAAATGGTTCAGTAATGATTCAACTCATTGGTGATGAGCTTCTTTACGGTAAAAATTATATTGTAGAACCCAATTATAGTGAAACTCCAAATCCCGGTTATGCCGGAAACACCACCACAGTGACACGAGTGGAAAAGAATGTAAAAGTAGTTCATACTACCTATTACGAAGTTGCACGTTGGCCTGTAATAGTCCATATACACCGTCCTGCATATGTGGTTTGGCGCTCATCTTGGAGATGGGGTTATTATCCTGCATACTGGAGTGCTTGGCATCCCTACTATTACCACTATTATTATGGTTATCATTATGGATGGAACTCACACTATTATGCATATTATCGCCCTTGGAATCATATGAGATATGCACATTTCAACAAGGTATATTATTCCGGAATACGGCACTATTCACCTACTGTTGTTATCAATATCAACAAAAACTACTATGGAAATACGTATAGTAGACCCGAAACAAGAGCTGAAGGCGAACGAGTATACGCACAACGCGTTTCTTCAGGAAGCACCGTGCCTACTCGAGGAGCAAGTAGATCGGTTGTTGAAGATCAAAATAGCAGAGGTACTCAAACCGGAGGTACGGTGATTCGTGCCAACACACCACAAGTTGGAAGCAGTTCTCAAAGAGCTGTTGGTGGAGCATCTGATAATGCAGTTAAAAGAGCAGAACGTCCTGTACAAGCTGTAAGAGCAAATGACACCGAACGGAAAGCCGTTCCTGCAAGCGGCAACGCTAGCAGGACAAACAAACCGGTAGAAGTTAACAGACCGACATCCAATAGCGGACGCACAGGTTCAGCCGGAACTGTCAGAAGTTCAACACCTGCAGCAACTAGGCCTGCAGCAACTACACCTTCATCGGTAACACGTAACGGCACAAGCACAACGGTTCAAAAACCGACAAGCACAAGAGCTAGCACTACTGCGCCAACACAGGCTGTACAAAAAGCTGAAAAGTCTTCTGCCAGGCAAAGCAGGACACCGGCAAAACCTGCTACTTCAGAAGTGAAAACTGCCAGCCCTGCAAATACATCAAATACTGCAGGAGCAAGAGGGCAGAGCAGATAAACATAAAATGCCTTTAATTTATGTTCAAAACACCGTAGCCTCAGGTTGCGGTGTTTTTTTTGCATAATGATTTCACGCAAGATTACATGCTAGGTTTCACGCAAAGAGCGCAGAGAAGCATCTTAGCGAGCTTTGCGATAAGCTTAGCGTACTTTGCGTGAAAAAGACACAAAACAGTTTACCCAAAGAAGGCAGAAAAGCCCCTTAGCGGGCTTTGCGTGAAAGAACCACAAAATATTTGCCTGAAACCCTTATAAGTTATTCACAATCCTGTGTATTCCATCTTTTAACAACTTGGTATTGAAGTTAATCAGTAATGCCAACTTTTTATCCGCCAACCTCAAATAAGTAAGTGTTTGCGCAAAATGTACCGGAGCAAGCTTCTCCACTGATTTAATTTCGATGATTACTTTATTTTCCACAAGTAAATCGATTCTGTATCCCACATCTTGATTAACACCTTTATAAATCAATGGCATAGGCAACTGCGTTTTCACCACAAATCCCGCTTCCCTTAAATCATATGCAAGCGCTGCCTCATAAGCCGACTCTAACAAACCAGGTCCCAGCACCTTATGCATCTCCATTGCCAGCCCTATTATTTGAAAAGACAATTCATTTTCAACAAATTTTAATAAATGTCCAAGAGATAAGCTTTTACGGGCTCATCAAAAGTTTGATCATTGAGCTACAAGAAATAATGCGTTTTCTATATCGAATTTTATTTTGAAATGATTATTTTCTTTTTCTGCTGTTGTCCGTCACTGCTCAATACCACAAAATAAGCACCTGCAGGAAGCTCATGTTCACGATTATCGAAAACATAGGTGTGTTTTCCGGCTTCGGTCACATTTTCTTCAATCAATAATTTCAATTCGCGTCCCAACAAATCATGCAGGCTAAGCTTCACTCTCGAGGCTTTGATAAGTCTATATGTAATCAAGCTATAATCAATGAATGGATTCGGCATATTTTGCTCCAACGTCATCAGGCTTGCCTCTTTTGAAGGCAGTTTAACCGTCATATCCACAATAGCCGTATAAAGGCTCAGCTGACCGTTACTTTCGCGCCTTGTCCACACAGGGCGCACCATATTATCCACCGCTGCAATATTGGTATAATCACCAAAAAACTGTCCACTAGCCGGTAAAAATGGCGATTCACTAATTTTAAAATTTTCAAAAGTTTCACCACCATCATAGGAAACAGCCATATAAACATCGGTCATATTATCCGTATGATTTCGTCTGTCGTAAAACACAAAATATAGCGTTCCGTTCGACTGATCGACTGCCATCCACGTAAAAAACTGCTGACGTCCCGGCGGATCGTCGTTTACACGTACAGGTTCTGTCCAGCTAAAGCCTCCGTCAGTCGATTTTACAAGCCAAATATCGGTATCATCGGCTCCATTCCTTTGATCTGAGAAATTTATATAAATGGTTCCATGATGCGGTCCACCACTAAGGTCGCAAATGGTCACAGGCATTCCATTGGCACGATAAATTCCGGGTATGGCAAAGTCCCAGCCACCGGGTTGATCGCTTACCGGAATATTATAATCCAGCCAAGTTTCGCCCCCATCTATCGATCGATTGAAAACAATTCCGGCCGGTCCGGACCAAGACACATATACTTCACCGTTTGGTCCTACTGCAGGTACCGCACCCTCGACTGTATTGCCGCTATCGACACAATCGCCGGGAATTTCATTGATATATAGCGGTTCAGACCATGTTTGACCTCCGTCGGTGGATTTACTAAATCGGATATGTGTTTCACAATCGGGACTGCTTGAGCCATAATTGTCGAATTGTGTCCAGCTGACGTAGATAGTATTGCTTTTTGTATCAACGATTGCCCAAGGCTTGTCTTGTTCTTTGCCTCCATTATAACCTACTGCCGATCCATCGGACCAGCTGCGTGTTGCTTTGTCAAACTTTTGGCATACAATACGGTCAATCCAACTTCCCACCGAAGGATTGGAAAGGTGGAAATAGTAAAAATCGCCAAGCGTATCAGTAATTATCACCGGGTCGCCCCAGACACCATGTTCCGAAGATTGTAATACTCCTCCGGACCATGTATAGCCTCCGTCTTCGGAAAAATACCAATAATTCAGGTTTGAGCCTACCATAATCTCCTGCGTATTCAGGGGATTTATTGCAATACTTGGTTCATTGGGTCCGCTAAAATTCTCAATTCTAACATTCTGATACTGCGCCTGTGCCGTAAAAAACAGAATCAGCAAAGGCATTAAAAAAATATTTTTTCTGAAACTCATGACTTTATGATGTTAGTGATTTCTCTTCTGAAGCATTTACGGCACATGCTATTACTGAATCTCCGGTAATATTTACAACAGTTCGAAGCATATCCAAAGGTCTGTCGACCGCAAAAATAAGTGCCACACCTTCTGTTGGGATACCCACCGAAGTCAATACAATAATCAGCATAATCATACCTGCACCGGGCACAGCAGCTGAACCGATTGAAGCCAATGTGGCGGTAAGAACAATAGTAAGTTGCTGAACCATTGTAAGATCCATGCCATAAATTTGTGCAATAAACACCGCTGCCACAGCTTGATACAAACTTGTGCCATCCATATTAATGGTAGCACCAAGAGGTAATACAAAGCTAGCTACTTCCTTTTTTACCCCTAAATTTTCTTCACAACATTGCATGGTCATGGGAAGAGTTGCCGCGCTGGAGCTCGTAGAAAAGGCTAATAATTGAGCTGGAGCCATCCCACGAATAAATTGCTTGAAATTAAGTTTGGTAAGTAAACTGATAGCCGTTGGATATAGTACAAATATCAAAAGTAACAGTCCAATTATTACTGTGAGTGCATACATGCCCAAAGAACCGAATAATGCCCATGTATCGCCCGGATTGTCGCCGGCAATATCAGTTGTGATACCCGCAATAAGCGCAAATACACCCACAGGTGCAATATACATGATGATATGAATCATGCGTAGTACCACTTCATTTAGCGAATCGAAGAAAGCGCGTAGTTGTTTTGTTTTGTCACTATTCGTCAACACAATGGAAATACCAAACAGCAATGAAAAGAAAATGATTTGTAACATGCGGGTGTTATCAGTCAGCGCATCGAAGATATTATCAGGAACTATATCTACAATAAACTGTAAAGGACCATGCTCTGACTCTTCGATTACCGTTTGACTTGCAACATATTGCGCTCGAAATTCGGCTGACTTTTCAGCTGAAAGAAAATTAGACACTATCCCATTAAGTGTGTAAGTTTTAATCAGAGGGTCTTGCTTTACA
>CAZDWA010000002.1:0-103339 GCA_964509065.1 uncultured Lentimicrobiaceae bacterium
AATGATATATCAGTATATTTACCCGCATTTATTTTTATTTTATGAATTATTCAGGTTAGAGCTTTTAAATGAAAGATCATATATTTCGGTATTATCTTTCAGAAAAGCGGATTCCACTTTTGTATTTTTCGTCTTTTCCTTTTTCGTAATCACAACCTCCCGAGCTGCTGCTTTAAATTCCTCAACAATGAAGTCGAAATAATCCTCCAAATGAAAATTCGTGTCTTTACTGACAAGCGAGAAATCCATATCCTCACTAAAGCGTGGTAATTGGTGAAAGATTCGCAAACAAGTACCACCATAAAAAGCTGCCTTATCAAAAAAGCCTCCTCTGTACATGCCGGCAAGCGTTATTTCTTGCATGACTTCATGTATTGCATGCTGTTTCTGAGCTGCAGTCTGCAGATTGTATCTTGCAAGCATTTGGTCAAATATGTTCATGGCATTAATATTTTATAAAGCAAGGACAAGCTCGACTTCTTTTTCCCGCTTTCCATGCAGTTTTCAATAATTTCCGGGTTCATTTTGTCCAAAGCAGACAAATCAAATCGTAAATCATCTTCAAGGTAGGCTTTCAAGGCTTTTTCAGATTGAAAACGAAGTCCCGGACTTGCAACAATCATATCGCATAGGGCTTTTTCGGGCGATGCAATCAGAAAGGCATAATTTTCATGTACCAATTGCTGCATGATACCGACAGGATAATAGGTTGCAGGCACAGTAATATATTCAAAACGGCCGATAGAGTTTTCAAATATTTTGGCACGCTTCACCGTCATCGAACGTATTGCATACACCTGCTCAGGAATCAATCCATGGAAGCGCAATGCAGTTTCCATTGAAACATAAGATGGTCCATACAGGTGATTGGCAATTAATTCCACAGATAATAATTGCTTGCTGTAATTTGGCGAAACCACGTAGATGCCTCTTTTCAACCGAATCAATCTGCCGTCTTGCTCAAGTCCTGCAATCTTGTTTCGGGGAAAGATGTAATTCGAATAGATTGAGCGCAAGACTCCATAATCTATGGGTACTATCCCAAATTGTTCCAGATTTTCCATTTTTTCGATCTTTCGGATTACAAATGTAGTTAATTTTGTATATATAGTTGAATAAAATAAGAATAAGTATACATATTTTGCTAAAATAGTTGAATATCAGTTTAAAAAAGTCGATTGATCATCTAACTTTTTAATACTCCGTCACAAACAAATCACTTTTATGTAGAACGACATTTTTGTATCTTTGTACGCAGGCAAACAAATTCAAATTATTTTGAAAGCCATAGGTGATACACAGCTTGCTCCCGAAACCGCAAAAGCAGTAGGTAAAAAATTGCAAGTTCTGCTTGCAGATTTTCAGGTGGTTTACAGCAATCAAGGTGGTTTTCACCGGAATGTGAAGGTTAAAACTTCAAAATCCTTCATAATCAGTCTGTTTGTTTATTAAATTATCAAATCATATTAACACTAAAATCACATTATGAAAAAGTTGATTGCAATAGCTGTAATTTCAGCACTATTAATTGCCTGCCAGGCTCCTGCGGGTAATGAAAAGGAAGTATCCGAAAGAGTAAAGGAAGAAATAGTATTTAAAGACTACGGCGGGCAACCGCTTGTAATCAATATTGAAGATTATACGCTGGAAAATGAAACTTTCCGCACCGCCATCTGGACCGGCGAATATTTGCAGCTGACAGTTATGTCGATACCCGTGGGCGGTGAGGTTGGTTTGGAAGTTCATCACGATATTGAACAATTTCTCAGGGTTGAAGCAGGAGAAGCGCAGGTTTTGATGGGCGACAGCAAAGACAATCTCGATTTTGTAAAAAATGCCGCTGATGATGAGGTGGTTCTAGTTCCCGCCGGGAAATGGCATAATTTGGTAAACATAGGTGACACCCCTTTGAAGCTTTATTCAATTTATGCCAAACCGGAACATAAGTTTGGTACGGTTCACAAGGACAAAGCTGAATCGGATGCTGATGAGCATGATCACGATCACGAATAGTAGTGCCCATAAAATTACCGCAAATAATTCTTTGGTTGTTCTGATTTTTATCTGACAGTTTTTCAAAAATCAGTGGCATATATAATTGCAGCAGATTTTTTTGAAAAGTTGGTTCAAATACTGGAAAGCTGATTTCAAAAGGCACAAATTTCCTTAACCTGCTTAATTCATGAATTTAATTTTGAGGAATTTTAATGCGTGAGCTGTAAAGCTGTAGTAAGCTACTGCGAACAACTCATAACGTAAAAATTGCCAAAATTAAATCGAAATTCATTATTATAATAAACACCTTATAACATCGCTAGTAAAATCACCTAACGCAGTGTTCTTATGCTTATCACGATAAAATAATATTAACAAGCTTATGAATTGGTGAATTATGCGGGTTAAACTTTGAAATACTTTTATGGGAATAAAAACACAAAACCCTGACTTTAATGCGAAAGTCAGGGTTTCTTTGTACCCGGAGCCGGGATCGAACCGGCACGAGTATTACCTCACTGGTTTTTGAGACCAGCGCGTCTACCAATTCCGCCATCCGGGCAGATGTAGCAGTATGCAATACGGCTGCAAAATTAATCTTTTTTTTAATCCGACAATTTAAAAAGTAAAAAAGCTTTGCATTAGCGATTCTTTTTCGTTTTTTTCAAGGAAAATAGCTACTTTTGTACAGCATTTAACAGAATGAGATTCATGCATGCCAAAATGAGTAATAAGTCGCTAACGGTATTCACGGACAAGCAAGATTATTCACATCTTATTCCCTTTAACTTCAAGCCTTTAGCTGGTTTATGCCTTGCTGTTGTTTGTATTTTCCGACATTTTTTATCGGATAAATCTTCTGAACATTTATAAGACTTATGGATTAATACACGTAATACATGAAAAAAGTAGTAAAAGACGCAAAAGAAGCCATTCGCGGCATCAGTGATAATATGACGCTGATGGTTGGCGGATTCGGGCTGAGTGGTATTCCGGAAAACAGTATTGCTGCATTGGTTGAAAGCAATATTACCGGACTAACCTGTATTTCAAACAATGCAGGTGTGGATGATTTTGGATTGGGCCTCTTATTACAAAAGCGGCAAATCAAGAAGATGATTGCTTCCTATGTGGGCGAAAATGCCGAGTTTGAACGTCAGCTTCTCAGCGGTGAGCTGGAGGTTGACCTGATTCCTCAAGGCACGCTGGCTGAGCGTTGCCGTGCAGGTGGCGCAGGGATTCCCGCATTTTTTGTACCGGCAGGCTATGGCACTGAGGTTGCCGAAGGAAAAGAAGTAAGAGAATTCAATGGCAAGATGCATCTGTTGGAGCATGCGCTCACTGCAGATTTTGCCATCGTAAAAGCTTGGAAAGGCGATACACACGGAAATCTTATCTACCGCCATACGGCAAACAATTTTAATCAAGCAATGGCAATGGCAGGAAAGATTACCATAGCCGAAGTAGAAGAATTAGTACCGGCAGGAACACTGGATCCAAATCAGATACATACTCCCGGAGTGTTTGTTCAGCGCATCTTCCAAGCGCAAGACCTTGAAAAACGCATTGAATTTGTAACCACGCGCAACGCATAAAGATATTGATATTATGGCTTTAGATAAAAATGGAATAGCACAACGTATTGCACAAGAATTGCAAGACGGATATTATGTAAACTTGGGAATCGGTATTCCCACTTTGGTGGCAAACTACATACCGGATGGTATGGAAGTTGTTCTTCAGTCAGAAAACGGATTATTGGGCATAGGACCTTATCCCCTTGCCGGCGAAGAAGATGCAGACCTTATTAATGCAGGAAAACAAACTGTTACCTATACCACCGGAGCATCATTTTTTGATTCTTCGCTCAGCTTTGCCATGATTCGTGGCGGACATATCGACTTGACCGTTTTAGGCGCTTTTGAAGTCGCTGAAAATGGAGATATCGCAAGCTGGAAAATTCCGGGTAAGCTGATAAAAGGTATGGGTGGTGCCATGGACCTTGTAGCGGCAGCAAAAAACATTATTGTCGCAATGACACATACCGACAGAGCAGGAAACTCCAAGCTGCTGCCCTCATGTTCGCTGCCTTTGACCGGCGTAAGATGTGTAAAGAAAATCGTAACCGACTTGGCAGTTATTGAAGTAACCGATGATGGCTTCAAACTTCTGGAACGTGCTCCCGGAGTGAGTGTAGAAGAGATAAAAGCCAAAACAGCCGGAAAATTAATCGTTGAAGGTGAAATACCTGAAATGAAATTATAATTGTTTTGAAAAGCAGGCTTTAAAGTCGGCTATACAAACCTATTTCATATAATTAGATGCTGCTTGTCTTAAAAAAAGATGGGTGGCATTTTTTTATTTGTATGAATTTATTTAGTAATTGAATATATTTGTACTATGCTTTGGGAATTTATGCCGTAAAACAGCAGAAAATTATATGAAAGCATCATAAAGTTATCAGGAAGAGACGGTTATACCATCATTATTCGGATAAAAATAGTAAATTATGCTGAGTTTTTTCAATCAGGAAATCATGAAAGAGAAAAATCCAACAAAAAAACAAGCTAAAGAAAACAAGAGACAAACTACAACAAGCGTAGACAAAATTGCAGGACAAAAGAAACTTCAAAAACAACGTATATTAAAATATTAGCTAATCGATTTCAAAAAAAGATATTAACCAAACAACTTCTTACGACATGAAAAAATCTACCTTATTTATTCTGTTTCTACTATTGGGAGTGTTTTCCAATGGTTTTGCCCAATTCACATTTATGGGTTCACAAAACCCGGACATGAATGCTGAAAGACGCGTAAAGGATGGCGTTTTTGAGATTTCTGAAAGTTCTTTACTAAGGAATTCGGATTCAAATACTCCCACACCACTCATTAAGGCGGAAGGCCGTGCTCTTAAAAATGTGGTGCTTGAAGAAAGCACCGGTACTTGGTGTCAATGGTGCCCGAAGGGCACTTACTTTAGTGATTCAATATCACTTAATTACGAAAATGTGTTCGTGATTGCCGTTCATGGCTATGATCAGATGGAAAATACGGAACACATTGAAGCTAGCGGATTAGTAGCCTTCCCTTCGGCGAATATTGACCGCAACTACACCAAGCAAAATCTAAACCAATGGTTTTCAGCTGTTAATGATGCCCTTCAAGAAGAGGCTGTTGCCGAGCTCA
Source organism: uncultured Lentimicrobiaceae bacterium (assembly GCA_964509065.1). GTDB lineage: Bacteria > Bacteroidota > Bacteroidia > Bacteroidales > F082 > JALNZU01. Next base: position 5,185 of record CAZDWA010000002.1, read on the forward strand.
GCGTATCTAATACTTTTGATATTAGCTCTCGTTTGCTTCGTGTAACTGTTACAGCAGATTTCGCGCAGGCTGTAAGCGGAGATTACCGTCTTGCTGCCATTGTGTTGGAGGATGGTGTTACAGGACCTGCTCCGGCATACAATCAAGTAAATCAATATAGTGGAGGAGCAAATGGTTTTGCAGGAGGCTACGAAACCTTACCTTCTCCAATCCCGGCACATATGATTGCCTATAATCATGTTTCACGTATGCTTTTAGGAGGTTATGAGGGAGCAGAAAACAGCTTGCCTGCAAGTATTTCATCCGGCAGCACACATACTTATGATTTTGAGTATACAATACCCGAAACATGGGATAGTGATTTGGTGTATGTGTTGGCAGTGTTACTTAGTCCTGAAGGGAAAATTGACAATGCCGCCAAAAGTTTATACTTGAATGGAAATAACAATGCAAAACCGGTTTTCATGTCAAGTCCATTAAACGTGGCTTATGTTGGAAATGAGTATATATATACGATATATAGTCACGATCCTGACAATCCAAATCTTCAAATTGAAGCCGATATATTACCTGACTGGTTAAGCTTAAGTCAAACAACTTCTGTCGGTCATATTCATGATAAAGCAGTTCTTTCCGGCACAGCTCATACACCCGGTATTTACGAGGTGGTTCTTAGTGTAAGTGATGGCATAAATAGTGTTGAACAAGCATTTACAATTGAAGTTGAAGGTGCTTCAGAAGGTGAGTGGACACTTATTGGAGAAGCCGGCTTTACCAGTGGAGAAGCTTATAATCAAGGTTTTGCCATTGCCGATGACGGAAGCTTATATCTGCTATGCGTTACAAACGGCATCATGGAGGTATATAAAAAAGAAGAAGGGAGTGAATGGACTGCGCTCGGTTTAAATCAAGCGGATGCATCAAGTGGTCAAGTAGCAGTCGCTCCCGATGGCACTCCTTATATCGCTTATTCATATAACTGGAGCTCAGTGTATATTAAAAAACATGAAAACGGAGAATGGGTTCAAATGGGCGATTCACCTACAGATGGCAATCAGATAGGTATGCTGATAAACAGTCAAGGCGAGCCTGTCATTGCCCTGCAAGATGCAAATCACAATTATCAAGGCAACGCCTATAAATATAATGGCACAAGCTGGGAACTACTTGGTGGAGGAATTTACTCCACTGTTGGCGATGGTGCAGCATGGAATGTGATCCGCAAGGATAATAATGACGACATTTATGTTTTATGGGGAGCATTTGGTTCAAGCGGTACGGCAGCCCATGTTTCCAAATTAACGGATAATGGATGGGTTATTATGGGTGAGCAAGCCGTAGGAGAAGCAAATGTGTATTATTATCAGTCGTTTGATATAGATGATAACGGAAATATATATGTAGCATATCCGGCAACGGCTACCGATAAAAAACTGGAGGTATATCATTTCGACGGTACAAGCTGGTCCTTGATAGGCGATGATTTATCCGGTGGTGCAGTAGAGCATTGTAGCCTTCGGGTAGCAGATAATGGAATTGTATATGTTAGTTTTCTTGATTTCAGCTACAGCAATAGCATCTCGGCAATGAGCTATAACGGCTCCGAATGGTCGTATGTTGGACCAAGGGGATTTTCAAATACCGAAGGAAAATTTCCGCAGATAGTAGTGCATCATAATACTCCTATTGTTGCCTATTCCGATTTATCTATGGAGGAAAAAGCTACAGTAAAAGCCTATCTGGTACAAGAAATAGCTACAATTCATATCGTACCTGAAACCATTGATTTTGGCATCACTCCTTTGGATCAACCTTTGGAAGCTGAAATTTTAATCACAAATATTGGAAATATCGAATTAGTAATCTCAGAAATTCATTCAAATAGTGAGGTGTTTGTTCCAAGTAGTACCAGCCTTACGATAGATCCCGGAAAAAGCGAAGCAATACTACTTGCTTTTGCCCCTGCAGAAGAAAAGTTTTATGAAGCCTTGATTAGCTTTCATAGCAATGATGCTACAAATCCGGTTGCTGAAATAGAAGTATCGGGTACGGGAATAACCATCATCGGCATGGATGAACATACAGCAAATCCAGCAATCATTTATCCAAATCCTACAAAGGGGGATGTATATATTTCCGGAATTGATGGCTTAAAACAAGTATATATCACCAACAGCAGTGGACAAACTGTTCTGAAAAAACAAAGCAGCAAACAAACATTGCATTTTTCAACAAAAAACCTTAGTCCGGGAGTTTATTTTATCCAAATCAGCAATGAAAATGTGCAAATAACCAAAAAATTAATCGTCAAATAGTATTTTTGATTTGTGAATACATGCCGCTTGTCTTAAAAAAAGATGAGCGGCATTTTTTTGTAATTTTGTCAGCCAAAACACTTTCAAGAAATTAATTTATTGAACCAAATTACATGGATATGTCATTAAAGATACTAAAGCTGACACTTCTTTCATTATTAGTTGCAAACATCTCAGTTGCACAGCCGCTCAAAGCCGGTTTTGATGCGAAAGAATATCGCGAACTCATGTATATCTCCACGCGCACTGCTTCTTTGGATACGACATATATCAAAAACATAGCCGAGCCCAAAGCGTACGAACGAATTTATCGCTCCGAAGCGATTGGGTTGGACAATCTTTGGGATTTATGGATTAACCACAGGGATAAAGCGGTTATCAGCATACGCGGGACTACAGAAGAGATAGAAAGCTGGCTTGCAAACTTTTATGCTGCAATGATTCCTGCCAAAGGAGAACTCGTGATCGGTGAAGATAAAGTGTTTAAGTATGAATTGGCTTCACATCCGCAAGCTGCAGTACATGTAGGTTGGGTTTTAAGTTTGGGCTTCCTTGCAGATGATATTATTTCACAAATTTTAGACCAATATGAGACGGGAATAAAAGACATTTTGATTATCGGACATAGTCAAGGAGGTGCCATTGCTTATTTACTCAGCTCCCACTTAAACAGCCTACAAAAAAATGAGCTATTACCTGCCGATATTCGCTTTAAAACCTATTGCAGCGCTGCTCCAAAACCAGGGAATTTATTTTATGCCTACGAGTTTGAAGCAATGACCCAAGAAGGTTGGGCGTATAATGTGGTTAATTCAGCCGATTGGGTGCCCGAAGTGCCCATTTCCATTCAAACTTTGGATGATTTTAATTTAGTAAATCCATTTCGGAACATTAAACAAGACAGTAAAGCCCGAAAATTCCCTGAAAATATTGTGATGAAACGGGTGGTAAACCGCTTGGATAAACCCACAAAAAAAGCACGCAATAACTATCAAAAATATTTAGGGAATATGGCTTCACGTTTTATCACAAAAAATGTGGCAGGCTATGAGCCGCCGATATATTTCAATAGCAACAATTACGTGCGCACAGGCACAAGCATAGTGTTACAGCCTGATACAGCATATTTTATGGAGTTTCCTCAAGAAACAGACGATATTTTCATGCATCATTCGCATCATGCCTATATTTATTTGTTGGATAAGGCGTATTGATTTTTTTAATGTTTTTTTGTAGTTTATCTGCATATTACAAAATAGCAGAAATTGCTTTGCAGTTTGTTTGATTTGAATAAATTCAGACTATTTTATCAACTAATTTTTTATCATATGAGCTATACCATAAAAGTGGTTTTTGGAAAAGAACAAGTTTGGAAATCTTATCAGCAGATTCCATTTACTGATGAGGAATTGAAACAGCATTACAAAGAATATCAATTTAATTCTAAAGCAGAATTGGATGCATTTATGTATGGTGTGAATGAAAGCATAGGCTGGACGGAATGCTGTTTCCCGGAATATGAATTGCACGAAAGCTGGGAAGCACACAATCTCTCGAGCAATAGTTAAGCCTAGTTAAGCCTAGTAAATACTGGAAAACAACTAGCAAAAGCACATTTATCCGATGAGATAAAATAGCTTTAAGCTACAGTTATTATATTTGATTAGCCAACCATCAATTTTGCACTTTCCTTCCAAAGATAATTTGGAATCGGTGTTGACAGCTCCCATTTAATTGACATCGGCTTTGAGCCTTTAAAACTGACAAACTGTGCCGGTCCGAGAAAGACATATCCTTCCGTAAAACCATCGGCATTGCGAGTGGCTTCACGTACAAAAAGTAAAATTCTTTTATTTAGTGCGGCTTGTGCGATATACGATTGTCCTTTTTCTGATTCAGGAGAAGTAGCATTCTGAGATTGCCAGTGAAATAAGGTTTCATTAATCGCATAATCATCATACATTGTCGTGGGAGAGAAGTCTTCTTCTGTCTTTTTCAGATTGATAAACAAAGCCTCGGTATTTAATGCTTTATTTAAGGCAACCCCTTCCCTATTGGAGCTTTGTTTCGTATATGTGCTCAAACCCAGTGCCACTAAGATTTGGTCGCGGGTATATCGGGCATGTATTTGCAATGGAAACGGGAAATGAATGTCAGAATAAGGTATTTCTTCAAAGCTTATTTTATCTATTTTATAATGTAAGAAAGCTTTCATCTCCTCAACCATTTGCGCATTTTTTCCAATTTCCCGTATTGCCTCATGAAGATTTGTAGACTGATTTGCTTGTTGATAAAAGTCATAATAAAGCATCAACACATAAGTTTGCTGCTCGTTTGTGAGCTTCAGTTTTGTGAGATCAAAATCATTCGCAATCAGCTGTAAAATAAAATTGAAATATGAAAAGGATTCTGTAACCATCCATTTGGTTGAAAACATACTTTTATAACGTGCATAATTGGTGTCATCCAGAGTTTCATGCAAGGCTTCTGCCTTTAATGCACTGAAAGTGTGATGTTTATAAATGTACGACAGTCGGAGATTATAAATCTTCAAAAAGTTTTCAAGTGATAGTTCTTCGTGAGTTTGTGATGTAAAACGCTGAAAACGAGCTAGTAATGCAGTTTTACTAATTGCAGTTGCCTTGCGAATATTTTCTAAAATATGTTCTTTGGCTTGCTTTTCCAGAATAATGGAACTTCCTAAGGGCAGATTCGGAAAATCTTTTTCAATTTCGTTTGATACGGATGTATTGGTCTTTCCTATTAAAGCCCTGAATTTATTTTCAAAATCATATTCCTCTCTCGACCTGCCGACAATGTCTAAGACGGTTAGCACATCTTTGCCCTCATGCAGTCGCAAACCCCTGCCAAGTTGTTGCAGAAATATGGTCAAACTTTCGGTAGGCCGGAGAAACAAAACCGTATCAATTTCCGGAATATCCACACCTTCATTAAAAATATCCACCACAAATAAGTAGTTGATTTCCTTCTTTTTAAATTGCTCCAAGATTTCTTTCCGTTGGTGGCTGTTTTCCGAAACAAGATAATTACTTTTCAAGCCAGCTTTCTCAAATTTTCGATGCATAAACTTTGCATGTTCAATTCCTACACAAAAACCCAAGCAGCTAACATCTTCTAAATCCTTTGTATACTTATCAATATTGTTAATGATATCACGTACACGTGCATCATTTGCCGTGAAAATATTTGTCAGCTCAGACACATCATATTTTCCATTTCGCCAATTTATTTTGGAATAATCGATGGAGTCGCTAATGCCAAAGTATTGAAACGGACAAAGTATTTTTTGATTTAATGCGTCGGGTAATCGAATTTCTGCGGCAAAGCGAAAGTTAAAATCGGGCAAAATGCTTTTGCCATCCATTCTTTCAGGTGTGGCAGTTAAGCCAACTAGTATTTGCGGCTTGAAATATTGTATAATCTTCTGATAAGTAACTGCTTGTGCATGATGCACTTCATCAAAAATTATAAAATCATAATAATCAGCTGCGGCATATTGGTCATAGTTTAGGTTATTGAAACTTTGAACGGTAGCAAACACCGCATCTTTTCGGCTTGCTTCATAGCCTCCTCCCAATAATTCACCAAAATTTTGATCTTTTAATACATGGCGAAATGTTTCCAAAGACTGTTTTAATATTTCAATCCGGTGTGCAATAAAAAGAAATTTACAAGAAGGATTCTCTTGCTTGTATCTTTTGAAATCAAAGGCAGAAATCATTGTTTTTCCGGTGCCTGTTGCTGCAACAATAAGATTTCGAAACGACTGATGCACTGTCCGCTCAACCTTCAGCTTTTCCAATATTTCTTCCTGATAATGATAAGGTTCTAAATCAAAAAAGCGAGTTAAAGTAGCTTCTGTTTGCCTTCCAAATCTATTTTGTAACAGCGAGTTGCTAAGTTGTTGTACAATTTTATCATCATTCGGATTGTAAGGGATAAACTCCTTGCTACTCCAATATGATTCAAATGTTTTTTGAAACTTGTCAATAATATGAGGTATTTCTTTAGTGGTAATTTTAACATTCCACTCCAACCCATCTGTCAACGCAGAGCGTGAAAAGTTTGATGAGCCGATATATCCGGTATGATAGCCAGTATTCCGATAAAATAAATAGGCTTTTGCATGCAAACGTTCATTTGCATTATTATATGAAACCTTGATTTCGGTATTATTCAATTGACTTAAGGAATGAATCGCCTTAGCATCTGAAGCGCCCATATAGGTAGTGGTAAGTACCCGCAATTTGCCTCCCCTAGCCGTAAATTCTTCAAATGCAGTTTTAAGAATTACTACAGCCTTCCATTTGATAAAAGAAACCAAAAGATCAATTCTATCTGCTGACCGAATCTCTTTTTTAAGTTCAGAGTCTAATGACAAACCCACATTTCCACCAGTAAACAACTCACTTTGGGTAAGCCGGGTAGTGGGCATCATTTCTTTAAACTGAATTTTAAAATCATGATAATTACTTGTCAGCTTGTCGAAAACAGCTTCTAAAATCTTTCCTTCTGCCAGGATCAAATCTTCATTAAAATCATAGTTTTCAATCTGTTGTGTCATATATTTGAGGATGTTATTCGACACTTCGATTTGCTTACTTACGAGTTCAGTTTTTGCTCCCCGAATTTGTTTTAATGCATTTGAGATAGCTTGTGCCAGATGAAGACTCAAAAAGTAAACGGCTTCTTCCACATCTACTTTCTTGTCAGCCAAAATGAAATATCGCTTGGTATTCAACTGATTTAACCTTTGATACAAAGACTGTGTAATAAGGCTTTCATAAATTCCTAAATCCATGATTGGCTATAAATTTACTGTGATAAGTTATTCAATAACTGCTAAACTGCATAATTCACCAATTCATAAGCTTGTCAAGCTAACTCTATTGTAACAAGCTTATAATCGTTCCGTTAGTAGGTTTTAGTAGTTATTTAAAATAGCGTTTATTATAAAATGAATTTTGATTTAAGCAGGCTAAACTATAAAACTAATTTCATTCCGACAATTATTCGAGAAAATCAGTCGACTATTCGCAGTTTTAGTCATAAATAACAGCATGAGCGTATTTTATTTCATATCGATAAAAATAGATATGAAACGCAATAGAATCAATAGTTTAGACTATTTCTAATTTAGAGAAAACTGCTTAAATCAGCGAAAAAAAGGATAATTTTGCCTCAAATTAAGATTAATTGTTAAAACACAAAGCGTATGTTATGTAATCAATGTCAAGAAACGGTTAAATCAACCGGATGTATCACGAAGGGCGTTTGCGGAAAAACCGCTGAAACTTCTGATTTACAAGATGTTCTCATTTATGCATGCCAAGGTCTTTCTTATCTTACCATCGAAGCCCGCAAAAAAGGCATCGACACCACAGAAGAAAGCAGACTTATTACCAAAAGCCTTTTTACTACTATTACTAATGCAAACTTTGATGACGATTCCATCAAACAACTCATCAAAGAATGTCTTGAGTTTCGTTACAAGCTGCTGAAGCAGGTAGAAGTGAGCGAAAATCATTGCTGCATCCATTGGTCGCCTAAAAATGACGAAGAAATTTTAGCTAAAGCAGCTGATGCAAGTATTGCCAATTACGATGACAATATAAACATCTGCGGTCTGAAGCAATATGTATTATATGGCTTAAAAGGTATGGCAGCTTATGCCGAGCATGCCTATAATTTGGGATTTGAAGATGCAGATATTTACAACTTCATGGAAGAAAGCTTGGTGATGATAAGCAAGGCTATCTCCATTGATGACGCATTTGCATGGGTTCTCAGAACCGGTGAATACGGTGTGAAAGTAATGGCATTGCTCGACAAAGCCAATACAAGCACTTACGGAAATCCCGAAATCACAAGTGTAAATATAGGTGTTGGAAGCCGTCCGGGCATCCTCATCAGTGGTCACGACTTAAAAGACCTTGAGCAATTGCTTATTCAAACCGAAGGACAAGGAATCGATATTTACACCCATTCCGAAATGCTGCCCGCCAATGCATATCCCGAATTGAAAAAATACAAGCATCTTGTCGGAAACTACGGTAACGCATGGCATCGACAGCTGAGCGAATTTGAAAGCTTTAACGGACCCGTATTGTTTACCACAAACTGCTTGGTACCTCCAAGGTCTTCAACCACCTATAATGACAGGATATTTACCACAGGAGCTACCGGAATGCCGGGATGGAAACATATCGACAGCTATTTGCCAAACGGTCATAAAGACTTTAGCGAACTAATCGAATTGGCAAAAACTTGTCCCCCACCGACAGAAATAGAAAAAGGTGAAATCACCATTGGCTTTGCACACAATCAAGTGTTGGCATTAGCCGATAAAATTTTGGAAGCCGTAAACTCCGGTGCCATTAAGAAAATGGTGGTTATGTCGGGCTGTGATGCTCGCGCCAGAAGTCGTGAATATTACACCGAATTTGCACAGCAATTACCTAAAGATACTGTTATTCTAACCTCAGGATGTGCCAAATATCGCTACAACAAACTTGATTTGGGCGATATCAACGGTATTCCGAGAGTATTGGACGCAGGGCAGTGTAACGACAGCTATTCATGGGCTTTAGTGGCACTCAAGCTGAAAGAAGTACTTAATCTGGAGGATATCAATCAGCTGCCAATCGTGTTCAATATTGCATGGTACGAGCAAAAAGCAATTATTGTACATCTTGCGCTCTTATACTTAGGTATTAAAGATACGCATATCGGACCTACTCTGCCACAATTCCTTACTCCCAATCTATTGCAGATTGTGAGCGAACAGTTTGGCATTACTTCCATCACCACTGTGGAGGAAGATATGAAGATATTCGATATTGCGATGAACTAATAGATTCAGCTCCGGCTGTTACAAACAAAAAACCCGAAGCAAATGACTTCGGGTTTTTTTGTTTGTATTGAAATGAATATCGAACTTAAACGAAGATATTATTTCAAATGATTTTCCAAAAACTTTTCCATGGCTCTATAAAAGTCGAAGCGATTTTCTTCATTATGGAAGCCATGTCCTTCATTTTCTTTTACCATATATTCCACTTCCACTCCTCTGCTGCGTAATGCTTCGACAATTTGGTCAGACTCGGCAATATTTACGCGTGGGTCTTTTGCTCCTTGAGCCACAAATAATGGTGCCATGATGCGGTGTGCATTTAGTGCGGGAGATGTAGCCTCAAATTGTGCTTTCAGCTCTTCCGGATTTCCTACCATTTCGTACATCATATCCAACATGGGTTTCCAATAAGGAGGGATGGTCTGCATAAAAGTAAACAGATTCGATACGCCCACATAATCAACCCCAGCGGCATAAAGTGTAGGTGTTACCACCAAGCCCTGCAAAGTTGCATAGCCACCGTAGCTGCCGCCATATATTGCAATCCGGTTGGGGTCGGCAATACCTTGTTCGATCAACCAATATACACCATCGGTAATATCATTTTGCATATTCAAACCCCATTGTTTAAAGCTTGCTTCCATAAAAGCCCTTCCATATCCGGTTGATCCTCGGAAGTTCATCTGCATGACTGCATATCCGCGATTTGCCAAAAATTGTATTTCAGAATTAAAGCCCCAGCTGTCGCGTGCCCAAGGTCCTCCATGCGGATTGATAATTACGGGCAAATTCTTAGGCTCGACACCTTCAGGCAAGGTCAGATAGCCGTTTATAATCAATCCGTCGCGCGAACGGTATTGGATGGGATGGGTTGAAGCCATGTTTTCTTCTTCAATCCAAGGGCTGACATCGTGTAGTTTGCTAAGGCGATCCTTCTTTTTGTCATAAAAATAATAAGCTCCCAGCGAACGGTCGCTATAGGTGCGAACAATATATTTCTCCTCTGCCTTATCAACTGCACTAATCGCAATCTCATAGCCGGGCAATTCTTTTTCGAAGCGTTCAAACAGCTGTTGACTGCTTTTGTCAAAGAAATGGCGCTCGCGCTTCCAAGATGTATACGAAGCCGAAGTGATTTGCTTCCTCTTTTTTGAATAGCTGATTGAACCGATATCGAATTCATCATGCTCAAAAAGCAAGTCTGTTTCCTTTGCCGTATTCGGATCAAATATTACGGCTGCCGTTTTATCGCGCCCTAGATTTGAAACGGCATATAATCTTTTATTATCGAATGTAAAGAACAAGGGGCTCATGGATTCCCTGAAATCGGTCGTTAAAATCGGACGAAAGTCTTCATCTTCGGTATCACGATACTGCAATTGGGTATTTACTCCGTCAACAATGGCAACAGCAATACGAAGGCGGCCGTCGTGGTCGGTCATCCAGCCTTGGATATTACCGGGGTTTTCTGCCAGCACTTCCATTTCACCTGTATTGATATTCAGCCTGTAAGGGTCAAAAATCATTGGGTTTCGCTTGTTTAAGCCTACGATAACGAAATCCGGCTGTTCTTCCAGCTCATCAATTAATTGGGTACGTACATTTTCGAAACAAGTAAGGCATTTTTCATTTTTGCCATTAATATCTACTCCGTATAAGGCGTAATTTTCATCACCTCCGTTATCATTGATAAATAAGATGCGTTTGTTATTTGCCCAGAAATAACCGGCAATATCTCGTTCGGTAACCGATGTAATCCGTGTGGCAGTTGTACTGCCAATTTTTTGGATAAAAATATTCAAACGGCTTTCGTAAGGCGCCAGATATGAAAAATACTTTCCGTCGGGGCTGATATTGAAAGCCGTTTTTTCGGGATTTTTAAAAAAGTCTTCTAAAGGAAGTTGAGGCGGTTTTTGTGCCATGATTTGTAATGAGATAAAAAATGTTAAAGTAATCAGTTGGATAAACACGATTTGAAAAAAACGCAATTTCTTCATTGTATATGTATTAAATTATTTTGGCAAAAGTACGTTTTAGTTTCATTTCTATAAGGTTCAAATTTAAAAAACCATATCGGCAAGCGAAAATTGTATAATTTTACCAATTGTTTTCGTTAAGCTTAAAAGTATTACCGTGAATTTATACGAACGCAAAAGGCGCTGGAAATTGGTTTTGGCTGTTGTTGCTTTGCTCATCATCAGTGCTTCGGTATATTACACCAATAGCCTTGTAAGTCAGTTTGCACGTGAGGAGCGCAATCAGGTGCGTTTGTGGGCTGATGCGGTGGAGCGGCGTGCCAGCCTGATGCAGTATCAGGAGCAGTTTTTTGTGGAGCTTCGCAATCAGGAGCGCAAGCGGGTGGAGCTTTTAGCCGAAACATATCGAAGGGTGCTTTTCGGACCGTTGGATGAAGAACTTACTTTTTATCTGGAGATAATCAGTAACAATACCAGCATTCCGGTAATTATTGTGGATGCATCAAATCATATTGTAACACATCAAAACTTGGATGAAAAATATCATGATATTTCCATTTTTGAAGCTGAGATAAAAGAAGCTTTTTCAGAATATGACCCAATTCCCATTCAAATATCGCGTGGGGTATACCAAAAGCTGTATTATCGTGAGTCACGTATTTTTACGGAGTTAAAACAAGTACTTGATGATTTAGTTTCATCTTTTCTGCTCGATATCGCCTCCAACTCTTCTTCGGTACCCGTGATTATTACGGATAGCACTGCCATGCATGTGCTTCAGTACGGAAACCTTGAAATAACTGTCGAGGCAGACTCGATATTCTGGCAAAATCAAATTAGTTTGATGCGCTCGGAAAACAAACCCATTGCAGTCAGTTTTTTGGATCACGGAAAAACACTGATTTTTTATAAAAGCTCTCCCCTGCTGACAAAAATGCGGTTTTTCCCGCTCATGCAAATTCTTATTATTGCATTTTTCTTACTCATAGCTTATCTACTGTTCAGCTATGCCCGACGTTCGGAGCAAAATCAGGTGTGGGCAGGTATGGCAAAAGAAACGGCACATCAAATTGGCACTCCTTTATCCAGTTTAATGGCATGGGTAGAGCTGCTTAAGATGGAACCAATTGCTTTTGATGGCGCTCCTGAAATGGAAAAAGACATTGCACGCCTTGAAGTGATTACCGAACGCTTCTCAAAAATTGGCTCCGAGCCGGTATTGGTGCCGACAAATCTAACCCAATTATTAGAAGAAACCATTGATTACCTACGATTACGCACTTCCAAAAAAATCAGTTATCAGTTGAATGTTTCTCAATCACCACCACTTATCATTCCTCTAAATGAAGCCTTGTTTCAGTGGGTTATTGAAAACTTATGTAAAAATGCCATTGATGCCATAGAAGGGCACGGTGCTATTCAGCTTGACGTAAAAGAAGAAAGCAAACATATCATCATCGATGTGAGCGATACCGGGAAAGGCATGCCAAAATCGGCTTTCAAATCCATATTTGAGCCGGGTTATACCAGCAAAAAACGCGGTTGGGGGCTCGGCTTATCCCTAGCAAAACGTATAGTAAACGATTACCACAAAGGCAAAATTTTTGTACGCTCCTCCACGGCAGGCGAAGGGACCACCTTCCGTATCATTCTCAAGAAATAGTGGCTTTTAGTCAAAAGTCAAACTTGATTATCATTCAATGATAATTTCATCGATAAAGATATAGGCATTGCCACCGGCTCCCAGATGCCATTCGGGTATGATGCCGTAATTTATTGCTTCAATCTTTACATAACGACCTGCTGTATTCAGCTTGGCTTCAAAGTCCTTGCTGATGATTTCATGCTCGTCATCCGCTAAGCTGTTTGGGATATGAGCCACCTCATGAAAAGCTTTTCCGTCGACGGATACATAAAATCGCACATCTGTTGGCATCCAAATCCAGGAGCGCACATCTTGTACAAATCCTGCTCCCAATTTCCGAATGGTTTGTTTGCTTCCCAAATCTACTATAGCTTCGAAATTGGTTCCCTGATAACCTTGCCAGCCACCCAATCGCCAGTTGGCGGCTCCACGCAAACCATCAATCAATACTTCGGGACCACCGGCTTGGTAGCTTGGATGTGCTTCGGATAACAGTTCAATTGAGCGGTGCAAATCAATCTTTACAAAATTGCTTTCGGCAATATGGCTATACCCCATGCCTTCTTTCCAAGCCACTGCACGTAAATTTGTTGTTTCCGATAGTGCAATAGCTCCGTCATAACGCAATGAGTTTTTATCGGGTTTACTGCCGTCAAGGCTATAATAAATCTCACAATCTGGAACTATCGTAGCGATATGCACCTCCACCACATCTTTGATTTTTGCTGTTTCGGATTCAAAATAAGGTACCGGAAGAATCAACTCCTCCTCGATTGCGGATTTTGGCAGATGCGCATCGGCGGAACCCCACTCTTTGTTTGGGTTACTACCCATCACAAACTCCAGCTCACCCCCTTCCATAATCATTTGATGCGTTATATAAGAATATGGATACGGTTCACCATTAAAGCTGGCTGATTGGATGTAAAAATTCTGTTTATTCACTCCTTTTGCCCTTATTGTAAACTGTTTTCCGTTTTCCAGCTCAATGCTTGTTTCGGGAAACCAAGGTGTACCAATAATATAATCGGTGGAGCCGGGTGTTACGGGATAAAAGCCCATGGCACTCATTATCAACCATGCCGACATTTGTCCGCAGTCTTCATTTCCGCTTAGTCCATCCGGATGATGGGTATATAATTCATCCATAATTTGCCGTACGCGCTGCTGTGTTTTCCACGGGCTTCCGACAAAATTATACAAGTAAGCCATATGATGACTTGGTTCATTACCTTGGGCATATTGTCCGATTAATCCGGTGATATCTTTCATATCACGACCACCAACTTCTACCTCCGTGCCAAAAAGCTCGTCAATTTTAGCTTCAAGCTGTTCTTTCCCTCCATGAAAATCACTAAATCCTTTGATATCTTGTGGCACATAAAAGCTATAATGCCATGAGTTGGCTTCGGTAAAATGCCAGTCCACTACGGTAGGATCAAAAGGAGTAAGCCAGTTGCCGTTCAATTTAGGACGCATAAAGCCGGTTTGCGGATCGAAAATATTCTTCCAATACTGTGCTCTTCTTATGAATTCACGATATACATCATCACGCCCAAGGTCTTTTGCCATCATGGCGATACACCAGTCATTGTATGCATATTCCAATGTTTTAGAGATGGATTCATGCTCTTTATCTCCGGCAATATAACCGTCTTGCCTGTACACATCCAGCCCAAATTTATCCGTATTTGCACTGTGTAACATGGCATCCAAGGCTTTATTGCCATCAAAATTGCGTATCCCTTTCATCCATGCATCGGCAATAACGCTTATGCTGTGATTCCCTATCATACAATAGGTTTCATTGCCTGCCAGCTCCCAAATGGGAAGCAGCCCGCCTTGTTCATACATTCGCATCATGGTATGTATGAAATCGACTGTTCGCTCTTGCTCAATAATTGTCATAAGCGGATGCCAGGCACGATAAGTATCCCAAAGCGAAAACACGGTATAATGTGTAGCCCCATCCGATTGATGAATCTCCCGGTCCATTCCTCTATATCTGCCGTCGACATCCATAAAAGTATTGGGCTGCAGCATGGCATGATACATAGCAGTATAAAACACTTTGTTTTGTGTATTTGCGCCGGCTTTTACTTTAATCTTGCTTACTTCCTTATTCCAGCTGTCAAAAGCCTGCTTACGCACTTCTTTAAAATTCCATTCAGGTATTTCGGCATGCAGATTTTGTAATGCACCGGCTTCATCCACGGCAGAAAGCGATACTTTCACTTCAATAACTTCATCTGCTTCGGTTTGAAAACCTACAAAAGCTTTAATATTCGTTCCATCAGCTTTTTCAAGGCCTTGCTGCAAAACATCATTTATTGCAATGCCTTTTGTTTCAAATGGCTTGGAAAATTCCATATGAAAGTACCAAATCATGTCTTTTGCCCAATTGCTTGAGCGACGCATACCGCGTATTTCGGTAGGACTTACAAATTCAAACCACGAATCCAACACAAAATCACGATGTTGGAGGTCAATAATTATATTGGCTTGTGCTGTTTCAGGGAATGTATATCGATGATATCCCACCCGGGTGCTAGCCGTCATTTCAGCCAAAACCTGTGGTTTATCCAAAAATACACTATAATATCCGGCTTCGGCTTTTTCATTTTCTTTTTGGAAAGGAGAATTGTATTCCGTATTTAAAAACACCGGCTCTCCCACTAAGGGCATCAATAAAATATCTCCGTAATCGCCAACTCCCGTGCCATTAAGCGCAGTATGCGCAAATCCGTAAAGTATGTTATCGGTATAATGGTATCCTGAACAGCCATCCCAGCCATCGAGTCGCGTTTGAGGGCTTAGCTGTACCATTCCAAAAGGCGTGGTGGCACCCGGATAAGTGTGTCCATGTGCATCAGTCCCAATGAAAGGGTCAATATAGGATGCAGGCTCCATCTGTGGCTGCTCTGCGCAGGAATAGATGAAAAATATACTGAAGAAAATGAAAATATGTGCGAATCTGTTCATGCTAATAAAGGTTTTAAAACTGTGTTTTTTACAATTATTTCTTTTCCAACTCATTCACTGCGAAGGCATATGCTCCCAATGCAATAGCTTTATTGGTTCCCAACACCGAACTGCCGATACCTACCCATTTCAAGGGGGAATATGCTACAGTTTTCTCGGAAAAAGGAACGGGAATTTGTTTTGAAGTTTGTTTTAATATTGCTTTTACCGTTTGTTCGTCATCGAGATTCACGGCTACCGACTCAAGGCGGGTCACTTTATGACCTTTTTCTGTTTCATAAAAGCCATTCACAACCTCTACAGCCTTTTCCAAAAATAAGGGCGCCGCATTTGCAACCCCACCTCCTATCACAATTATCCCATCGGTAAGTGTGATTAGCTCGGCCATCACCAAGCCCAAGGCTTCACCCAATAAATTAAAGGATTCGAGGGCTGCATTTCTGTTTCCGGATTTTTGAGCTGTAGCAATTTCATAAATATCGCGCGGCTGCAATTCTTCTGTCTCTTCAATGCCACTTAATCGATAATAATTGTTTGTCACCGCCCTGATGCTGATACTTTCTTCTGCAAATAGGCTAGCATTCAAGGGGTTACGCATTAGCCACACTTCGGCACCCGCTCCATTGTCACCAAGCCATAATTCGTTGTTACGCACCAAGCCACCGCCAAAACCAGTACCGATAGTCAATCCCATCAGGTTGGAGAATTTTTTATTGCTACCGTTCTTTTCCAACAAAGCGTTTAGCACAGGTAATAACCCATAACGAGCTTCACCGTATGCGAATAAATCACCGTCATTATTAATAAATACCGGAATATTAAAATGTTCCTCCAGCATAGGCCCAAGGGCAACGCCTCCTCGGAAAGCCGGCAGATTTCCCAAATCACCAATAATACCCGCCGCATAATCGGCCGGTCCCGGAAATGCAAAACTAATTGCCGAAGCCGATTTGCCCAGCTTTTCATACACGCTTTCAAAACCTTGAATAATTGTGTGTAAACATTTCTCGAGATTATCGGCATTTGAAGGAAATGTAACGGGGGAAACAACCTCTTGCGCATCTCGAATTGCAGAAAAGACAAAATTAGTGCCACCGGCATCCAATGTCATCACGGTAGGCGAAAAAGATGTGGGTTTACTCATAGTACTCATTTTGAATGGAGTAGCTTTATAATTAAAGATGTTACCAAGCTAAAAGTTCCATTGAACAATGGCAAAAATACAAAATATCTAAACCGATTTAGTCAATTGATGAATATTTTTTATTCACTATCCAAAAAAAGAATTTTAACAAATTTTTGCTTTTTCAGGGAATTAGCCGTACTTTTATTTCGCAATTGAAAGTATTTCATTTATAGGAATTTAAACCAAAATTAAAACAAGCACATATGGCAAAAGTAGTAGTACTTGGCGCCGGCATTTCTGGACATACTGCAGCGGCTTTCCTAAAGAAGAAACTAGGCAAGAAGCATGAAGTAGTTGTTGTCAGTCCGGCTTCATATTATCAATGGATTCCATCCAATATTTGGGTAGGAATCGGGAAGATGAGTGTGGATCAGGTGCGGTTTAAGTTGAAGCGCGTATACGACCGCTGGAAGATCGACTTTAAGCAAGCCAAAGCGACGGCCATCTATCCGGATGGCTGTGCCGAGCTGGACCAAGCATGCGTAGCTATCGAATACACATCTCCCGAGCGAAAGGGAGAAACGGAACTTGTGAGTTACGATTTTCTTGTGAATGCCACCGGACCTAAATTAAACTTTGCGGCAACCGAAGGTTTGGGACCCGACAAGCATACTGTTTCCGTTTGCTCATACGATCATGCTGCACATGCGTGGGAGCAACTGCAACTATGTATTGAACGGATGAAACAAGGTGAGCATCTTAAATTTTTAATAGGCACAGGGCATGCCACAGCCACTTGTCAAGGTGCAGCATTTGAGTATGCACTGAATGTGGCGCACACCATCAATAAGCTGGGTTTGCAAGATAAGGCAGAGATTACTTGGATTTCCAATGAATATGAACTGGGCGATTTCGGTATGGGGGGCGCTTTCATCAAGCGAGGCGGCTATATTATTCCCACCAAAATATTTAGTGAATCTATTTTTGCAGAATACGGCATCAAATGGATTAAACGTGCAGCAGTCAATCGCATTGAAAAGGGTCTTGCACACTATGAAACCCTCGACGGGGAATTCAAATCCGCAGCTTTTGATTTTGCCATGCTGATACCTCCTTTTTCGGGAGTAGATATAAAAGCCTTTGCAAAAGATGGAAGTGATATCAGCGATAAACTATTTGCTCCCAACGGATTTATGAAAGTAGATGCCGATTACAGCCCGAAAGATTTTGAAGACTGGAACGTAAATGACTGGCCATCCACCTATCAAAATCCCGATTATCCCAATATTTTTGCTGCAGGGATTGCATTTGCGCCTCCGCATGGAATTTCAAAGCCGCTCAAAAGTCCGAACGGCACGCTTATTACGCCCGCACCGCCAAGGACAGGAATGCCTTCAGGTGTTATTGGCAAGATTATTGCACTAAATATTGTAGGATTAATTAAGCATAACCGCAAAGAATTTAAGCATAAAGCCTCCATGGGGCGCATGGGTGCAGCTTGTATTATCTCGGCCGGCTACGGCATGCTGAAAGGAAATGCAGCTACCATGACAGTATTCCCCATCGTGCCGGACTGGAAGAAATATCCGGACTGGGGACGCGATTTAAGTTATACAATTGGTGAAGCAGGACTGGCAGGACACTGGGTCAAAATCTTCCTGCATTATATGTTTATCCACAAAGCAAAAGGCTATCCGTTTTGGTGGCTTATTCCGGAATAATTAATAAATGAATTTTAAATAATAAGAAATATCATGGCAAAAAATATAGTTAGAGGATATTACGAAGAATCCTATCCGCCCGTACCTACCCGGCAAACCCGCTTTTGGCGACGCAATGTATTATGGCAACTATGGCGATTCATAGTACTGAACCTCAAGATGATGCGCATTATTGTTGGAGGACACTCTTAAAATATAATTAAAAAATAAATGGGCAAAGTCACTAACTTTACCCATTTCGTATTAATCTAATATATTTACTAATTCTTATTTAGAAAGAAGTACATCAATGATTTCACCGCTTTCGCGAGAAGCATCTTTCATAACTTCCGGCACTACACCGCTCATCAAGCTTCCCATAAGTCCGGTATTCATCCATGAGACATATACTTTTCCGTCTGATTTTTCATAAATGGAAACGCGGCAAGGCATCATGGAAGTTACAAGTCTTTCTTGATCTTGCATTAGTACTTTATTGGCATGTTCGGGATGACAAAGTTCAAAAACTTTCACTTTATTTACCTTATGGCCGTGTTTTGCCATGGTAGCTTGCAAATCATGCACTGTAGGAATGCTCCATCCTTTACTTACAGTAGTAGATTCAAATAATTCTACTGCTTGTTCAAAATTAAGATTAAGCTGTTTTTCTTTCATCATCATGGACTCCGCACTCATGTATAACACAAGAAACGTAATTAGAATACCAACAAGAAGTCCAATTAATCCATAAATAACAGTCTGTTTCATAACATTAAATTTTTTGATTTTTATCTTTTAATTTCCGGCTGCAAAGTTAAGATGTCACAGCATCATAAGCACTTATACATGTATTACAATAAAATGGCTTATAGGCTTGGATTTGATAACAAAAAGCTTATCAAATCATAATTTTTGCTTATTTTTGACTTGATATCACATCATAATATCTCCTTGTATCTATGGATATTCATCAAACAGCGCATTGTTTCACCTTTTTAAATAAGCAGGAAAGGGATTTTCTCGAAAATAAGAAAAATCAAATTTCTTATTTGAAGAATGAATTGATTTTCAAGCAGAATGCATTAAATCCAAATGTATATTTTGTATTATCGGGTTTTATCAAAATTTACATAGAAACCGGGAAAAATAAACGCCTTACAATTCATATTGCTTCGGCAGGTGAGTTTTTGGCTTTATCCGGCTTATTTGCCCACAACAAACACCAATGCTCGGCGAGTGCGCTTACGGATGCGACTGTTTGTTTACTTGATAAAAACGGATTGCAGGAGCTTTTAAATAATAATAAGCAGTTTCTGCTTTTTTTAACAAACAAAACGCTTGAACTTGAACAGCGTTTGATTGAGGTCATTAAAAATGTCACCTACAAACAAATGCGTGGTAAATTAGCTTCTGCGCTGCTTTACTTAAGTACCATAAACCATGAAAAAGGCAATGTAACCCAGCTTATGAGCCGTCAAGAAATTGCTGATTTTTCAGGCATCACACTTGAAAGTGCAGTGTCTTTCATCAAGGAATTTGCAAATGAGCACATCATTTCACTTAATGGTAAAGCCATTGAAATTAAAGACAGAAATAAGCTGGAAATGATTTCGGAAAAGGGCTGAGTTTCGCAAGCTCATTTACCACAAAAACAAGAAAAAGCTTAGGGCTTTTTTTGGAGTGCTTTTGTTTTATTCGTCTATTACAACTGCTCACACTTACTCGCAGAAAAGCATTGTAATAGCTTTTCCATCCTGATATTAAATCATTACGTATTATTGATAAAAGGGCATTCTTAAAACTATATTATCTCAAAACATTAGTAGTGTTTAAGTTGAAAAAAACAATAACTTTACACCATGAAAAGAATGCAAAAGCTACTTGCCGTTTTTTTGTTGCTGTTTTCACTACCAATTAATTGGAGTAAGTGCAAATGACACAACTTTTGTTTGGCCTGTTAAAGGGGAATCGGTCGGATTAAATATTTTGTATAAACCGAACGATTATCTGTCAGGTGAACATATTTTTAGCGATTTAATTATTGCTACACATTTAAAGGACACTATTATTTCTCCTGTGGATGGCATTATAACAAGTTTTCATTTCACTTATAAGCACTCTTTGAGTAGCGGTGTTGCATATGATCCGGCATATTATTTCGATAAAAAGGCAGATTCAGCTTTGAATAACAATAGGAATCTTGAAATACAAGGCTCAAAGTACTTTACAGCCACAATTGCATTATTGAATAAAGATGGCAGAAAAATCTACCTTACCGGTTTTATCCCCTACAGATGGTTTAAAACCGGTGAAAAGCTTCGTAAGGGAGATATTCTCGGAAACGCATCTTATGCCTACCATAAAATCTCTGAGCCATGCATATTTATCAGCATATCAAAAAATGCTGTTCCGGATGACCCTATGACTCCTTTCGGTTTAAAAACCTCCTTTAAAGCAGTTAAGAAAAACAATAAAGTGATGATTTCTGAGACTGAAATGCTTGAAGATATGAAGATTTTAGAAACATCACTTAGGGAAGGGCACCCCGGGCTTTTTGATTATTTGAGTAAGTCCGAGTTTCAGCTGGCAATTGAACGTTTGAGGCAAAAAACAAGTACAATTACCAGTATACAGGAATTTAAGAAGCAAATTGATGGTTTCTTACGATTAATAAGAGATAGCCATTTATCTGTAATCAATACAGAACAAATGGTTGTTCCTCCATTTACAACCTGGCCGGCTGTGAGCTTTGGATTCCTGAATGATAGTTTGATAATAGACAGAGCTGCAGCAGAGTTTACTGATTATCTTGGTCGAAGAATCAGTCAGGTGAATGGTTTTGAACCAGATACAATCAAACAAGTTATTAAACGGACTATAGGTGAGCATGATGGGTATGTTGAAAGCTATCCGGATTTTGTACTGTTGACCTTAACAAGTATCAGGTTTTTCCGTGAGTTTTTTCCTTCCGAAGAATCCCGTGATTTGATGATAAGGTTTTATGATGGTGAAACAGTGGAATTTAAAGGAGAAAGGCATCGTAGCAATTCTTGTATTAAATATTATCCTTCAATTAGAGAGTATTATATTTATCCTAAAGAAAAATTCTTTACTAAGATGATTTCAGATTCTGTTGCGCATATTGCTTTGGGTACTTTTGATCTGAATGATATTGAAATGATTGAAATACAAGATTTTATACATTCATTAAATACTAAAAACTGTACAAACCTGATTATCGATTTACGAAACAATTACGGTGGAAATTCGGAGAATCTTAACACACTTTTTGATCTTATTTCGCCACACTCTTTCAGTGAAGGTGATCAGATGGTTGTTAATAGTAATACAGGCTATTCATTCTTTCAGTACACAGATAATTACAATATAAATGATTCATTGTTTAAAGATTACTATTCAATTGATGGTAAAAGTGGTTACTTCTTTGATACCAAACTCATAGAAAAGAAATTCAGTGATGATCAAACATTTAAAGGAAACGTATTTGTTTTAGTGAACGAAAGATCTTTTTCAGCCTCAGCTGTATTTGCCGGATTGGTTAAAAAATATAAACGTGGATTAATTATAGGAAGAGAAACGGGTTCAACTTATTATCAAATTAACGCATCGCGTTTTGCAAATCTTATGCTTCCTAATTCAATGATCAAAGTACAGATTCCTCTTATTAAAATCGTTTTCGATTCTGTAATAAGACATGGGATACCTTGGGGTAGAGGTGTTATGCCTGATTATTATATTGATTTTACTTTAGATGAACTGGCATGGGAGCATGATACGATTTTAAATGCAGCAATTAGCTTTGCAGGTTTACCTTACAATGCATTTGACAACCAAATAGATGAAACTGAGTCATTATTATCGGAAGAAGTGACTCCTCAATTCAGCTTTACAAGAAATCACAAGTATTTAGGAATTGCCATTATCAGCCTTATTGTACTTTCTCTATTTTACTTTAAGTTTAAAAAGAAAGTTTAACAATTATAAGATTAAGGCATTCTATTGAAAAATCTATTTATGCTTACTTTTATCTTATAAGATATAAATATACTAATTCGACAAATTAGCACGAATATTCTAAGTTGAAAACCCAATAATTCTCAACATTTTTTTTCAGAACTCTCTCTAAAAAAACTTAGGTTGTACGTTCTTACTAGGTTTTATCCAACCATAAATCTATTCGCTTTATTCCACCACTATTTCACTAATAAATATCCAAGAAGGCTCGCCTGCACTGGAGTGTTCTTTGGGATTTACCCCACGGTTTTTAGCTGTAACTCTCAAATAACGAATGTTTTGTGCTTTTTTGTCAATACGGAATGTCTTGAGCAGTTTTCCGGTAGCCATTGCGGGCACATCATTTTCTTTTCTTGCCCATTCTTTGAAATTTTCGCCATCAGGGCTTATCTCCACTATGACTTCGGTGGGAAAGAAAATCCATGAGCCGGTTTGCTGCAAGGCATGTACCTCCACCGTACGCACTTTCTGTTGGGCTCCCAAATCAATGGTCGCAATCATATCATCACCCTGAAAACCTTTCCATAAGCCATCGCTAAAACTGCTTGAACCAAATACTCCGTCCACCAACCCGAATTCTCCTTGGGCATCGTAACGCTCCGCATTTGGATGTGTAAGCTCCAGTTTTGAAGCAAATGCTTTGTGTACAAGGTAATCGCGTTGCATACTAGCTCCTTTTTTGCCTTTTTCATCAAAAATAGCAGCTTTAATACGTGTGGTTTTGTTAATGCTGATTGGCTCTTTATAAAGCTTATCGTGTACAGTAGGTTCTTTTCCGTTTAAAGTATATCGAATTTCAGGATTGTATGCTTCGGACATCAGTTCGATAATCAGCTGATTATTGGCGGGATTGGTCCGGGTATGTGCCGTCACTTGAAACGCACTTATCGAATAATTGATGTTGTCACGCTCGTAACGCTTGTATTGTGTTTCCATACGTGCGGAAAAGTTACCCCAATCACGCACTTCCTTTGGCGACCAAACTACTTCAGACAAGGCGGATACACGCGGGAAATACATATACTCAACCATGTCGGGACCGGTGATGAATTCTGTCCACAAGTTTCCTTGTGCCCCTAAAATATATTTATGGAGTTCAGGGCTTAATGCGTCCGGGACAGGTTCATATCCGTATACTTTTCTCAATGGAGTGTATCCCCCGATTGCAATAGGCTCTACATCGGGATCTCCCTGATAATAATTAAGATAGCAATAATCGCCGGGTGTCATCACCGCAAAATGATGCTGCTGGGCGGCAGCAATCCCCCCTTCTTCGCCTCTCCACGACATTACGGCAGCATTGGGTGCCAAGCCGCCTTCTAAAATCTCATCCCATCCCAGCATCTGCCTTCCCCTTTTATTCAATACTTTTTCAATGCGTCGCATAAAATAGCTTTGCAAGTCTTCTTCATTTGCGAGGCCTTCATCTTTTATACGCTGCTGACATTTCTCGCAAGATTTCCATTCGGCTTTATCGGCTTCATCACCTCCAACATGAATAAGTGTTGAAGGGAAAAGGTCCATCACTTCTGTCAGTACATCTTCCAAATAATCGAATGTGGCATCATTTCCGGCACAATATATATGTGAAATGGGCCAAATTCCACCGGGAGCTACTCCCAGGTTTTCGCCGGTACAGCTGTATTCCGGATAAGCTGCCAAAGCCGACATCACATGTGCAGGCATTTCAATTTCGGGTATGATGGTAATATTACGCTCGGCTGCATAATCAATCAGTTTTTTTATTTCTTCTTGCGTATAAAAACCGCCATAGGTAGCTTCTTTGCCGGGAGCTAAAGGGCGTGCGTCCCAATGTATGTCTTTCATATCGTGACGCCAAGCTCCAACTTCGGTCAACTTAGGATATTTCTTGATTTCAATGCGCCAGCCCTGATCATCTACCAAATGCCAGTGAAATACATTCATTTTGTGCTTTTCAAGCTGATCCAACAACTTGTAAATTAACTCAATAGGCATGAAATGACGTACTACATCCAAATGTATCCCACGGTAGCTGAAACGCGGATAATCCGTAATATTTACTGCAGGAAAACCTTCTCCTTCCGCATCAGCAAGTTGCAGCAATGTTTGGAGTGCATAACGAAAGCCGGGAATAGCATTTGCTTGAATAACAATTGCATCATTGTCCAGCTGTAATTTATAGCCTTCCATACCTATTGCCAAATCCATCGGCTTTTGAAATGCCAATAATATCACATTCTGCAATGTTTCATGGCTGTGATATACGGGCTGTTTATCTTCAATCTCCAGCTTTTCGATAAACAAATTTGCCAAAGGCACTAAATCCGGATGGTTGTAATAAACTTTTGTATTGGCATTTAAGCGGAAGCTGCCTTCAGTTTGTTCCAGTTGAGCCGGATACGGGATTAGCGGCAGTTGTGCATTCAATATGAGGCTGCCCAAAAGCAGCATGATGGCGATGGAAAATCTTTTTACAGTCATGAAATAAAATTTAGGTCGTTATCAATTCTTGTGTTACTAGCTTATTTATAATTTTCGATTTTAAATGTCCATGCGGCATGATGTGGTATTTCTGCATATCGAATAGCATTCAAATCAATGATTAACTGATTGTTATCATATCTCCAATTCAAATATCCCTCACGTCCAAGCAGGCTTATTTTGGTACCTTCTGCAGGCTTTGGTATCGGCAATTGCAGTGTTTCTCCGGGCCATTCCAAACAAGTGGCGTACAAATTACCGTGATTATGGGTATATGCCACTGTTTGCTTCATGGAACTGTAGGTCGCCTTCAGCCCTTGTGGGGCGTCTGTGCTGTTTTCAATGAAGAAAAAGTCCGAAGCAATAATCTGCTCTTCCATGGATTTGCTTGACCAGTACAGCTGTACCGAGGCTTGCAGAAGTTCTTCGTGATACTCAATGCGTACAGGATACAGCACATCTTTTTTCATTTTAAAGGTGTTTTTCTTGGCTTTTTTCTTTTTCACTTCAGCTTCTTCCTCTTGTTCCCATTGGTCCAAAACCAGTTGTCCGTCAATATAAAGCCTCACCCCATCGTCCGCTTTGGCGCTGAAGTTAAAGCTTTCAGTTGCAGGTGCTTTCAGATAACCTGTCCATACGGCTTTGAAATGATCTTCCGAGATACCCGGTGCAGGACTGTTGCGTACCCAGTCGAAATCAATATTTGGATCTATTCTTTCAAAACTTATCTCACGCTCTTCGGCCGATTTTGTCCAAGCAGTGGAACCATATATCGCTTCTTCGTTGATTGCTATCCATTTGCCCAAGTCTTTCAGGCGCTCTTCTTGCATCAAGGGTATTTTTCCATCGGCTGCGGGACCTACATTAATCGTAATACCTCCTCCGTTAGCTACGGTACGTATAAAAAAGCGAATTAATTCTTCAGAAGTCATATAAGCTTCCAGCTTTTCATTTCTGTTTAGTCCAAAAGAACGTCCCAACCCACGCACTTCAGCCCAAGGGCGATCGGTTTTCAGACCGCCGGCACTGTATTCGGGAGTGATATAGCCGATATCGGCGCCATGTCCCCAACGGTCGTTTACTATCGCATCCGCCCCAACCGTATTGTAATAAAACGAAATCAGCTCTTGAGTATGCCAATCTTCAGCCGAATGTGTCCAATCGCCATCCGCGAACAGCAGGTCAGGCTTAAACGTAGTAATCAACTCCTTGAACTGCGGTATCATATAGTTCTCCACATAGGTATGGATGGAGTCGTGCGGGTCGTTATCCCATTTGTGTAAGGCATTGTTCCATTCAGGCAATGAATAGTATAATCCGAAGCGGATATCCTGTTTTTTTACCGCTTGTGAGAGCTCTTCAAGTATATTTCTTTTTGGTCCCACATCCACGCTATTCCAGCCGGGAGCAAACTTACTTGGCCACAGACAGTATCCGTCATGATGTTTGGAAACGAGTATGATATATTTGGCTCCGGCACTTTTAAAAATAGAAGCCCATTCGTCCGCATCAAAAAGCTCGGCTTTAAAAAGTGGTGCAAAATCGTTGTACTCAAAATCTTCGCCCCAGTTTTTCTTCATAAACTCCAGCCTGCTTTGTGTGCCAACTTGAAGTCCCCTCAAATACCATTCGCCATATGCTTCGGCAGCACCGTAGGAAGGAACGGAATAAATACCCCAGTGGATGAAAACACCTAATTTGGCATCCTTAAACCATTGAGGATACGGACGGCTCCGTAAGGCTTCCCAAGTTTGTATTTCATCTTGAGCCAAAACCGGCTGAGCAAGAAAAAGAAATGCAAATACAGCCAACAAGTGAAAAACCGAAAATCTAAAACGTTTTAATATACTCATAATCAATTACTTATCTAAATAAGACAATTCTTAATGTGAAGAGGTAAAGTTATAGAAATTTTACGAATAGCCAAAGCTCAAGTTTCTAGGGGAAATAGGATAAATATCCGTGTTTATTTAAGCCTATTTTGTAATTTCAATGATATAAAAAAGCCGTCTTTCTTTAGATTGACGGCTTTAATTACATTCTTATATTTTCAAAGCTTGTGGCTAATCCTTATCGCTTTCGATTACTTTTAGCTTATCTCCGGTATCTTCCACGATTTTGCGTAAAAACTCCTTGCTGTAACCTGCAAATTCCACTTTTGGAATAGTTGAACCTTCTTGACGGGTTTTTACGTTTCCATCCATATATTTCATAAACAGCTCTTGGTAAAGATGTTTATAGCTGTTGAAAGTGCGATTTACCTGATCATGACTAAAATCAGTCAAAAATTCAACCGCTGCTTCTTTATTATCTTGATGTAAGACCCGTGCTGCCGCATCAATAGCAGGCACCAGTTTGATAAAGGTTGCTTCCAGTCCATCCCTTACTTCTGCCACATCTGGCTGAATCCGATTGTAGCGAGTATACGATAAGTTCGACACCATATTGGTAATCCAAAAGAGCGAAGTTTCGGACCATTCCATCAACGCACCGTTCCCTTCTTCAATAGGATGCGGACTGGTTGTCATGCTACTATATAATGGCATATATGCACCGGCATTGGCATCGTCCACTCCCCACCAAATAATACCGCCAATTTCATCGGGCAACCAAGAGCGTGACTGGGTAACAAAGGAAAAACCGGTTTGCTGTGTGACGGTAGCTCTCTCATTTACATAACTTACTCCATCCACTTTCCATGTAAGCGGGCGCCAACGATAAGGCAGTTCAAACGGCTGTGCACCAAAATCTTTTGTCATATCCAACTCAGTGCCTTGCAGATAATCGCGCATAAACATCATCATATCGTGTAATGATATCTTTTTATTGGGCTTTACCCAAAGTGGCATACGGTTGGTGGCATAGTTGTTTGGATTTGGACGGCCATCTTCAAAAGTGCCTTCATGTTTAATATGTCCTTTTACATAATCCCAATACTTATCCATTCTGTCGGTTACCTTATTAAACATGGTCCACACACGGATATCGCAAAAACGTGCTCCGCCAAAATCAACGGGTGCATAGGTATCCGAAAAGCTAAATCCGCTATCTTCGCCTACAAACCAAGCTTTTTTACGTGCAAAACTGATTACATCTTCCGCATAAATCACTTCAACCTCTTTGTTGAAAATCTTGTCCATATCTTTTGAAGTGATCGAACGTTTGCCATCAGCCAAAGGGAAGGTTTGTATGCGCGCTTGATTCGCATGTGCGCTTACATAGCCGTCAGGGATACGCATTGCCACCCATACGATACCTTTATCCGCATTATATTCTTTTTTGGTTTTTCTGTCGACTTTAAGATCAGTGCCCTTGCCGATAAGTTCCATTATCCACACCTCATCTTTATCGGCAATGCTGAAAGATTCTCCTGAGCTGCGATATCCGTATTCGGAAAGCAGTTCTACTATGGTTTTTATGGCTTCACGCGCTGAGCGGGAACGCTGCAAGGTGATATAAATAAGGCTGCCATAATCCAAAATACCGGTTTTATCAACCAATTCCGAGCGTCCGCCAAAAGTGGTCTCACCAATGGCAAGCTGGTATTCATTCATGTTTCCCACCACATTATAGGTTTGGGAAGCTTGTTTAATTTGTCCGGAATATTTTCCCGAATCCCATTCAATAATATCCAACATGCTTCCTTCGGGATGTTGTGCTGCGGGCCAATGATATAACTCACCATACAACTCATGCGAGTCGGCAGCATAAGTCACCATAATTGATCCATCTACCGAAGCTCCTTTGGTAACGATATAATTCGTACAAGCCTCAGCATGAAGCGGCACAAGGCTCAAGGCAACAAATGCCGAAATGACATAAAATAATTTCTTCATAAACTATATTTAATTGATTAACAAATTCAACAAGCAAAGATATAAAAACCTAAAGCAAGTTTTGATTGACTGCAACAAGCAGCTTTCAGCTTACTCGGCAAAAGTCCACTAACTATTCATGCTGTTTTGACAACAGCTGAAGAGCCATTTCCTTATCACGTTGCAGCTGTTTTTTCAAGGCATCTATCCCATCAAATTTTATTTCGGAACGGATGCGGTCAACAAAACGCAAGCATACGGTTTCACCATACATTTCTTGATCGAAATCAAACAAATGTACTTCAGTAGAAAGCCCATCATTCCCTACTGTAGGGCGATAGCCAATATTTGCCATCCCTTTATATTCTTTTCCTTTAAAATCGACCAAGCACGCATAAACCCCTTGAAAACTGATGAGTTTGTAAGGTAAATCGGTATGTATGTTTGCTGTTGGGAAGCCCAACTCACGACCGAGCGCATGCCCATGTATCACCGTCCCGCAAATTGAATACTGATATCCAAGCCATTTATTGGCTTTTTTGACATCACCTGCTTCAAGTGCCTTTCTGATTTTTGTGCTGCTAATAGCAATATTCTCAATATCTTGTGCAGGGATACGTTCAACTTTAAACTGGTACTTTTGTCCTAAGTCATACAGCAATTTAAAATCTCCCATGCGGTTTTTTCCAAAATGATGGTCGTATCCAACCACCAGCTTTGCTGCGTTTATCTTATCAACAATTATTGATTTAATAAAACTTTCGGAGCTCATACGCGAAAACTCCTTTGTAAAGGGGATTACGATAACATGGTCGATACCAATCTCTTCCATGATTTCCATCTTTTTGTCTTGTGTGGTGATAAAGCGCAAATTATCGCTATTAATATTCAGCACCACGCGCGGATGGGGGAAAAAAGTCACTACCACGGTTTGTCCGTCAATTTTACGAGCATCTTGTATCATCTTGTTAAAAATAGCACGATGACCCAAATGTACGCCATCAAAGGTGCCAATGGTAACCACCGCATTTTTAACCGGCACAAACTGATTAATATCTGTATAAATTTTCACGTCAACTTTTGGCTTTTTACGGCTGCGAAACTACTGAATTTCTTGATGCTATCGAAAATTATTGGATGATTCCTCTTTTTCTGTCCATTATTGCCATGGCAATTTGGATGGCATTGGTGGCAGCACCCTTCCGAAGGTTATCCGCTACAATCCATAGGTTCAAGCCATGTGCAATGCTTTCATCCACACGAAGGCGACCCACGAAAACTTCATCTTTGTTTTGTGCAAATAAAGGCATGGGATAAATATTCTCATGAGGATTATCCTGCAATATCAATGTCGAACAATTTAAAATCGCTTCACGAATGCTATCAAGCTGAAACGCATTTTCAAACTCAATATTCACACTCATCGAATGACCTCCTATCACAGGCACTCGTACAACCGTTGCAGTAACGGCAAGCCGGGGCTGTTGTAAAATCTTTCGTGTCTCAAATACCAGCTTCAATTCTTCTGCTGTATTCCCTTTTTCATCAAATGCTCCGCCATGCGGGATTACATTTCGATGTATTGCATGCGGATAAGCCGGATTCGGGGATTGTTTACCGGCTTCTTCAAGCTCCAGCTGGTGAATCCCCTCAAGCCCGCTCCCGCTAACCGATTGGTAAGTCGAAACGACAATACGGCGGATAGGACTCACAGCTTGCAGACATGCCAATACCATCACAAGTTGAATTGTGGAACAATTGGGGTTTGCAATGATTCGATGTTCAGGCTTCAGCTGATGCATATTAATTTCAGGTACCAAAAGAGGGACTGAATCATCCATACGCCAAGCCGAGCTGTTGTCGATAACGATACATCCTGTTTCTGCAAATTGCTTGGCATAGCGGAGTGAAAAATCGCTGCCGGCAGAGAAAAGTGCGATATCCGGGCGTGCTTTAATCGCTTCTTCAACGCGAATTACTTCAATTTCGTTGCCATTAAACAGCAGCTTTTTCCCCTGCGAACGTGCTGATGCCACAGCAATCAATTCCACATCCGTCAGCCCGCGTTCTTCCAAAACACGAAACATCATTTGCCCCACTAAACCGGTAGCCCCCACAACAGCAATTTTAGTTTTCATTTATCTCCTAAATAAATTATTACTTTTACAAACCTAATACGTTACAAAAATATAAAATAATGAAGCGTTTACTGCTAATTCTGCTATTTCTTCCCTTATTGGGCTACGCACAACTGTTTGAGGATTTTTCCGACGGCAACTTCACTCATAATCCGGTTTGGTCCGGCACTACAGAAAACTATATCATCAATGTAGCTTTGCAATTACAACTGAATGCTTCGGAGGCGGGCAACTCATGGCTTAGTACGCCATACACTAATCCGGGAGGAAATGTTGAATGGAACTTTTGGATACGACTGGCTTTTGCGCCTTCGGCAAATAACCTGAGCGAAGTATATTTGATTAGTGATCAAGCTGATTTAACTTCTGCGCTGAACGGCTATTTTTTACGTTTTGGAGAAGCCGGCTCGGCGGATGCCATTGAATTATACCGAAAAGAAGCAACGCAAGTAACCAGAATATTTAGAGGAGAAGACGGATTGATTGCCGGCTCATTCCAGCTGTTTGTAAAAGTGATACGTACCGAAAGTGGCGGATGGTCGTTATTTGTGGACCCGAGCGGAAGCGGAATTTATTCTTTGCAAGCGTCGGGAATAGATAATAGTTTTGAGCCGGGAGGATATTTCGGGTTTTATGGTAAATATACCGTGAGCAACAGCACAAGAATGTATTATGATGATATTCGTATCGATACGGAATACCAAGATACCGAACCGCCATTTTTACTAAGTGCCCAGGCCACAGATCCTTTCAGCATTCATCTGGTATTTAACGAAGGCATTACCGAAACTTCTTTGTTTAACAAGCAAAATTATCATATCGATAATAATATTGGAAGACCCATGGAAGTAGTGGCAGGAATGTCGGCAGCACAAGCTGTATTACAACTTTCGAGCCCATTAGATAATGGTCAGATGTACACTTTGACAATTAAAAACTTGGAAGACTTTGCCGGAAACATCATGGAAGATACTTCCGTCAACATAAGTTATTATGAAGCACAATATGCTGATGTGGTTATCAACGAAATAATGGCTGACCCAAGCCCGCCGGTGGCACTTCCGGATTGGGAATATATTGAACTCTACAATACAACAAATATCCCCATCAGTCTTGATGGCTGGAAACTGATGATAGGCAATACCGAGAAAATTATTGGTGCAATACAAATCGAGCCGGAAGCTTATTTATTGCTTGCACATGAAAATGCAGCTCCTGAGTTAACTGAATATGGTCCATTTTATGGATTTAGTAGTTTTCAACTGGCAAACAGTGGTGCTTCGCTACGTTTAATTGCAAAGCAGGGACAAGTAATTTCCTCGGTCAGCTATACAGACAAATGGTATAATGACAATAACAAAAAGGACGGGGGCTGGTCCATAGAGCAAAAAGACCCCGGCAATCCTTGTGGCGGACGCAACAACTGGACAGCATCTGAAGACAGCCGTGGCGGGACACCGGGGAAAATAAATTCGGTATATGAAATATCTAGTACGGGAGCTCGTGCAGAGCGACATAAACTAATCGGCAATCAAATTATTCAACTGTGGTTCGACCAACAAATGGATGCCGTGAGCATGGGAAACAAAGCGCATTATGAACTTATTCCGGGAGTCAGTAAAGTATTGGAAGCCACGCTGAACCCGGCTGAACCTGATTTTGTAGAGCTGCGATTTGACAAAGCTTTCAGCAGTGGATTAATTTATCAATTACATATTTCGGAGGCAGTGCTAAACTGCGTGGGGCGTCCCGTAGAGCCAAATAGTTTTATCGAATTCGGCATACCTGATGTGGCCGTAGAAGGCGATATCGTCATTAATGAGATATTATTTAACCCTTTTGCTGACGGAGCCGATTTTGTTGAATTGTACAACCGCAGTGATAAAATCATCAATTTGGAAGAGCTGCGCTTAGGTGCTGTTAGGCAAAGCATTCCAAATCCGCCTGATACCGTATTACGTGAGATAAGTCAGACAACTCGCTTGATAATGCCCGGCACCTATGTATTATTAAGTGCCGATACTGCCGCAGTAACACGACATTACCAAGCCCCATCCAAAGAAAATTATATTGAAATGGAAAGTTTTCCGTCATATCCCAACGAAGAAGGGACGGCTATATTGACTTTGCGCAATCGTTCGGTATTGGATGTATTCAGCTATCATGAAAAAATGCATTTCCCGCTATTAAATTATGTAAAAGGTGTTTCGTTGGAACGTATTTCCCCCGACAGGCCTTCCGATGAGTCTGAAAACTGGCATTCTGCTGCGGAAACGGTTGGTTTTGCAAGCCCGGGCTATCAAAATTCGATGTTTGTTCAAGATATTCCTTCAAACGATATACTGGAAATAGATCCGGAGATATTTTCTCCCGACGGGGACGGATACAATGATGTAACAAGCATACGCTATCGCTTTGATGAAGCCGGTTACACCCTAAATATATTCATTTACAATGCATCAGGATTACGTGTGCGGCACCTTACAAAAAGCATGTTGGCAGCACAAGAAGGTGCAATCAGCTGGGACGGCTTGGATGACCGCCACCAACGATTACCCACCGGGATTTATATCGTACATGCTGAGATATTTAAAGAAGACGGCACCGTAAAAAATCTTAAAAAAGCAGTGGTTATTGCAAGTCGATAAGGATTTATTAGCTAAACACTTGCTTTTTAATCCTATTTAATTGTAATTTTGATAAAACAAATTTAATGAAATAGCTTATGAAATCATTTTACCGAATTATATTACTGGTTTTTGTTGTAGGATTTATTACTACATCTTGTGAAAAAGTTGTCAGCTTGGCGGATGTGAAATTCGATAGCACTTTCAAAACGGATTTGGACTTCGACTTTTCCACCAACAACTTGAAAACAAGCACCAATGGCACTTTTTTCGTGGAAGCAGAAATTGACCCTGCCTTGGATGAAGAATATGAAAAATACTTTGACAAGATTAAGGAAATCAATATTAAAAGTGCTCGAATTGAGGTGATTTCAATCGATCCTTCCGTTGTAAATCTACTTCGCGCACATTTGTTTTTCAAAGCTGAAGGGCACGAAGCTATAGATTGGAAGTTCGAAAACATCGAATTTTCTGAGGGAGCCTATTTGGAATTAGGTGAAAATAAATGGCCCGATATCTTGGCTATTTTAAAAGAAAAGCTTCCTTTTAAAGTAACTCTATCCGGAGTTACAGATGTAGATGAAGGCAGCTGTAAAGCAAGACTTATTTTGACTGCCGGAATAGTAGCCAATCCATTAGAATAAAAAAAGTCCGGCTTGCCGGACTTTAGACTGAATTTATAAAAAGCTGAAACCCTTTTATGCGGTTTCTACAGCTTGCGTATTAGGATAAAAAA
This sequence comes from uncultured Lentimicrobiaceae bacterium, assembly GCA_964509065.1. Lineage (GTDB taxonomy): Bacteria > Bacteroidota > Bacteroidia > Bacteroidales > F082 > JALNZU01. The sequence continues at coordinate 39,617 of CAZDWA010000002.1, forward strand.
CCAAAAAGTCACTCGCTTGTATTTCTACGGTATAGCGTTTATTGCCATCTTTGTCTTCCCAGCTGTTGCTGGTAATTTTTCCGGTCACTGCCAGCTGCTGACCTTTTTTCACTACCTTTTCTATACGCTCGGCAAGCTTGCCAAAAGCTACAATACGGTGCCAGGTGGTTTCATCCACGCGCTCGCCCTTATCATTATAATAATACTCATTCGTTGCGAGCGTAAAGCGTGCCAGCTGGCGATCTTTAGAAATAGTTCTTACTTCAGGGTCAATGCCTGCGCGTCCAATTAATTGTACAGAATTTCTCATTGTTGTCATGATTACAAGTGTTTAGTTAATAAATGGGTGAACAATCAATGATGCAAAACTACATCCGGCAGTAGCATGTAGTCGTATCACGAATAAGTAGATACGTATATAAGTGTTGTTATACGGTTAGGAACGGGTATATGGTTGATTTACTATATATTAAATAATATAGGGTTGACAATGAAAAACAAAGAATTTAAACCATGCCAATCTCCGTTCACGCACACCACGGCTTGGTAGACGGCTACCATGTGGGACTGTTTATATCGCACTTTCAAGAGTTGATGAATGGGTAGGTGGTGGGAATTATGAATTATTTAATCAGCAATGTTGATTTTGCAGAAAGAGCTTGTTCAACTTTTTTCAGGCCGTAAAATTGAGTAATCTCTTCTTTTTCTTCTTTGTTTCCTCTCTCAAAGACTCTTTTGATGATAGAATTGGCATAGCTTTCCCAATCTAATTTTTCAACATCAGTATCCCAGAATAATGATTTTCTAATTTTTCGTAAATCAGGAGTTCTTCTTGGGAGTTTTAACTTTTCTCTTTCAATATTAAAATAAGCCTGTAATAATACTAACTCACCCTCATTTAATCCGAGTTCTTTTTCAATCTTTAAAGCCAAAGAAGTAGGCAAATTTCGTTTGCCTTTTATAATTGCATTAAATGTTTGAGGGAATTCACCCACCGCCATTGAAAATGGTCGCTGTTTTAGCCCTCTTTTCAACAGTTCTCTCCCAAGAACAATTCCCGGATGAATGCCTTTATATTTCTTACTTAAAGATTTCATTTTGCAAATATAAGCATTTTTGCTTATATATTGAAATTTTAATTGATTTTGTCCATCACACTCAAGTTTTTCTTTTAGCGCTAAATGCCTGGTTATGTTCATTAATTTTTAAAACATAGATTAGATTAATCTACTATTCTAGTTTTTAGTCAAAAAGTAGAATAATAATGCTCACTATTCTATTTTTCTTGAATAAATTAGAATAGTGAAGAAAGAACTTTCAGCCCTACCCCAACACCCCCCTTCTTATCAGCTTTATCCGGACTTTGTGCTTAATCTGACAGCAGTTTTCTACACATAAAAGACTTATACCCGGAAACATCTTTAGTTCAATAAGTTATGATAAGATTAAAAATAAATTCATCTATTGACTTTATATGTTTCTCATCGTATATTTGTTGAATAATATGTAGCCATGCCACCAAAACCAAAAAAAACAAAGAAAGCTGGCAATGAAACTGTATTGTTTCGTTTAAAATACAGAAATACAGCAAACAAGTGTTTGATTGCCGTCCTTCAAAAACCGATTGTAGTCGCCAACCAGCAAAATCGGATACCTAATTTTTTATCAATTATCATAGCCACAGGCTTAGTGGTTTTTTGTTCCTTTCTAGGCTTTAGCCAAGATTTGGGAAGCATAGCACAACAAAAGCCTTTCAAAATCAGAGGAAACATTGGCACGAATTTCATCGGCTATGGGTCCAACGCAATTGATAACCAAATGCAGCCTTTTTCGGCTCTACTTGCTTCCAATGCCACTGCGTATGTGTACGGCATGGCGATTCCGTTTTCAGTTCGCCTACACAACCGAAATCTGGATTATAGCCAGCCATTCAATCAAGTTGGGCTGAGCCCTTCCTATAAATGGGCAACTGCTCATATCGGATATAGCAGTGTTAATTTCAGTAATTTCACCTTATCGGGGCATCGTTTTCTTGGGGGCGGTGTGGAGCTTAAGCCCGGAAAATTTCGATTCGGCTTGATTTATGGAAGGTTCAAAAAGGCTACTACTGCATTTCAACATGCAGTTGATACGGCACAAAGCCTGACGCGGAGAGGATTTGGAGCAAAAATAGGAATTGGCTCGGAGCAGACTTATGTGGACCTGGTTGTACTAAAAATAAAAGACGACAGCAGCAGTGTGATTGACCCGCTTTCTCCGGCCTACCTGCCATCCGAGGAAAATCTTGTGACAGGCATCAATACGCGCATCAAGCTGTCAAAAAGCCTGAGCTTTGAGTCGGAAGCGGCAGCCAGTATTTACACCACCGACATAAAGGCTATGGGTTTTGAGGGGGGCGATCAAGATGAGTTGCTTGAAACAATCAACAAGATTATCAAGCTGAATTTATCCACTGAACTGCTTACTGCAGTCCGGGCTTCGCTCAATCTGCGCTTGGGAAAGGTGAATACCAAAATGGAATACCGCCGTATTGACCCCGGATACCGCTCAATGGGTGCCTATTTCATGAACAACGACTTAGAAAATTTGACTATCAGCCCTTCCGTGAGTTTGTTCAAACGCAAACTAAATCTGAGAGGAAGCATTGGCGTGCAACACGATAATTTACGCAATGTGAAACGTGCTACTTCCCTGCGCACCATTTCGGCCATTCATGCTTCTGTGAACCCTTGGCCTGTTTTCGGGCTTGATGTAAGTTACAGCAATTACAGTTCAAACCAGCGCCCGGGAAGGGTGCCGCTGATTGACTCACTGAAATTGTATCAGGCGACAAGCAATTTAAATATCACACCCCGGCTGATGTTCAACGGACAAAAATACAACCATATGGTAATGTTGGTGCTGAGTAATATGGGCTTGCGCGACTTCAACGATTACACCCGAAGACATAATGAGAATAAGGCTTTGATTGCCAATCTTACCTACAGCCTCAATCTGGTGAAGCTGAAAGCCAATCTGATGGCAGGAGCGAATTACAACCGACTCGAAAACTATCTAACGACCACCACAGCAAGCGGAATCATGGTCGGTGCTTCGAAAAATCTATTGAATGACAGAATAAATCTGGGATTCAACCATGCTTTTATCAGAATGAGCTACCAAGAGGGCAATGGCAGCACACACAACACCACCCTTACTTCATCCTATGCCCTAGCAAAACAGCATGCCATGCGGCTGAATGTATATTTTATCAATGCAAATTATCCGGACAAAGAACTTTTACCGGCTTTTAATGAAATTAAAGGAGACCTGAGCTATGTCTACACTTTTTAACAAAATAACAAACACCAAACGACTGAAACACTCCATACATCAGTTCATGATTTTAGTGCTTTTGCTAATTCCAGTTTCGGTCTTCAGCCAGTTTGCGCCCGTGCAAATCAATGTGGCACTCAGCCCGCCTTATTCCAATAAGATAAGTGATTACACTTCCCAGCCCAATAAGGTCATGGTCACATTACACAATCTTTCGCCGGATGCTTCCACATTGAGAGTGTATCTTCAAGCAGAGCTATCGGGGCAAAGTGGAGTCCGTATCTTTACCAATCCCAACCGCAAGCCCACTTCTCCCATTATTTTACAGCCGGGCTTCCCTTATACCCTCAGGCTGAATGATGTAGAGGAAATATTTTCCGGCAGTCAGCTGGCATTGGAGGGCATCACGGAATATGAGTTGCTTTACGGCAACGGCTTGCCCGAAGATGAATATGTCTTTTGTGTACGCGCTTTCGATTTTGATACGGATGAGCCCTTATCCGACGAATCACCTTTTGGTTGCAGCCCGCCCATGATTATCGGCTATTTTGAAGCACCCATTATCACTTCACCTTGGTGTGAAGAAGAAATAGAAGCTACAGAACCTCAGAATATTATCTTTTCGTGGATACGGCCTGCCGGTGCGCCATTAAATATTTTTTACAAATTAAAGATTGTAGAAGTATTTCCGCCTGAAGCCAATATAAATGATGCCATGAATTCGGCTGCACATCCTATATTTTTCGAAACGAATGTTCCCTCAAACAGTTTTATTTATGGTGCTGCCCAACCGGCATTGGTCACCGGAAAAACCTACGCATTTCAAGTTACGGTAGTGGACCCGAGCGGTAAAACGGCATTCCGGAATGAGGGTAAAAGTGAGGTGTGCAGCTTTAGGTATGTGGAGGGCGAGGGCTTTTATACAATGACAGACCCCATTCCTCCGGTAATAATTAGTCCGCCAAATGTATTGCCCGACGATTTTGAGCTTAAGCCGCCCACCCATATCAGCGGAAATATTCTGATTAAATTTCCTACCAATCCCCACGACTCGGTATATATAGGTGATTTTCCAGGTCTTGGTGGTGGTCAGATTCAAATTCCAGGCTTTGGAGGAGGTCAGATTCAAATTCCGGATTCTCTGCCCGGGGGCACAGGTAGTGGATTCAACTACAACCAGATACACCAAATGGCTAATGCGGTGGGAAGCAATATCAACCTGCACAACAATTCAAACGGAACGCAGCAAAGCTCGGGAAGCGCCAACACTCCATTTATAAATGAAAACTTCGGTTGGGGTTTGCCCCTTATTGATTTAATGAACAGCAAAAAATACGTGTTTGAAAGTACAGAAAGCAATAAATTCACCAAGCCTTTGGCAAATATGCGTATTCGATTGGTGGCACGCTTTGCTTCCTATGAAGAACTTGACTACACACTTGCCGAGCACACCTTTGGACTTGAACATCCTACCTATGATGTCAATTTATCAAGTAGTGGGTTTGCTTCCATACAAGGGCTCGACTTGACGCATACATATTATGGAGATGCCTATCGCTATCTGAACATCGTATTGGATGAAACCACCACGGATGAATTTGGAAATTACAGCTTCGACTTCACAAATGATTTCTGGACAGGTATTTTAAAAGCCGACATCATCGATGGGCACAATGTGCCGGCTGCAGGACCTCAGGCTCCGGGCCAAATCATATTCGATCCAATCAACTCCATTGTCTTTCCCGGTGCAGTATTGAATCCCGGACAATTCAATCCCGCTGCAGGCAAAATCAATGTTTTTGGAGAGCACACACCACAAAAAGTCAATGTGCATGCAGCACCACCGAATTTGATTTCCGGTCATAGTCACTATGGCTATGTATGCTTGAAAATTGAAGTCGTCAACCAAAAATTTGCCAGTCCCGATATTGATATTTTCGCCATGCCGGGAGATAATCTCCAAATACCGACACAAATGGCGAAGCTGAAAACTTACAATATGATTGTTCAGGTAAATGCAAACGATCAGCCGGAGCAAATTCTTGGCGCAAACAGTCCCATACCCGGTGCCCGAGTGAGTATATTCAGAGATAATGCCAAGGTGGGGCAAGAAGTACCGGCAATTATTAAATACGAAGGACAAAAATTAGACAGCAGAACATTTATAAACAATGCTGAATTCAAAAATATTGCCATAGATACAACCAACCTAAATGGCACAACTGTATTTTATAATCTGGTACGCCATGCATATTTTAATCCTCAATACAGAATTCAAGTTTTAACACGAGCCGGGGAATTAGTGGATGCTGATTATGAAAATACATTTTATAATTATAAGGAACGATTTGAAAAGCTTTCAGATGAGCAAGTCTACGCCATACAAACTACTTCTGACAAGGTGATTTACAATCATCAATACGAGATTCCAATAATTACCAGGAAGTATGAACTCAAACCGCTTCCGCCCGAGATAAAAGGGCGTACCATGGCCATGTCGAATCTGGAAAACATCGGAATACCCGGCGTATCAATCAGTCTCCTTAATCAAAATGGAGCTGGTTACGTGAATGATTATTTTGATTTTTGGATCAAATGCAATACACCTGAGAATAGTATGCAATCCATGGAAAACGGCTTTTTCCGCTTCCCGAATTTAGCGGTAAAAAATACGCACGGTAATCGTATTTATCGCCGCTTATTGATTAGCCATCCACTTTACAAATCCAGGATTTATCCGCCCATAGGAACGCAGGCTAATGGAGGACAAAAGCCATACAACTTATCGTTAGGCGAGCTGGTAGACATAAAAGATGTGAATCTGGAGCCAAAGGAGTTAGTCAATGGTTATGTGGAAGATGAAGATGGAAATCCGGTAACAGCATATGTGCGATCGGGAGATTCGCCCTATTATAAAACGGAGCTGAAGCACGTTATCATAAATCCTTTCCCGCCGACCGTAACCGTAACTCGCGAAACTTTTTCGGTACCGGCTGAACCACAGGAGTTGGTAGAGCTCGAAGTGCGGCCATTGTCCACTAAATATTTTCCGCAAGACACCGCCTATTATCCCGGGGCAACAGCTGCAAAGATTACTGTATATCGTCGTTTGCACCGACCGGAAATCACTGTTTTAAACGAACAAGGGCAGCCTGTATTCGGAGCAACAGTAAATATAGGCGGATTTGAAGCAACAACGAACAATTTGGGGGTTGCAAGGTTCAAATTTGCAGCGGCTGCAGATCAATTCATACTCAAGATTACACCTTCACCGGCTTATGCACCCATACAAGTACCTATAGAAATACCTGTCAGCAAGCATACGATTGCATTGGAACCGTTTATTTTAAAAAAGGCAAAATCACTACAAGGAAGGGTTACGGTACAATCGAGCTTTCTTCCCGTAGAGGGCGCCTTGGTATTTGCTGAACTGCTAACTACCGATGGCTCGCCTTTGTATATTGAAGCCACCACAAACGAACAAGGCAATTATTTGCTCCAAGGCATACCTAGCGATATGACCGGTTTGATGGTGCAAGTTATAAAAGAAGGAAGCAAACCAAGCTATATAGGAACCGGTGAATATATAAGCTATCCGCAGACCAATCCTTTGCTACCCATGACAAAGAATTTCAGTCTACGGGCGGTTACCGATTGGGATTTGTCTACACTTTGGAAATATCCGATTGCAGTAACAGATTTGACAGAGCGAACGGAGTACGGAGAAACACGCTATTTTATCTCAGGTTATTTGAACTCTCCCAATCCACTTGGTGATTTAGCGCTCTTGCAAAGCGATTTGAAAATTCCTTTTGCCACGGTACAAGTAAATAAGGGAAATAACAACAAACCCGAACCGCTAACCGAAAAGCTCACGCTCGAAACCATGGAAATCCCCTTGCGTGTAGGGGCTAGTTATACGGCTACATTGTACAATTATGGAAGTGCCAATTTATATGGCATATTCCAAAAGAAATTTTTAGAGTTACATAAAATAACCGCCGGTATGGGAGGAGGGCGGATTGATGGTCATCTGAAGTTAAATTTATCAAGCTTTGAGCTTGAGCACCAATTCAGTGGACAGCTTTTCATTGGTGATGACACCACTTCGAGTCGCATTACTGCGTTTAATACGGCATTTCCATATCCACAGCAAAATATACGTTATCCGATATTCAGCATAAGCCGTTTCCTAAATCCGGTAGCAGTCAAGTCGTATAAAGTATTTGGATTTAATGCCAGTTCCGACTTGAGCAACAGCTTTTTACAAAATGATGTCATACGGTTAAAAACTATTTTGCATACCCAAATCCCCGGTGGAGGTCCCAACTCAACACTGGATTTAAAAATACCGGCTGGTGCTCTCGTGATAAAGAATACCGAAATAAACTTTGAAGAAACCCCAAGCAGTTCGATGGTATTTGATTTGGAAAAATGGAAAGTTCATACCACCAAACCCTGGCGATTCGATATCAATGAAAATGCCATTGTACTTCCGGAAGTTCTTATCATTACCGGGCAGGGGGTGGATGCCAAAGTAAAGAATATGAAGGTACGGCCGACTTCATTGCACGAAGGGCAAATTCAACTTGAGGGAGGGCTTACCCTGGGAGGCATTGCCAATGTGGAACTTTCGGGCAGTTTGGAACCAATGTTTAATTTCGACAGCAGTATCGGGCATTATCGAATCAGTCTGGTAGGAAGTACAAATACTGCCGCTGGAGTTGTAAAAAACCTGATGCATACCGATCCTCCCCAATTGGAATTTGAATCTATAGGAATGCTCAGCAATCAAACCGAAGCAATTACTATCAATCAGACGGTACGCTATTACAATGTGATGGACTTCTACATACAAAGCATCATGACCGGTCCGGGTTTCTTCTCGGTAAAAGGAAGCCCGGAACTAAATATTCCGGGATATTATCCACCAAATATCGTGGTGAATTATATCAAAGAAAACAAGAAACTGATGCCCAAAATAGATCCGTTACAGGGAACAGTTGAAGCACACGGAAATGTGGAATTTGAATTAATGCATGATACTGAAAGACAGCATTTTGAGCCCAATCTTTTTACCACATACGGAACAATTCGTATCAAGCCGGCAGCTGATGAAGAAGGTCCGCCGGTATCATTTACCGGCTTTTTAACCAAAACGCCCGAAGCTTGTGATATTGAAATTATTAAAGTGGACAAGAATAATTTCAAAGGGAACGAAATGCAAATGATGCCTGCCGGAATAAACAAAATGCCTGTAGCGGAAGGCTCGATGCATGTAGTGGGTAATGCCTGGGATATTTTATCCTATAAAGCATATACCACACAAATCGAAGGAATGGAAGAAAAGTTGCTCGATTTCAAAGTATATGGAGCCATTGATGTCAGCGGAGAAGATATACAAGTGAACAATATCAATACTCCGCTTGGAGGATTAAGAATGGTATACAACTTCAAGGAGGGATCCATGCACGGTTCATTGAACATGAGAAATCTTCCATTGGGATTTGCCACAATTTATAAAGGCACCGCTTCCGTACGTTTTGATAATCGTGGATACTATTTTCTGTTAAATTTGGAAAACTTTGGTTTAGGACCCGGTGGAGGGATGCCCGATTTTAAAGGCGCTTTTCTTGTTGGAAAAGCCAGCCCGGTCAATCCGGAAGATTTGGCAGCAATTCAGGGTAATTTCCGTTATCCTTTACCTGACTTCAGCAACTTCAAAGGCTTTTATATAATGGGAGAAAGAGTAATTGTGAATTTTACAACCAGTTTGCTAGGAGTTGCAGATATTCATGTTCTTGCCGGATTAGGATTATTTGCAAATGTCAATTTTGGCGAGTCAACTTATGGGATTGGTGGCTATGCGTATGGTGAAATAGAGGGAACAAAAACATATGGTATTGACGAAACCTTAGGCCTATACTGTACAATAGGAGCAGGAGGACATTTGAATATTGATATACTTGGTCAATATAAAAACAATCAGCTGACAATTACTTCTTGTGGTGAAGCGGGAATTCATGGAATTATTGAAGGGCTTTGTGAAAAACCTATTCCAAAAGATATATTAGACCTGATTCGCAGCGGTGTAAAAATTAAAGTTGAAACAGGATACAACTTCACAAATAATAAATGGAATTTGGGTGTTGATTTATTCAAAAGTTGTCATTAAAAAAATGCGTGATATTTCAATGATTAATAATAAAAAACCATGAAAAAACTTGTATTTATATATTTCCTCCTCGGGCTTTCGGTTGCTCTGCAGGCACAGCACATCAAAGCCTACAAGAGCAGCAGCCAGACCGATGCCCCAAATCTTGAATGGATTATCACAGACATCCAAGACAGTATTTCCAAACTGGACATATTCCGTGCTCCGCATGATGCACAAGCATTCGAGCAGATTGAAACACAAACATATTTCTTTAACTCTGCTGATACGCTTTTGGTGGGTATCATTGATACCACACTGACCCAAAAAGGAGTCTGGAAATATTATATCCGCGTCCCCATGCCGGGAAAAGATAATATCAACTCAGACATGATGTTTGCGCACAATATGGGCTATCTGGCTCCTCCCGAAGTGTACAATCTGCAGACGCATTCTGTTAGCGACCATAAAGCAATAGAATTGAATTGGGAAGTTCGCAATCCGGCAACCATACTTTCCCAATCCATTTACCGCAGCCGAAGCTACGAAGACGGATATGAGCTTATTGCTCGATTGGCAGCAGATACACGCTCATATATTGACGAGGTAGACCGAGCCAATGAAGCATGGTTTTATTTCATATTGATTCATGATTATTTCGGATACCAGCCTCCAAGTGCGCGCATTCATGGAATCAGCACCTATGCCGAAGCACCGCTCACACCTTTTGGGTTTACAGCAGTTAAAAATGGCAAGGATGTAGTGATGAACTGGAAAAAAACAAGCGAAAACACCTTCAGTTACCGCATTTATCGCCGCGAAAACGAGAAAGGCAGGTTTTATCCTGTCGGAGAAGCTTTTTATCTTCCCGGAGACCATCTCAGTCGCACAGACAGCAATATAATCAATGACAGTATTACAAGTCTGGAATATTATTGCACTGCCATAAGTGACGGATATATCGAAAGTTTGCCTACGGATACGGCTTATCTTTATTTTCCGGAAAATATTGTGGTAAACCCTCCTGCCGAGTTAGACTATGTATTAGAACCCGATGGGCAAATACGATTGTTTTGGACAGCAGCTGACATATTTTCCAATATAATCGGTTACAATCTTTTTAAGCAGGATAACTCCGGTAATGCCATAAAACTAAATATGGAGCCCATTACGGAAAACAGTTATTTGGATAAGCCGAAAGTGCAAGAAGAAATCATTAGGTATCAGGTAGAATCACTGAATCCGGGCGGCAAGCCTTCTGCAATACGAACCAGTGTTGAAGTGGAAATCGTAGTACCACATCATCAATTAGTGTTATCCTGCACGCAAAAAGAAGATGCAATCGTATTAGAATGGATTCCATTGAAGCTAGAAGGAATAAAACAGCTACAGATTTTGCGACAAAGCAATGAAAAGGAAGCAGAAGTTATTGCCCGTGTTTCAAATGCAAGCAGTTCGTATACCGATCGACAAATAACAGCCAAAACCACTTATGTATATTCCGTTATTGCCGAAATGGAAGATGGTCAACTGATTTTAGTCAATAGCGGTGTAGTGGTTCGCAAATTGTAATAGATAAGCTGCTCACAAATTACTACCATAAAATAACGGTCGGGACTTTACAACAAAGCCCCGACCGAAAAACATCTAATTTAAGTAATGCTTATTGCACAATAAATTTCCGTACTACAATGGTATCAGAATAATGTATCAGTACAAAATAAGCTCCTTTTTTATAGTTTTCCAATGAAATATTCGTGTGCTGCAAGTTTGTGCTGTTAAATGCTTGCACCAATCTGCCGGACATATCCATCACTTTTATGCTACCACCCTCGCTAATTGCAGAACTGATAGTTATAGAAGAACTTGCCGGATTTGGAAATGCCACAAAAGAGCTTGTTTGTATTTCCTCTACATTTACATAGCCTGTTGTAAACTCAAGCATCTCGGACTGCTCTGACTCTTGACCTGCAGCATCAACGGTAGTAACAAACACCTGATATTCAGTATCTTGCTCGACATCGAGTATGATTTGTGTTCCTTCAGCTTGGTTTGTAACCGTGGTTGAATTCACATACACATTAAAATGACCGGGATCATTAATTGGAGGCATATCCCAAGAAACGGGTGCATACTGACCTTCCCGGATGATATCTTCATCCACTCGCAGGTTTTCAGGTGCAGGAGGCACTTCATCCGTAGCATAATAATTCAAAACCCCATAATAAGTGGGGGTAAATGTAACATCATTATCTGCAGGCCATTTACCGTCCCAAACGGTTTCCACAGCATCGCGTACAAAAAGGAATATACCGCTTGTTTGATCCGCTCCGGGGCTTATTTGCCAGTCCTCATCACCAAAAGGCAGCGCAAATTCAGCTATCTGACAGTCATCCGTCATAGAAAATGCTATATGTTGTTCCGGCAAATACATGGTTTCACCTACACCACCGGTATTATAAATGGGGCGGTAACGGATACTGTGACCTGAGCTGCCATAATACATCCAATAATTACCTTCTGAATCATCATCAGGCTCAGGAAAAACTCCATCATTATTGTCATCAATATAAAATGCCACCCCATCATTATCATGGAATGCCAAATCACGATAATTCTCTGAACATACATATAAGAAATCATCATCCATTTTAAAATAAAGAATAGCTGTTCCCATTGGTATATCTTCCAAATAGTTCGACACATCTACCCTAAATGCATCATCCCATTCGCCGGCTGATTTAATTCCGTCAATGGTGGGTGCTGCACCAACATACACATCAATTTCATTAATAATTGCAGAGGTGGAAACATATCCTTGTACCGCAGGGGCAAAAGGTGTCTCCAAATCTTCCGACAAACGGGCGGTAACCGAATAATAATAACTAGTAGTTGGCACAGCAGCTTCATCCAAAAACTCAGTTGTTTCGGGTCCAATTACTGCAAAAGGATCGCCAAAAGGTGCATTCTCCGCCACTTTTCGATAAATACTATAGCCGGAAGATGCTTCTGCATGTGCATCCCATATCAATCGTACATAGTTATAAGCTCCTTGCGATGCAAATAAATGCTGTACAGCCTCTCCGGCCGCTTCCATGGCAACATCTAAGTTAGTGACTTCACCATCAGAAATTACAACATCATTAATTGTTTGAGGATAATAGCCGGGAATACTGAAATTCACGCTATAGCTTCCTTCGGGAACAAATCTAATTGTATAAGATCCGTCTTCAGCCGTGGTTTCAAAATAATCATCAATGCCTTCAATCACTACTTTTACACCACTATGGTCATCAGCAATATCCAAATTCACGGTACCACTCAAAGTACCGGAGTTTGTTGGAACACAATTCACGAGATACGCATTTCCTCCGGAGCCCATCTCACGGGCATGTGTAGCTTTTCCTCCAATAAGGCAGCGTGTTCCGTCAGCCGACATATCAATACTCCATAAAGAACCTGGAGTATTCAAATCGCCTATGGGAGAAGTACTTTGTTTGCGGAAAAGATAAAAGTCCGGTGTAGAATGATTCATTGGACCATATGTTACACAGCCTATAATACTTCCATCGTCAGACATGGCGACCTGATGCACCTCATCACCCATATTTTCAAATACCCAAATAGGTTCGGGGGAGTAGTTATTAAATAAATACAAGCAGCCATTATAGCCATTGCTCACGAAATCCAAGGTGCCGATTGCAATATATTTCCCGTCCGCAGAAATTGCCTGCCCTGAACCCCAGGTAGAAGAAGCACCCGGACCTGCAATATTTGCTTTCCACACATATTCATACCTGCCATCCTCCCAACGCAATAAGCTTGCCGTACCGGAAAAATCGCCAAAAGCAAGGTATTCAGCATTAGCACTAACAGCAAGTGTTTGCGATGGTGAGTTGTTGTAATAATAAATATCATCTTGCAACACTTCGCCGGTTTCGGGATTTAGTACCCAAATTGCTTGCTCGGGTCCGGCAAAAGCAGCAAAAAGCCTGCTGTCGTCACGTGGAAGCGTAAGACTTACGATATGGGTGGTCAACTCCTTGACAGACCACAAAGGCGTGCTGCCATCAATGGCATAATAGGATAAAGTAGTCGTATTATTCTCAGGAAAAGTGATATAAAATCCGGTCCCATCTTCTCTTACAGCCACTGCACGCACATGCTCCGGGAAGCTGAGGTGATGTATGCTCTCGCCTGTGCTTGGATTTAAAATATTCAATTCCGTATCATCCACCACCACACAAGCTGTTCCGGCTTCATTAGCATGATTGAGAGCCCAAGTGTCCTCAGTCCCAAACGCCCATTCTTCAACATTGGTGGCTCCGTACAAAGCTACCCTTTGGTCGTTCAACTGCCAGTTTACATAGGATTTTTCAGTATTAGGTGAATAAAAAACTTCTCCGGTTGTTGCACCGTCTTCAGGCTTATGCCATAAAATATCTAAGCCTGTAATAGCTTTGCTTGGAACCGCTGTCTGATTCCAATTCTCAATAAGTTCATAATTTCCCTTTACGGGATCGCTAATTGTCCTGGTTCCTTTTTGAGAAAAACCACTAAGCCCGACAAATAGCAATGCGGTTAATAGTAAAATAAATCTGTTCATAATTGTAAATTTTGGTAACACATCAATCCTTCAAAGATACTATTTTTAAAATACAAATCATAATAGAAAATTCTCATAATAAATAGGATAGGAACTAAAAAAAGTCGATAGGTTGTTAAGAAAACAGCTAAATCAATTTGTCGTTATAAAGAATGCTTTTTGTATTTTCGCAGTTTATTGGTATAAAACAGCATGAAAGAAGAGCGATTTCATAAAAGACGATTAACGGGTTCATATATCACTTCCGTAATAAGCATCGGTTTGGTTTTATTGTCTATCGGGCTTTTTGGTTTGGTATTGCTGAATGCTCACAAACTTTCCGAACTAATACGTGAAAATATCGGCTTTGAAATTATCATGCATGATACCAGTAAAGAAGCCACAATTTTAGCGCTTCAAAAGCAACTTGATGAAAGTGAATATGTTAAATCAACAAATTATATCACACGCGAAGTAGCTACCAAACAATTGGCAGAAGATTTGGGAGAAGATTTTATTCAATGGCTAGGCGAAGAAGAAAATCCGCTCCTTCCATCAATTGATGTAAAATTTAATGCTGCTTGGGCAAATAACGACAGTCTGATGAAGTTGGAACAACAGCTTTCTTCAAATAAACACATCAAGGAAATTTATTATCAAAAATCGCTTATCCATCTGATTGATCAAAATATAAACCGCATAAGTATTATTTTGCTTGGCTTTTCGGTTTTATTGTTAATTATTGCCATCGCATTGATTAATAATACCATAAGGCTATCAATCTATGCCAAGCGTTTTCTTATCCGTAGCATGCAGCTTGTGGGAGCAACTGAAAAGTTTATCCGAAAACCATTTCTGGCACAAGCCGTGCTACAAGGAATTATCGGAGCACTTATTGCCTTACTGCTGCTGGCAACATTAATTTATTTTGCATTAAAAAATATTCCTGAGTTGCTGCAGTTACAAAATCAAATGGGCATATTGATATTATTTGCAAGCATTCTTATTTTAGGTGTTGTACTCACCTCTTTTGCAACTTTTCTGGCAATTCGAAAATACCTGCGTGCAAAAACCGAAGAACTATTCGTTTAATTTATTCGAATAGCTTACATTTGCCAAAACATAGAATCTTAACCTCATTCAACATGACAAAAAATAAGGCTAATCCCACAACAGAACAAAATACAAGTCAGTTTCCGCTGACCCGTACAAATTATATTTGGGTGCTTATTGGACTGGCCTTCATCGTAGTAGGATTTTTATTGATGGCCGGCGGAGGCTCAAAAGACCCGGCAGTTTTCAGTGAAAAAATATTCAGCTTCAGGCGCTGGACACTTGCTCCACTGCTTGTATTGGCAGGATACGTCATTGAGATTTATGCCATCATGAAAAAATCGGATGACTAAGTTTTATCCGGATATTTTGCATTTCAATACAAGCAGCGATAAGGCTGCTTCATTTGTTTTTGCATTTTTCCACAGTGAAAACAATGATTTTGAAAAGGCTAATCACTTAGATACTTGTAACAAACAATATTATGAATTGGATTGAAGCACTTATCCTTGGGCTTATACAAGGCTTGACCGAGTTTCTTCCGGTTAGCAGCAGTGGTCATTTGGAGCTAGGTAAATTTCTCCTTGGCGTAGAAGCTGAAGAAGGATTATTCTTTACCGTGGCAGTGCATGGTGCCACCGTATTAAGTACGCTGGTAGTTTTTCGAAAAGACTTGCTGGAAATTTTTAAAGGCTTGTTTGAATGGAAGTGGAATGAATCTTGGAAATTTGCGGTACGTATCGCTATTTCAATGATTCCCGTATTGATTGTAGGTTTGTTTTTTGCTGATTTCGTGGAATCTTTTTTTAGTGGCAACATTCGTTTTGTAGGTTCCATGCTGCTTTTGACAGCATTATTACTTGCTTTCACTTATTTCAAAAAATCAAATACCAAGCCCATCAGCATGTCCGATTCATTAATTATCGGTATTTCTCAAGCTTTTGCGGTACTGCCCGGTCTTTCTAGGTCCGGAGCCACAATTAGCACCGGCCTAATGTTAGGAAACAAACGTGAATTAGTGTCTCGGTTCTCATTTTTAATGGTTATCATCCCCATCCTTGGAGCAAACCTTTTAATGCTGCTGAAAAGTGGAGGAACTTCAAGTGTTTCAGTTGGAGCAGTGCCCTTACTAATCGGCTTCCTGACAGCCTTCGTATCCGGCTTGCTTGCTTGTAGGTGGATGATACGTATTGTTAATAAAGGAAAGCTGATATATTTTGCGATATATTGTGCTGTCATCGGCGGTATCGCTGTACTCTTCGCATAAATTAAAGCCCTAAAACACGCATCTTATGTTTAACTTTTTAGAAGGTGAACTGCTGTTGATTGATAAACCTATTGAATGGACTTCATTTGATGTCGTAAACCATCTGCGTGTATTTATTCGTAAGCAAGTTGGCATTCAAAAGCTAAAAGTAGGTCATGCCGGCACACTCGACCCACTTGCAACCGGTTTATTGATTGTTTGCACCGGTAAAATGACCAAGCAGATACAGTTTTTACAAGACCACGACAAGGTATATACCGGCACTATGCGGCTGGGCATGACAACACCTTCCTATGATTTAGAAACCGAAGCCGATGCCTATTTTCCGGTGGAGCACATCAAGCCGGAAGATATTGAAAAGCTAGGCCTCCAGTTTTTAGGCGAGCAAGAGCAATTACCACCAATTTATTCTGCCGTAAAGATAGACGGCAAACGCGCTTTCAAATATGCCAGAAAACAACAAGATGTAGAACTTAAAACACGAAAAATTACTATTTCAAAGTTTGAGCTGGACATGTCCGCATTTCCGGATATACACTTTGAAGTGCACTGTAGCAAAGGCACTTATATCCGCAGTTTGGCACACGATTTCGGACAAAAGCTTGGCAGCGGAGCCACACTCACCGCTTTGAAAAGGATTCAATCCGGTCCATACAGCTTAGATGATGCACTTAGCTTAGACGAACTCAAAGATGCCATTAGCAAATTTGCTGCCAAAACGGATACAAACAGCCCTAAATAAGCCATTATTTTCTTGACGGAACAGCTTTCTTTTGAGTTAAGGGCTTGACAAAAGCTCTCTAATTGGTTACCTTTGTGTAACTCACGATACAGTGGTGAAAATTATTTAGGAAATAAAATTATATAAATTAATGTTTTTGCGAATGAAATTATCACAATTTAAGTTTAACCTTCCCCAAACTCTAATTGCAAGCTATCCCCCAAAAAACCGTGACGAATCACGTTTAATGGTACTCCACAGAAAAGACAAAACTATTGAGCATCGAATTTTTAAAGACATCCTCGAATATTTTCAGGACGGCGATTTATTTGTACTCAATAATACACGCGTCTTTCCTGCTCGCTTGCACGGTGAAAAGGAAAAAACCGGAGCTAAGATCGAAGTGATGTTGCTTCGGGAGCTAAACCCTGATAGCCGCCTTTGGGATGTGCTTGTTGACCCGGCACGAAAAATCAGAATCGGTAACAAGCTATATTTTGGTGAAGATGAATCACTGGTTGCGGAAGTCATTGACAATACCACATCGCGCGGACGTACCTTACGCTTTTTGTTTGATGGTTCGTACGAAGAGTTTAAGGCAACGATTAACCGCTTGGGCGAAACACCTCTGCCAAAGATTCACGAACGACCGGTTGAACCGGAAGATGCCGAATGGTATCAAACGATTTTTGCGAAACATGATGGTGCAATAGCTGCACCCACCGCAGGTATGCACTTTAGTCGCGAACTGCTGAAACGCCTTGAACTGCTTGGAGTTGATTTTGCGGAACTTACATTACATCCCGGAATGGGTAACTTCCGCGAGATAGAAGTGGAAGACCTGACCAAGCATAAGATGGATTCGGAAGACATGTCGATTGATGTCGATAATGCGCAAATCATCAATGATACAAAACAGCGTGGAAACATGGTTGTTTCAGTTGGCACAACTACAATGAAAGCATTGGAAACTGCCGTTACCATCCCGGGCAAGATACAGCCGTTTAATGGATGGTCAAACCGCTTTATTTTTCCACCTTATGAGTTTTCGTTGGCAGACGCCTTAATAACGAATTTCCACTTGCCCAAGTCACCCATGATGATGCTGGCAGCAGCTTTTGCCGACTATGACTTTTTAATGAAAGCATATAAAATTGCCATTAATGAAAAGTATCAGTTCTTCTCATATGGTGATGCAATGCTTATCATTTAATGGTAATGGATTTATCATAACCTGCATAATTCACCAATTCATAAGCTTGTCAATCAATATTTATTGTAATTGATTTGTGATCAATCTGTTAGAATGTTTTGCAGTGATTTAAAAAAGTGCTAATTATAAAATGAATTTTGATTTAATTTTGGCAATTTTTACGTTATGAGCTGTTCGCAGTAGTTGGCTACAGCTTCACAGCTCACGCCTGAAAATCTCTCAAAATTAAATTCATGAATTAAGCAGGATAAACTAAAAAAGCCGGAAAATCCGGCTTTTTTAGTTTAATCTTCCAGCATTTCCGCAACTTTTTCCCGGAGATCTTTGCCCCTGAGATTTTTTGCAATAATAATTCCGTCAGCATCCAATAATACAGAATGAGGAATAGATTGTACGCCATATAATTTGCCGGCAGCATTTCCCCATCCGTTTAAATCCGACACTTGTGTCCAAGTTAAATTATCTGACTCCACTGCAGCCAACCATTTTTCACGATCCGTATCAAAAGAAACACCAAATACATCAAAGCCTTTGTCGTGATAATCGGCATAAATTGAAACAATATTTGGGTTTTCGGCACGGCAGGGTCCACACCAAGCCGCCCAGAAATCAACAAGCAACAGTTTTGAACCTACCTTGGATGAAAGGCTTGTCATAATACCTTCCGGGTCTTCCTGAGAGAAATCCCTAAATGGCATTCCCACAGCAACGCTTTTCAATACGAGTACCCGTTCTTGTAGTGAAGTTAAATAAGATGAACTAACCTCCGAATCGAAATTGGATACCAATGATTCCAGCTCATCCAACTCAAATTGATAACTGTTTCTATATAAAATATAATGGGCTACCACATCTTTATCATTTTGTGAGATGAAGTCGGTCAAAAACTTGTTCTTTTCTACTTCTAACTTGTTAAATGCTTCATCAGCAGCTTCTTTTGCCAGTTCATCACCGGATTCTTCTGCCGCCATATAATCCTTATAATGCTCGTACAATAACTCATCAAAACGATTTGATTTTTCGGTAAAACCAAGATAACGCTCATGTACATTGGAGCCGGAAATTACCGCATCGCGCATATCAGCTTGATTGATTTGGATTGTAATATCGGCCGGTTCGGCAAAAAATGGAATACTGCCACGCACATCTTCCAAATCAAGGAAAAGCATCTCCTCCTCATCCAAAAAACCTTGCAATACAAGTTGTCCGTTTTCAACCTGAGCCGAATCCAAAACAACCCATGAATCATCAAGCCTGCGTTGTACCTTTATCGTTTTCCCCTCGAAATCGTCAACGGCAATAAATAATTTGAACTGATCTGCCTTTTGCTCGGGCGATACAGCACATGAACTTAAAATGAAAATGGATAAGATGACTCCAATTAATTTTCTCATATCGAAATTTTTTAATTATAACCTACAAAACTATAAATAAATCGAACTTAGGACTTCACTCTATTCCGAATTTAACAAATAATTAAGGACTTAGCCGGGCTTTGGCTAATTAGCGATGTTTTAGACAGAAATGTTTTATGATGAAGACCTCGAAACAAAAAAATAACTCAGCAACAGAATGATAATAATGGATGCAATACTGCTCAATGCAATACGAAGCAAGGTAAAACCAAATCCATAAAAGCTAAAAACTTCCAATATAAACAGACTAAAATGATGTATGACCACCATGGTAAGCGTATAGGAAAGCCACCAACGGTCGCCCATTTGCGATAAGGAAGGAGCACCAATGTTTTCGGGCTCAAGACGGCCCGTAACCAAACGAATTACGGAAGGTCGGGCAAAGGCCATTAATACGGATGCTGCGGCATGAAGTCCCGCTGTAGACATAAAGGAATCCATCAATAAGCCGGTGCCAAAGGCTGCTATCAACAACAACCAACCCGGGACACTAAAAGGCAGCATCATGATGAATAAGATGTAAACAAAAGGATTTACATAGGCACCCAAATACATCTTATTCAGTATCCAAACCTGCAATAACATCAAGCCGGCAAAGCGTAATATCGGTATTATCACTTTATTCATTTGAACGAATTTTTGATAATTCTTCCAATTCTTCCTTATCCGAATTATAGATTACAAATGCATGCCGTAAGCTATTAAAATCGGTAGCAAAACGTATGCGTGCCGAGTTGAGACTCCCCTGTTCCGAAGGAATAAATTCCTCTACCGTGCCAACGACCATCCCCTCGGGAAACACAAACGAATGACCGCTTGTAACAATCGTATCTCCCTGATTTAGCTCAACATGCGTGGGGATATCCACCACTTCGGCATAGCGATAATCACCTCCTTTCCAAACTAAGTTGGCAATTTGATTATCATGTTTTATACGTACACTCAAATTGGCATAACGGTGTAAAAGCGAAATAGCCGTTGCATATTTATTGGACACTCCAATAATAATCCCGGCAACACCATCCGGACCAATCACCCCCATATCTTTTTGTATGCCGTCCTTTAAACCTTTATCCAAAATAAAATAATTATTTCGTTGCTGCACCGTGTTACTGACAACCCTGCATGGGATATATTCAAAAACTGCCGAATCCCCAATACTGTCATATACGGGAACAACTTCTTGCGCATAAAAGCTTAGCTGACGCTGCAGTTGGGCATTTTGCTCCTGTAATAATTGATTTTGCTTACGTAAACCAAAATAAGATTGAAAATTGGCGTTAACCGAATAAATTCTACCTGTCACGCTGTTTGAATAATTTGACAATACCGCCCGATGGTAGGTATGACTTCTGCTAAGTAATACTATAGATATCGCTTCCAACAGAATAAACAACAATATAAAATGATGCTTCTGAAGAAATCGTAGCAAATTATTCATAACAGGGGCATATTTCCTTCAATTATTTAATCAGGAAGGGGAATTTATCAAAGTTTTTCAATGCAATACCTGTTCCTCTTGCCACTGCTCTCAGCGGGTCTTCAGCAACGTGTACGGGCAATTTGGTTTTTTGGTGAATTCGCTTATCCAGACCTCTCAGAAGTGAGCCGCCACCTGCCAAATAAATACCGGTACGGAAAATATCGGCAGACAGCTCGGGAGGCGTAAGCTCCAACGCATTTAAAACTGCCGTTTCAATCTTTGAAATACTTTTATCCAGACAATTTGCGATTTCGGTATAGTTTACCTTGATTTCCTTTGGAATACCCGTTAACATATCGCGTCCATGAACAGGAAATTCATCCGGCGGATTATCCAGTTGCGGTATTGCCGCACCAATTTCCATTTTAATACGTTCTGCCGTGCGCTCTCCAATATTGATATTGTGCTGTTTACGCATAAAATCAATAATATCGGTATTAAAGTCATGGCCCGCAATGCGTATGGATGTGTTATTCACGATTCCGCCAAGCGCAATCACTGCAATTTCACTTGTTCCTCCTCCAATATCGATAATCATATTACCATTTGGCTCCAACACATCAATCCCGATACCAATCGCAGCAGCCATTGGTTCATGAATCAGGCGCACCTCTTTTGCACCGGCCTGCTCTGCCGAATCTTTTACGGCACGCTCCTCTACTTCTGTAATACCTGAAGGAATACAAATAACCATTTTTAAAGCCGGCGGAAATAGCCTGCTTTTTATTCCAATCATCTTAATCATTTCACGCAGCATAAATTCGGCTGCCTGAAAGTCGGCTATAACACCATCACGCAAGGGGCGTATGGTTTTAATATTTTCATGCGTCTTACCGTGCATCATCATCGCTTTTTTTCCAACCGCGATAATTCGTCCGGTATTACGTTCAACAGCAACAATTGAAGGCTCGTCTACCACTACCTTGTCGTTGTACAAAATAATGGTATTGGCCGTGCCAAGGTCGATGGCAATTTCTTTATTTAGGAAAGATAAAAGTCCCATAACTTTATAAAAAAGATAAGTTCGTTAATGTTTAAAATGTCTTATTCCGGTAAATACCATAGCCAGATTATTTGCATCGCAATAATCTATTGACTCTTGGTCTCGAATAGATCCGCCGGGTTGTATAATTGCCTGAACTCCTTCTTTATGAGCCAATTCTATTGAATCGGAAAAAGGGAAGAAGGCATCCGATGCCATGACGGCACCATTCAGGTCAAAGCCAAATTCTTTTGCTTTGGCGACAGCCTGTTTCAGGGAGTCAACCCTTGAGGTTTGTCCCATGCCGCTTCCTACAAGCTGTTGGTCTTTCGAAAGCACAATCGCATTGGAGCGGGTATGCTTAACAACTTTTAGTGCAAATAATAAATCTTGAATTTCTTTTTCATCGGCTTGGCGCTGCGTCACAAAAGTCAAATCAGCATCAGTTTCTATTTTTAAGTCAGACTCTTGCTCCAATATGCCATTCAATATGCTACGATATTGTTTTGTCGGCAATGCAAAAGGCTTCAACTTCAATATGATTCGATTTTTTTTGCTTATAAGCAGCTCCAGAGCTTCCGGCTCATAGTCAGGTGCAGCCAATATCTCGAAAAACAGGGAATTCATTTTTTCTGCGGTAGGCAGATCTATTGTTCTGTTTGCAACCAATACCCCGCCAAAAGCCGAAACCGGATCGGCATTAAATGCGGCTTCATATGCTTTGTCAAGACTTTCACGAATAGCCACACCGCAAGCATTATTATGCTTAAGAATGGCAAAAGCCGTTTGCTCAAACTCACTAATCAGCTTTAAGCCGGCATCCAAATCCAACATATTGTTGTAGGAAAGTGCTTTCCCGTTCAGCTGTTCAAACCATTCGTCGGCTTTTCCGAAAAACACAGCCTGCTGATGGGGGTTTTCTCCGTAACGCAAAAGCTGTTGATTACGATAACTTACACGAAGTTCCTCCGGCTTGCCGTCCGAAAACCACTGATAAATAGCGGAATCATAATATGAGCTTTCCGCAAACGCATATGCTGCAAACTTTTTACGTGCTGCCAAATTCGTGGCACAAGCTTGGCTTTCGAGCAATGCGAAGAGTTCATCATAATATCTTGCCGAGGCTACAATCAGCACTTCATGAAAGTTTTTTGCAGCAGCACGAATCAGTGAAATACCTCCAATATCTATTTTTTCGATAATTTCATCCGCATTTTGTGTTTTGGCAACCGTTTCTTCAAAAGGATATAAATCGACAATTACCAAATCGAAGGCAGGTATTTCGTATTTTTCCATCTCCTTGCGGTCACTTTCTTCGGAAAGGCGACCCAGGATACCTCCAAACACTTTTGGATGCAATGTTTTTACTCTGCCGCCTAAGATAGACGGATATCCGGTAAGATCTTCAACCTTTTCAGCCGGTAAACCTAATCCTCGCAAAAAATCATAGGTTCCACCGGTAGAAAATAAACGAACACCATGCTGGTGCAACAGCTTGGCGACAGGCTCCAAACCATCTTTGTAATAAACAGAAATTAAAGCAGTTTCAATCTTTTTCAAGGCATTGTTTTGTAATGGTTACAATTTTGCAAGATTACAAAAAAAACATGGTTTTATTCACTAAATTGCAAGCATATTTAATGAATGATTACTTTTACAGAATATTTGAGGATTTTTTATGCTCATTCTGTTTCGTCTCATATCAGAAAGCTTTCTTTTTGCCATGGTGGCACTGATGGTAAATAAAGTGCGTACCATCCTGTCATTGCTTGGAATTACGATTGGTATTTTCTCAATTATTGCATTGTTTTCGTTATTTGACAGCATGGAAGGAGCGATACGTGATAACATCAGCTCATTGGGTGACAATGTCATATACATTCAAAAATGGCCTTGGAGCACAGGGGGCGATTATCCGTGGTGGAAATATTGGCAGCGCCCCGAAGCCAGCCTGCAGGAAATGATGGATTTAGAAAAACGCAGCCATACTGCGGAAGCAATGAGCTTGTTTGTACAAACAAACCGAAGCATGTCCTATGGCTCAGCCAGCTTGCCAAGGGTCTCGATACAAGCCGTATCGCATGCACATCCCGAAGTGATGCCTTTTGATTTGGATGAAGGACGTTATTTTACTGCCCTCGAGTCGCAGGTCGGTCGAAATGTGATTATTATTGGAGCAGATGTGGCAGCGGAATTGTTTCAAGGAGAAAATCCAATAGGAAAAACAGTAAAAGTATTCGGCAGACGGTTGGAAGTAATTGGTCTTATTAAAAAACAAGGGGGCAATTTGTTTGGAAATACAAACGACAATTCTGCAATTATTCCACTAAATTTTGTTCGAAATGTAATGGATATACGTGAAAGAGGCACCACTATTGCAGTAAAAGCCAAAGACCATATCAGCAATGAAGAGTTAAAAGATGAACTCACGGGTATCATGCGTTCGTTGCGAAAACTCAAACCAATGGAAGAAGATAATTTCTCAATTAATGAAATGGATATTATCAATAAATCCTTCGATCAGTTGTTTGGTATTATCGCAATAGTTGGATGGATAATTGGAGGCTTTTCATTATTGGTGGGAGGTTTTGGCATTGCCAATATTATGTTTGTGTCGGTAAAAGAACGCACTGCTCAAATAGGAATTCAAAAATCATTGGGTGCAAAAAACTACTTTATACTGTTGCAGTTTTTATTTGAGGCAGTCTTTTTATCTATTATTGGTGGTATTGTAGGTTTATTGATTGTATGGCTTTTAAGCCTCGCCATCACAAACTTAAGTGAGTTTGCATTGGTACTTTCCGCTAAAAACATCTTACTTGGCTTGAGTGTTTCGGCATTAATAGGCTTGGTTTCTGGTTTTATCCCGGCTTGGTCGGCATCACGCCTCGACCCGGTAGAAGCAATGCGATCAAGTTTTTAGTTTTTTGCATAAGGTTTATCCTAAGCAATCAATCAAAAAAACAGAAAAGATTAAGTTGGTTTGTTTAAAGGGATTAGTGTAAACTAAAGTTTTACTGAAATGCCTATGTTCATTTCTTTATAATATCCAAGTTTCATGGGGTCTGTGAATGGCAAATCATATCCGTATTCAAAATATGCACCCACATGTCGAGTGAAGTAATAGGCTGCACCTATTCCAAAATAATACCTGGCCAAACTGTTTGATTTGCATTTGTTTGAAAATATTTCACCAAGCCAAGCTTTCCGGAAAGGTAGGTTTCAAAACGAAGCTTCTCTTTGTCAATTATTAATGGAAGAAAATGCCAGTTGCCAACAGCTCCAAAGTTGAGAAAGCCATGGGTGTACTCATCAAATCCTTTATAAAGCGCAGTTGAAAGTCCGGCTTCAAATAATTTGTGCAAACGCCTGTTCAATTGCAGTTCGATATGACCCCTATGAAACACACGGTTATTATCAACATATTCGGGCCAGCCGGAGGCTTTAATATACCAATGAGCAGCTGGCTGCGCTTCTTGTGCTTGTAGTTTACCGGCAAAAAGAAGAAAGATAAAAGTGATTGTAAAAAACCTACGGAAAAATTGCTGTTTTTTCATCTTACAATATTTTTAAACTGTGGTTTAATAATCTTACCTGCTATCAATTTTGAAATTCATCATATCAAAAACACCTTGTAAACTCAATAATAAATTTATATGGCAAATTGCAGATTCAACATATCGAATTCAAAAAGTAGAAGAAATAAATGCCATCCTTATCATTTAATCTAATAAACAGGGTTTTTACGGATTCTTGAAATGAACACCAACAATATCATTATGATATGTTCTTTTTTTATCAACGCATAAACTAAATGAAGATTGTTTAATCCCTTCAAATGGGTTCAATAATATTTTTTAGACTAACAAATGTGGGTTACAAATCAACGTATAGCTACCACTTCACAGCTCACGCCTGAAAGTTTCTCAAAATTAAATTCATGAATTAAGCAGGCAAAGGCTAAAACTTGGCTTAAAAAGTGTTTTATTTATGGCTATTTGAAGAGGTTTTCTATCCAAAGTTAGGAGTTTATAGAATAAAATTACTGATATTCAATAGGATAATAAAATATACAATAATTTTTGTTATCTTTCAAAGCAGATTTGGCTTAATTAAATGTGTTTCAGTGTTTTAGATATATTTTTAATTTTGAATTAAAATTCATTTTTTTTGTCTGCCGAATCTTATTATCTTTACAAATTAAACAGGAGAATGATGGAAAGCAGGTGGATTTTGAAGCAACAGGGTGATAGTGAGACGATAAAGAAACTTATGGATGAATTATCGGTTAGTAAAACTATTGCCAATTTGCTTGCTCAACGGAATATTTCCACCTATGAGGAGGCAAAACAGTTTTTTCGACCTGATTACACCCAACTCCACGATCCATTTCTGATGAAGGATATGGATGCAGCCGTTGCGCGCGTCCTTCTTGCAATCAAAGAAAGTCAGAAAATTTTAATTTACGGCGATTACGATGTGGACGGAACCACTTCGGTTGCCTTGGTTTATTCATACTTAAAAAAGTATTTCAAAAAACGTATCGAATTTTATATACCGGACAGATATGAAGAAGGATACGGTATTTCATATAAGGGAATTGACTATGCTGCCGCCAATAATTTCCAACTGGTAATCGCATTGGATTGCGGCATTAAAGCAGTGGAAAAGATTGAATATGCCAATGAAAAAAAGGTCGATTTCATCATATGCGATCACCACCGCCCGGGTGATGAGCTGCCAAATGCTGTGGCAGTACTCGACCCCAAGCGTACCGATTGCGACTATCCTTTTAAAGAGCTGAGTGGATGCGGTGTGGGATTTAAACTTATTTCAGCACTTGCCAAACATCAAAACGTATCATTTAAAAGCTTGCTTCAATACCTTGATTTTGTTGCAATTAGCATTGCAGCAGACATAGTCCCCATCACAGGAGAAAACAGGGTGTTGGCATATTACGGACTCAAACTGCTCAATACCAAGCCTCGAGCAGGGATTGAATCTGTGCTTAGCTTTTCGCAAGTGCTGCGCCGCGATGATTCATCCGAAGAAAGCAATCTGGCGTTTAACCGAGAGCTGAATATAAGCGACTTGGTGTTTCTTATCGGACCACGAATTAATGCCGCCGGACGGATCGAAAGTGCTTGCGATTCGGTACGCCTGCTTTTAGCCGACAGGCTAAGCCATTCCGATAAACTGGCACTCACCATAAACGATTTAAATACCGAAAGACGAAATCTCGATAACCAAATAACAGAAGAAGCACTTGCATTAATTGAAGCCGATCCCAAGCTAAAAGAAGCTAAAAGCACGGTGCTGTATAATCAAGATTGGCATAAAGGCGTGATAGGAATTGTGGCATCACGATTAACAGATCATTATTACCGTCCCACAATCATCCTCACCCGTTCAAATAATTATATCACAGGCTCGGCACGCTCTATCAAGCATTTTGATATTTACGATGCCATCGATCATTGTTCAGATCTTTTAGAGCATTTCGGCGGTCATAAGTACGCAGCAGGTTTATCCATGAAGCCCGAAAACTTGGAGGCTTTTCGGAATAAGTTTAACGATTACGTAAACCAACATATCACAAAAGAAATGATGGTTCCTGAAATTGAGATAGATGCATATCTGAAGTTTGAAGACATCAAACCAAAGTTTATGCGTATTCTCAAACAATTTGCACCATTTGGACCGGGCAACCTATCCCCTATCTTTCAAACCGACCGTATGATAGATACCGGACGCTCACGCATTGTAAAAAAGAACCATTTGAAGCTGGAAGTCGTACAGCTTACCTCACGTAGCGAACCTATATCGGGAATTGCATTTCAGCAAGGGCACCATTACAGTAAAATGAGTAATAATGAAGAATTTAGTGCCGTCTACCATCTGGAAGAAAATCAATGGATGGGAAAAACAAATCTTCAAATTAATGTGAAAGACATTAAATTTGAAAGCGATTTAGACGGACAAAGCAAATCGCGAGAATAATCAATCTACCAGCTGCTTCGTCAAGCGATACAGATTTATGCTGAACCAGATAAGTACAATGCCATAAAACAAGGCTAGTACACCACTCATAGTTACTAGAAACTCGGCAACCCGAAAAGGATTATACAACATCAGCACTCCAAAAGCCATGGTGATTAAAGCATTGAAAAGCATGAAGTTTTTAAACCTAAAAACCGGATTGATATTTACCAGCACAATCAGTTGCAACACGCCCACAATCAGTGCCAGCACCCCCATGCTTATTACAAAAAACCGAATAGCTTCCTGAGTATATAACAGTATTAACGTGCCCGCAGCAATATATAGCACGGATTGTAATAATATCCAGAAATAATCCTGCTTTTTTCGAATCCGATTCACAGTAACCAATAGCATTAACACTCCACTCAAAAGGATGACAAATCCGGCATACCAACTCAGTGTCTGCAAAGTTTCAAACGGGACAAACAATGCCAACAAGCCATAAAGAACAGCAATGATGCCATTAAATAAATATATATACCAGTTTTTAATAAAAATTCCGCTCATGAGTTTGCTTTTTTGAATCATTCGTTCACAAAGGTAAATAAACAAATGAGCTTTAGCCTGCATAATTCACCAATTCATAAGATTATCAATCTAACTTTATCGTAATAAGCTTATGATCATTGTGTTAGTAAGTTTTAGTAGGATTTTTAAAAAGCGTTTATTATAAAATGAATTTTGATTTAATTTTGGCAATTTTATACGTTATGAGCTGTTCGCAGTAGTTGGCTACAGCTTCACAGCACATGCCTTAAAATTTCTCAAAATTAAATTCATGAATTAAGCAGGTTAGCACAATTCAGCAAATTAAAAAACAAGTTTACATTATCCGATTATAATTGTTTGTATAACACACAAGCCTCATCGAAGCATTGTTTTCACATGGATTAAAGTATTTTCTGCTGAACCGAATTTTTCCACAAAGTTTCATTATTTTTGAACTTTCATAACCCTAAAGCAGACACCCATGAAAAGATCCGAATTTCTCAAATTAAGTGCGTTCACCGGAGCAGCTTTCACCATTTTACCTTCAGGACTTGTCTTTGGAAACTCCAACAGTAAGCTTCGAATGGGCTTTATTGGAACCGGCTTGAGAGGGCAGGAATTGCTACGACTGAGCCTTCAACGCGATGATACTGATGTGGTTGCCATCTGCGACATCCAGCAAGTGATGATTGACAGAGCCCTTCGTCTTTATGATAAAGCGAACAAGCCACATCCGGTGATATACAGCAAAAATGAATATTCTTATCGCGATTTACTAGCCCGAAAAGATATAGATGCAGTAGTTATTTCCACCCCTTGGGAATGGCATTATCCGATGGCTATGGAAGCAATGGACGCAGGAAAACACGTTGGTTGTGAGGTGATTATGGGAACCACCATTGAAGAGCATTGGGATATTGTCCGTAAATCAGAAGAAACGGGCATGCAGTACATGATGTTGGAAAATGTGTGTTACCGCCGTGATATAATGGCAGTATTGCAATTGGTTCGTCAAAATATTTTTGGAGAACTAATCCATTTGCAAGGAGGTTATCAGCATGATTTGCGAGAAGTGAAATTCAACGACGGCAAACAAGCCTATGGTGGTGGTGTGGAGTTTGGAGAAAAAGGATTTTCTGAAGCGCAGTGGCGCACCCAACATTCCATCACTAGAAATGGGGATTTATATCCCACACATGGTGTAGGACCATTATCAAAAATGCTGGGAATCCATTCCGGCAACCGTTTTACACGACTCGTTTCCATGGCGTCCAAAGCAAGGGGTTTACATGATTATATTGTACAACACGGAGGCAAAGACCACCCCAATGCAGCCATTGATTTTAAATTGGGAGACATAGTAACCACCATGATAAGTACCGAAAACGGAGAAAGCATTTTATTGCAGCATGACACCAATCTGCCGCGCCCTTACTCACTCGGTTTCAGGGTTCAAGGCGTAAAAGGCTTATGGATGGACATCAACCGTTCAATCCATATAGAAGGAATGTCGGAGCCGCATCGTTGGGAAATAACTGATTCGTGGTTTGAGAAATTTGATCACCCGCTTTGGCAAAAATATAGTCAAGATGCCCTGGGCGCCGGTCATGGAGGAATGGACTTTTTTGTTATCAATGGCTTTGTTCAAGCCATAAAACGTGGGGAACAAGTGCCTATTAATGTGTATGATTCAGCGGCTTGGAGTGTTATAACCCCACTTTCAGAAATGTCCATAGCAAATGGATTTACCGCTGTGGACTTCCCCGACTTTACAAACGGAAAATGGAGGACCATGCCCGACTTATTTGCCAATAATGAATTATATTAATGGAATCAAGGCAGCGGAAAGAAACAAAAATTCCTTTGGAGGTATTACAAGGATTTGGTTTACGAGCAGAAGATGAAATAATAGCCTATGGCGAAGGAATCATCCAAAACACTTATGCCGTAAAACGTTCAGGACAAGCAATTTATATATTGCAACGAATTAATACTCAAGTATTTAAACATCCACACAAAATTGCCGAAAACTGGAAGCTTGCTATGGCACATATCCGACAGCATGCAGCGGAATATCCATTTGTTGCGTTTAAAGAAACAATTGAAGGCAAACCATATGTAGAAGATAAATTGGGCAGCTATTGGCGCCTTCAAGATTTTATCCAAAACAGCTGCAGCTTTACAACTCCTTCCGGACCCACAATGGTACGTCAAGCAGCAGCTGCATTCGGTAGATTTGCCGCTGTGATGACAACTGCAAACAGCGAAACATTTCATCATATCATACCGGATTTTCACAACTTGGAGCTGCGCCAAAACCAATTTGATTTGGCAGTGGAAGCTGCCGGAATCGTGCGTAAGAAGCAAGCAGACAACTTGGTAAAAAAGCTAACAAATTACCGCCAAATCACGGAAATCTACAAAGAAGCCGTGCAAAATATGCCTTTGCGCATACTCCATATGGATGCAAAAATGGGCAATATCTTATTTGACTGTAACAGCTTGGAATTCAAAGCAATTATTGACTATGATACATTAATGCCTGCATATATTTTCTCTGATTTAGGAGACTTAATACGAAGTATGAGCTGTATGGCAGACGAAAATGAAATTAATTTAGAAAAAGTAAAAGTTCAAAAAGACTATTTAGATATCTTATTCAACACCTATTTGGCTGAAGTGAATGAGTTTTTAACTGATGCCGAAAGAAAATACATCCGATATGCAGGACATATATTGGTATATATGCAGGCTTTACGCTTTTTAACCGATTTTTTACAAAATGATATTTATTATAAAATCGCGTATCCGGAGCACAACCTTAATCGCGCACAAAATCAAGCTAAACTACTGGAAGAGCTTATATTAGTAATGGGATTTAAATGCATCAGCCCCTGATGGCAATTTCTTTCAGCTTGTCCAAATTTAATATTTCAATTGATTTTCCATCAATCGAAATAATATCTTCTGATTCAAACTCCTTGAGTATACGCGTGGTGCTTTCTTTTGTCATATTTGACATTTCCCCCATCTCATGACGTGTGATATTAAGCGTGAAAGCCAAATCTTTAAACACAGTATCACTGAGATAAATCAAGGTGTCGGCCATGCGCCCATGCATCTGCTTCTGGGTTAAACTGATTAAACGGTCAAAGTTAACCGTGCTATTATTGTTACAATAACGTAATACTGCTTCCGAAAAATCCGGATTGGAACGAATGACTTTCCGCACATTTTCAGTAGGAATAAAACAGGCAACACTATCTCCAATTGCAGCTACACTATATTGATAACGCATATCCGTAAAAACACCCGGACCACCAAAAAACTTAAATGGAATCAGGATATCAAGAATAAGATTCTTTTTGTCAATCCCTTCCAAATACAATTTTGCCATCCCATTGATGAGCATTATCATATGTGAGGCAGCCGTGCCTTGTTTTATAATGTTTTCTCCGGCATTAAATTGCACTTCAAACCTGCCGTCATTTATCATTTCCAACTCATCATTGCTAAGCATATTAAACAAGGGCGAACGTTCGTTACAAGTCGCACAGTTTAAACAGTATTCTGACCTTTTGCTAAGCATAATTTGAAGTTGATATTATTATTTATCTATAAAGATATTGATTTAAAATACAAAAGTAAGTGATTTATCTTACTTATAAAAAAATTAATTTTCGCCATAAGATGTAGATTTCACATTCTTTTGGCTTCAATATTTAAACAATTTTCATGCCTTTATGTTTTTGCAAACTCGTATTTACCATCATGAATAAGCGAGTAAGTGAATTAAGCAGGATAAAATCATTGGTTTCAAGTAAATAAATTGTCATAACAGATAAAAATGGCGATAAATTTTGTTAAAATTTTTATTCATCTGAATTAATCAATTAGGTTTACATCATATTTTGGAACCTACTGCTGCAATATGGTTTTTAATAGCTACTTCAAAAAGTCATCAGTTTTCTCGCGCTTTGTTTTTGTATTAAGTTTTTTGTTCATCCTCAATCAATTACAAGCCCAATCTTTACAAAGCGACATCCATCTTCGGGCAGGATTGTCTCAGCCTATCTTGAAATATGCGTCAACGAATTTATCCGAAGGCGGTTTCACATCGAGTGGTTTTAGTGGGTCTTTGGCAATAAACAGCTTGATAAACAACAAAATAGGCTTGCATATACAAGGTGGATTACAATTACATCCGTTGGATGTGAGCGAGTTAGGCTATGCATTGGTACAAAGTGATCCATTTTTGACTGATGTGTACATACGCTCTGAACCTTATCGTATCATACATTTTACTGCAGGACCCGTATATCGCATGAAGCTATTGAAAAACACAAGCTTGGATATGCGCTTGATGGGAGGCATCTTCAACAGTTACAGCCCCTATCAGCTTTATAAACCGGTTTATTATTTACACGGACCGCCCTATTATGAGATTACCACTTCCCTTTCGCGAACATTTGCATACGGTGGAGGGCTTTCTATCATCCAAAACTTAGGTGGCTGTTATTATTTGGCACTGGAGACTGATTTTTTATATTCGAAAGCACAGTTTCAGTTTTATGGCTCCGGCGGATTACGTACTGATAGTCAACATATAAGCTTTATAAATACACATATTTCATTACATATTGTATTGCCAGACATCCAATTGTCCAGGCAGAAAAAATAGCACCGCTTCAGATAGTTCATCATGATAAATTGCATTCGACATATTTTATAATTTTGTAAACTGTATGAAATATTTTCGCTTTATCCTATTTGGTTTCTTTTTTAGTCTATGCACGCTGAGTGTATTGGCTCAAGACCGCATGTGGGTTGAAGGCGAAATATATACGGCTGACAGCTTGTTGCCCATCAAGAATGTACATGTCATCAGTCGGTTGAACCGACGGGGTACCATTAGTGATGAGGCAGGGAAATTTAAGCTTCCCGCCCGAACAGTTGACACCATTATGTTTTCTGCCATCGGCTTTCAACGATCCATTATGGCATTTGACAGTACGATGACCGCAGATGGGAAAGCTTGGAAAATTTTACTTCGAAAAGATACCATATGGATGGATGAGGTAGTGGTGCGTTCCTTTTATGACTGGCCAACATTTAAACAGTTGTTTGTCAATATGCAGCCGGTAAAACCCGTGAAGCTAGATAATATTCAAGATGATTTAAAAGATATACTGTTGTATATGGACCCCGCTCCTATGACGATAAAAGGTCCTATTCAAGCATTGTATGATATATTCAATGATGCGGCACGGCTGCAGAGGCGCCTGCAGCGTAACAGAAGGGTTTATAACGAACAACTAATGAAAGAAGGGCGCTATGACGAATTGATACCCGAAGAGCCCGAGCACGAACGTCAAGCGCCATAAAGTTTAAAGCTTTTTATCAGGATACATCATATTCCATTTTCCGGGCTGATTTTTTAGTTCCTTTTCGAACCAAGCCATAATGGTATTATGCCATTCGATACGCTTTTTGTAATCCAAAATATGATGATCTTCACCGCTAACCAACACCATTTCCACATCCTTACCCAATATTTTTAAAGCTGCATAAAACTGTAAGCTTTCTCCGACAGGAACATTGGTATCCTCCGTTCCATGCAGCAATAATATGGAGTTTTGAAATTTATCTGCATTAAAAAGCGGGCTGTTTTCTACATAAATATCTTTTCTGTTCCACGGATAGCTTCCTTTAGTAGCTCCGGCACTGTAGGAATATCCCCAATAACCTTCACCCCAATAGCTTGTGATATCACTAATTCCGGCATGCGAAACAGCAGTTTTGAATATATCGGTTCGGGTTTGCAGCATCATGGTTGTAAAACCTCCGTAAGAAGCGCCGATACAACCTACATTTTCAGCATCAGCGGAAGGATGCGCAGCTAAAAACTGCTTTGTTCCTTCAATGATATCATCAATAGCTTCGGCACCCCAGCCATTGACATGCAAAGCAGAAAAATCTTGTCCAAATCCGGTGGCTCCACTCGGCTGCATCACATAAACAATATAATCGTTGGCTGCCCAGATATTTTTTGGATAACGTCCTCCAAAAGTACGGTCGGTAGGTGTTGTGCCCCCATAAAAGTTGACAATTACCGGATATTTCTTTGCGGGATTATAATCCAATGGATAATACACCCTGCCATAAATTGTCGTACCCGCTTCATTTTCAAAATTCCAGTCTTCAGTAGCTCCAAATTGAACAGCTTTCAATTGTTGCTCCTTAGGATATAGCAACAAATTGGATTTGCCTGTCGTCAAATCCAATGAATACAGCTTATGCGGGCTGTCAATACTGCTTCCGTTAAATGCTGCCAAGGCTTTTGAAGAAGCATAATCAATTGAACTAATTACTTCTTCGGGCACTTCTATCTTGGTGAAATTTCGCTTTTTTAAATCCAATTTATACAAATTGACATAATCTTTTTCAACCACTGTCATATACACCAAGCCGTCTTTTGCCCAATATGCATTTCGTATCGCCGGGTCGAAGTCACGCGTCAATGCTTCTACCGTTTTATCTTTTAAATCAAATAAATACAACTGTCTGTCGCTTACATTCGGGATTCTCCCTTCGCTCACATTAACTCCCAAATCGCCGAAGCTTTCGGGGCTTCCTGATACCAAAAGTTTGTTTCCATCCGCCGAATACTGGCAATAGGCGCCATATCGTTTATCCTGCCAAATGGTGTCGAGCTGCATGCTTGTCAAATCCATCTCAAACAAATCTTGTGTTGAAAAAGGAATGCCTGTATAGTCGGTTTTTGAGATTGAAAACAATATCTTGCTGCCATCGGGTTTAATGGCATGCAAGGATGCCGAAAGATTTCCCGCTGTGAGCTGTTGTACATGCTTTGATTTTAAATTATAAGCATATAAGTGCGTGCGATTTCGATTATTGGGTATTCTGTCATCATTTGTAAACACCCGTTTCAAATCGCCTGTTTTATCTGCTTTCAGCGTTTTTGAAAACACAAAAAAGCTCTCATCCTCCGCCCATACAATTCTGCCAGGATTACTTAGTGCTTCTGCCACACGCAACTCCTCGCCTTTTTGTACATCAAACACAAAAATATCAGCCAATTCGCCTTTTTGCTGTTTATAAAACAGCTTATCGCTGTTTGGAAGCCAAGATGCATACAATGCTGAATTTCGAAGCATCATGATAGTGGCTTTCTTTTCCATATCATAAATACGCGAATAACGCTGTGTGATGCCGCTTTCCGCCAGCACTTCCGACATATTCAGCAATAAATATTTACCCGAAGGAGATAAACTTGCCGAGCTTACTGATTCACCTTCCAATACATCATGTATCGACAGCTTTCGCTGCGGATTGCTATTCCAGCTGATAAGCGCTTCGGATTCTTTGTCGGCAGTGCTAAGCTCCGCTTTGAAATAAGCTGAATCATTGACAGCCAACATCCTGATTAGCATATAATTATCGCCATTATCAACGGTTAAATCCGTGAGCACGGCTTTTTGAGAAACTCGGCTTTGTGTTTTTATCTTTTTTCCATTCAGAGAAACATCAAAAATTGTGTTGGATGAAATGGAGAGGCTCAATTTTGCCCATCGGTCTATCGAAAAGAATCCGGCAAGTTGTACCAAGCTGTTTTCTTCTTTTATATCATAAAGCAGGCTGTCTTGGTCAAATTGCAGCTCTTTCCAATCGAATATATCATGATAGCTGACATGCACCGACTCCAACAAAGAGGCTTGGTCAAAGTCTTTACCGTCAACTGTTTGAATATCGTTAAAGGCAGGTAAATATACTTTTTGCGGATTAGATATTTTCCATTGATCACAACTGATTGTTTGTTGTGCCATACTAAGCTGTCCGACAACTAATAACAAAAGCAAGAGGCTGAATAGTTTTTTCATTTGTTTAAAATTTTGCTTGGATATAATTTAAGCCCGAAAGTTACATTAAAAGATGCATTCAAATGCGAAAAACCAGTTTTTGGTATACTAAATTCAGCATATGGCTGCAATACATCAAACTTAATGTGTAAATCACAGCAACTTAAAAGTAAGAAAGAAAAAATCTGTGTATTAGACCAATTTTAAAGGAAAAAGTTGAGGAATTTATCTGTGAAACAACAACTGATAATCTTTTTCTTTGGCTTTCTTCCAATATTTTTTAGGCTTTATTTTCCAGTTATCCAGTAATTTAGGAGCAACAAGCTGCTTTTCTTCAATCCATTTCATCAGATAAAACCGCAAGTCTTTTTCTGTCGAGCTAAGGATTCTTTTGCTGAGCTCAGCTTGTGGAATACCTGCGCCTCGAGTCAAATGACCACCTCCTCCATTGGCACGGTATGAATTGACCGCCACCTTGTATTTTTGTTCGAGCTCAAACGGTTTTCCGTTTACAAATCGCTTGATTTTTACTCTGCTCCCAATGGATTTTCGAACATCTACAGTGTAAATAATGCCGGCTGCCGATTCATAATTATAATATCGCGCTGTCAATTCGGGCGATTGTGTGCGTTCACTAAAAATAATTTTTCCACTCTCATCGGTATTAAACCGCAGCAAATGATCCGATTTCTTATGCATTTGATTAAACCATGCCGCATAGGAGTATTCCAAATAATCTTGAATCTCCTTCCCGCTCAACTCAATGGTATACAACAAGTTTTCAAAGCTGTACAAATCGAACATATCCTTCACTTGTATGCTTCCTTTTTCAATTGTTGCATTAAAAGAAAGCGGTGCGGTAAATGAAATATCCGCATCCGTCAGTTCAAGTTGTATATTATGTATTAAATCCACGAATTTTGAGGGTCCAAAAAGCGCTTCACGCGAATAAAGTGTTTCTGTAAATTCTCCGATAATACGACCTACATATGCTTTTACTTCCTCCTGCTTTTTTCCGAATTTTGCCATAAATTCAGCATCGGGACTATAATCTGCCATGCTTATCAAGCTACCTGCCACAGCAGTTTTAGAATAGCTTTTTCCGCCATCACTCGATTCCAAGTCGATATCGGCTACCGCCACATTTCTAGCACCCGAAGTAGTTCCTAAAATCAATACGTCTTGGTCATCACTGTTTTTTGTTTCAAAATTCCATCCGCTATGATCATGCCCCACAAAAACTATATCAAATCCGGGAACTTGCTCCGCAACTAAGCGAGAGGCATTTTCATTTTTATAACCTTCTTTTGTGCCACCACCATACGTATAATCCACTCCGGCATGAAATAGCCCTATCATTAAATCGGGTTGCTCGCTTTCCATAATATATGGAACCCACTTTTTAGCCGTTTCTATCATATCTTCAAAATGCATTCCGGCATAAAGATTTTCGGGCAACCAGTTTGGGATGGAAGGCGTTACAAGCCCAAGAACTGCTATTTTTACACCTCCCCTTTCCAGCACATGATAAGGCGCAAAATAGGATTTGTCGTCTGCAGTATGAATGGCATTTGCCGCTAGCCAAGGAAAGTTGATGGTTTCCCTGAATTTATCGTATACCGGATGCCCGGTTTCCACATCATGGTTGCCAACTGTTGCCACATCATATTGCATGAAATTCATTACCTCGGCATATAAATGCGGCTCGTCAGTTTTTTCAAAATTGAAATAATATACCACAGGGGTGCCCTGAAGTATATCACCATTATCTACTAAAAATACAATCTGACTGGTGTCAGCCCGTTGTTCTTTGATATAGGTTGTTACATGTGCCAAAGAAGCATTCAGCGGTCGTTCTTTAATGAAATTATACGGGAAAACAGCTCCGTGCACATCAGAAGTTTCAATGATTTTTACATGTTTTGTTTGGGAAAAGACTGAAAACCAGGCAAAAACAAATAAAACTAAAAAGGAAAGTCGTAGGTTATTCAACATTATATTTGGATTTTAAACTGCAAAAATAAGATTATGTAGTGTATTTCAGTCAGTTCACGCCGAATCAATCTTAACCTGCATAATTCACCAATTCATAAGCTTGTCAATCTAATTTAATCGTAATAAGCTTATAATCATTTCGTTAGCAGAGTTTAGAAGTGACTTAAGCAAGTCTTTATTATAAAATGAATTTTGATTTAATTTTGCAATTTTTACGTTATGAGCTGTTCGCAGTAGTTTACTACAGCTTCACAGCTCACGCCTGAAAATTCCTCAAAATTAAATTCATGAATTAAGCAGGCTAAATTTAATGCCGGCTATAAAAAACATCAAAGCGGAAATAAAGAGCGATGAACCCAACACCATATAAAAAAGCCCTTGCAGATAAAATGGGATTAATTCAAACTTTAACAAGAGTATTCCCATGCTTATCATAAGGAGAATGAGCAAATAACTTTTCCAACCAAAAAACGCAAACAGACAAGGTTTATCAGTCGGCAAATCAATAATACGTTGTATATATCTTTTGCTGATTTTGTAAAACAGAAACCGAAAGAAAAGGGCTGTACCGCCAATCCCCCATACAATCAGCAGCCATAAGGACCATTGGACTCCAGCCAAAAAACTAATTGCCAGCTTCCATACCCGAAAGGCTGCATATGCCCACACAAAAGCGCCAATAAAAAAGAGCAGTCGCTTGGGCAGGGCGGGTTTACAATTTTCAATAAACTTATTCATCAACTTTTAGTCACAAGCATTTTTATTGTGAATTCAAATAATCCTCACAATCATAAGTTCCACAAACTTAGAAGGCTATCATTTAGCCTTTTCATAACTATTCAAGCGGTCTTGCTTAAAGTTATCTTATAAATCAAGGCTCATGCTGAGCAGTTCGGCAATATCGAAATTACGCATCCGCTCTTCCTGATTTGTATATTTAATTCCGTCCGTAAGCATTACCATGCAAAAAGGACATGCCGTGGCAATGATATCGGCTCCGGTAGCTATTGCTTCTTCGGTACGTTCAATGAATATTTCCTTGTCTCCTTTTTCGGCTTCTTTAAACATTTGTCCGCCACCCGCACCGCAACATAATGCACGGCTTTTGTTACGTGGCATTTCCACTTTTTGAGAAGTGATACGATTTAATATATTCCTAGACGATTCATAGT
Organism: uncultured Lentimicrobiaceae bacterium; assembly: GCA_964509065.1. Taxonomy (GTDB): domain Bacteria; phylum Bacteroidota; class Bacteroidia; order Bacteroidales; family F082; genus JALNZU01. The sequence continues at coordinate 79,383 of CAZDWA010000002.1, forward strand.
CATTATTCGCACGACCTAAATAGCAAGGATCATGAAACACAATGGTATTGTCCTTAAATAAATCCGATTTCAGTTCAATTTTTTGCTCATCCATCAGTTTTTGCAAAAAGCGTGTATGATTCCACACTTCATAGTTTCCGCCCAGGTCGGGATATTCATTTTTAAATGTGTTATAGTCATGTGGATCACACGTAACAATCTTTTTGACTTCATACATATCAAAAATCTGAATATTAGTCAATGCCTGCATTTGAAACAGCATTTCATTACCTGCTCTTCGTGCAATATCACCGCTATCGGATTCTTCTGTTCCAAGGACGGCATAATCAACTTTAAAATAGGTGAGCAGCTGCACAAAGGCACGTGTCACCCTTTTATATCTATCGTCAAAAGCACCTGCCGAGCCCACCCAAAAAAGCCATTCGGGCTGCTTGCCTTGCGCAAACAATTCGGCAATTATCGGAACTTCAATTTTTATTTTTTCACTCATGCTAATCTGTTTTTTTGGGGTTGTTATCCGTTGATATAAAGATTTTCGGCCCAGTTGAGGCGGTCTTGTGGTGAAAACTGCCAAGGCGCACCATTGTTTTCAATATTTGAGAATACCGTATTCAATCCTGCCGGAGCAGCCGATTTTTCCAGCACCAAATAACGGCGCATATCCATAATTAATGAAGGCTGATGGATATTCACCGGGCACTCTTGAGCACAGGCATTACACATGGTGCATGCCCAAAGCTCTTCTTCGGTAATATAATCGCCTAATAAGGCTTTTCCATCTGTATATGCAGCTCCTTCTTTGTGAAGCCCGGGACCTTTTTCCTTCATTCGGGCTCGAAGGTCCATCATAATCTTACGTGGAGAAAGCAGTTTGCCGGTAATATTTGCAGGGCAAACAGAGGTACAACGACCACATTCTGTACAAGCCAAGGCATTCATATAATTCACCCAGCTAGTATCATCCGCATCGGAAACACCAAACTTTTCTGGCACCGCATCAGAAGGCTCGAATGCAGCTTGTGGATCAAGCATCAGCTTCACTTCATTGGTGATACTTTCCATATTTTCTACATATCCCAACGGGCTGATACGGCTTACAAACACATTCGGTATCGACATAAAGACGTGGAAGTGCTTGGAGTAAGGCAATATATTGGCAAAAATAAATATCAATACAATATGTGCCCACCAATAAAAGCCGTGCCAAAATGCAATTGTTCCGGGATTGCTGCTTCCTATCATACTTGCCAGCCAGGCACTCACGGGATACACCCCTTTCAGCAGGCCGCCATTGAGCCGCACCCCCGCCACATAATACACATTCATCCCGATGAGGCTTATCATTAAAAGCAATATCATGCTTAAGGCAAGATTGGCGTCTGCCTTCGACACCGGCTTCATCTCCGTACCATAAAAACGTTGCACATGCATAAATACACGCCGAATAAGGAATACAACGATGGCAATGAGCACGATAGCGCCAAATAGGTCGCCTACACCAATAAGGAAGCTATAAAGCGGTCCCAGCACCGCCAACACACGCTCTGTACCAAACAAACCGTCAATGACCATTTCGATGCTGCCAAAAAGTATGACCACAAAGCCCCAAAAGACGAGCGCATGCAAAATACCGCTAATAGGGAAACGGAAAATCTTTGACTGCGCAAAAGCCACTTTAAGCGTAACCCTAATACGTTCAGGGATATTGGTTAAAGGCTGCTTTTTGGTAAATTTAAAATTATAAAAAATACGGCGCATGGTATACCCAAAAACTAGAAGGGTAATAAGTAAAACCAGCGCAAAAATGATTTGCTCTATCATAATATTTTGGTTTTAGAGTCCTCTTACTGCAATATTACAGATTTTTTGATTTTAAACATCTACTTTTTATCCCCTAAAAAGATTTACTTATATAAAAGTCGAGTATTTTTAAGTATAATATACTGATTATTAGCCGATAACATCCCTATTTGATTCCTTTCCAAATTAGATAATCTTCAAGCCGAGACCTTACTTCACCACAGATAATCAAGTATTACCTACTTTTGCCATCATTTAATTAAAAATTACATCATATGAACTGGCTTATACTGATTATTGCAGGTCTTTTTGAAACCGGTTTTGCAGCTTGCTTGGGCAAAGCCCATCAAACAAAAGGCGCTGAATCAATGTGGTGGTTTATAGGCTTTTTAGTTTCTTTGACAATCAGCATGGTATTGCTGTACAAAGCCACGGAAAGCTTACCCATAGGGACTGCTTACGCCGTATGGACCGGCATTGGCGCAGTAGGGACTGTGTTATTCGGGATTTTCTTCTTAAATGAACCCACCGACCTGTGGCGGATGTTTTTTATCAGCACCTTGATATTTTCAATAATCGGCCTGAAAATGGTTTCATGAGGTGAAAAGGGAGACTTCATTTCAAAACCGTATCTTCGCATTTTAAATTGTTCCCATGAAAATCATCAGTTACAACGTAAATGGTATTCGTGCCGCCATCAATAAGGGCTTTTTGGATTGGCTTTCCGATGAAAAGCCGGATGTGATTTGTTTGCAGGAAATTAAAGCCATGCATGAACAAATTCCGCTATTAGATTTTGAAGCTTTGGGTTATCATCATTATTGGTATCCGGCCGAGAAAAAAGGATATAGCGGTGTTGCCATCTTATCATTACAAGAGCCCGATCATGTGCAAATCGGCATGGGCTTGCCCGATTACGACCGTGAAGGGCGTTTTGTAAGAGCCGATTTTGGTGCGTTATCGGTGGTGTCCGTGTATCATCCTTCGGGGAGCAGTGGCGATGCGCGACAAGCATTTAAGATGAAGTGGCTGAGTGATTTCGAAAATTATGTGGCACAGCTACGAAAAGAACGTCCCCAACTGGTGTTGTCGGGCGATTACAATATTTGTCATGAAGCAATTGACATTCACGATCCGGTACGCAACTCAAAGGTGTCCGGCTTTTTACCCGAAGAGCGAGAATGGATGACACAGTTTCTCGATCAAGGCTTTATCGACAGCTTCCGGCATTTGCAAAAAGAGCCGCACAACTACAGCTGGTGGAGTTACAGAGCAAATGCACGAGCAAACAACAAAGGCTGGAGAATTGATTATAATATGCTGACTGACAATTTATTACCCAGATTAAAAAATGCAGGCATCATGCCGGAGGTTGTCCACTCGGACCATTGTCCGGTTTGGGTTGAGTTGGAGGACTAATATTTCTCAAGTACAACCAGTGCACTTGCCATTTCTTTCACATGCGAAATACTCAGGTGAATATGTCGTATCCCGTGCTGCGCAATAAATTCACTTACTTTACCATGTGTGATGATGGTTGGTTTACCTAATTCATCATTCACCACTTCAATCTCATGAAATGCCATCCCGTAGCGATAGCCGGTTCCTAAAGCTTTGAAAAAGGCTTCTTTGGCAGCAAAACGTGCTGCATAATGCTGGTAAATGGTGCTGCGCTCATCGGAATAAGCTTGTTCACGTGAAGTAAATAATTTATCACGCAACTCTTGGCTTTGCGATAAACGTTGCTCCATACGAGCTACCTCAATAATATCGGTACCAATACCAAAAATCATGTTTTAAAATTTAATGCAAATGTAGGCATTTCCCGGGGATGGCATAAAAAAATACGGCAGCACTTTCATAAAAAGCTATCGAAAGGCTGCCGTATTTATTCCTTGTATTCCGTTATTAATGCAGGCTTATTCGATTTCCCTTGACATCTTCCATGATTATTTCATAGAAATAGCCTGAGCCAAAATCTTTTTTAAGCGCAATAACACCTTCAAACAGTACGATATCACCGAGACTCAGCTCTTCATTTGTTGTTACGGTAAGGTCGTACAACTCGCCAAAGCTGGTTCCATCTTGGATATGCACCCAGTTTTTTCGCATTATGCCGGGGCTATATTTCACTACTTCCCCTAGCACTTTTACATTCGTGCCTTCAAGCTCATGTTGGTGTTCAAATAGTTCGGCAAGGCTGATGCTGCCATCAATCGGCTGCATGGGCTCAGTATGTACACGCCCCATGGCAGGCGAACCTTTTGAAGCTTCCATCATCGCTTTTTCGGGCATCTGACCGGATGCGGGAATAGGTTGCGTGCTCAAATTTCCAACAAATAAAATTCGGTCAAAGCTGCGGTCCAGCTCTTTGCTGTAAAACTCACTCATCTCCATCGATTCCGAATAAAAATAAGTTTTACCTCGCTCTACCTCCATTTTATTTACAGCCAACCAAAGCTGTTTATTTCCTTCACCGGCTAAAATATAGGTGTAGGAATTGGTTTGTATGACTTCGTCAACCACTATCTCTTTGTTATAAGGGTCAACCATATAATCCACAGTCTTCGCGCTTTTTTGATGACATGAAGCAAGAAACAGAATTCCCAGAAATAATAAAATGCCGTTGCGCATATATTGTAAGGTATTAATCAATAAGACAATAAGTTATAAAACTGATTTCATTAATGCGGCTCAGTCCAACCCGAAATCATGGCTTTGAAATTACTAATAGCCGTAGTGCCCATCGTGCTGAAATACACATGTATCACTAAAAAGAGTGATAACAAAAATCCTACAACCCCATGCAGGAGAGCAGTCAGATAAATACCGCTATAGTTTAGAACTTTTGTTACAATCATTTCGGGAAACAACAATGCCAATCCGGTAAGGATAACAATTGGAACCAACACATATAATGCACCCACATAAGTGAGTTTCTGCAAGGGGTTAAACTTTTGTGTTTCATTTATCGGAAAGGGAGTTGGTTCTCCTTTAAAGTGCCCACGGATATAATAATTGATTTGTTTAATCAGGCTTTTAAGAAATCCTTTTAAGTTGATTCGATAAAAGCTTCCATTATTTGTAACGATATTTCCGATAAAAAATATCACATAATTCAATGAAACAATTACACCCGCTACATTATGCCAAGCTACGGCATATTGAAATGGTATAAGCGGAGAATCGGGATTACTGTACTGCATGCTGATTCCGGTTGCAATCAACACAAGAAACATCAATGCATTGATTGCGTGCCATAGTCGAAGCCAAATGGGATATAAATATATTTTTTTGGACATATTATTTTTTTATTATACGGAAAATTGCATGAATCAATACTCCTAATAATGTTGCGCCAAACAGTATCAGGCTAATTTTATTTAGATATATATTCCGGTTTGCCCCAATCACATATGCTTCATTAATCAGCACAGCATTTAAGGTACCTCTGTCGCGGCGCGCTTCAATATTTTGATATTTATAGAGCGAGCTCATCAGCAAGGTATTTGCCGAATGGCATTCCACACAATTTTTTACTGCAAAATCTTTTTCAAGAATATTATGTGCCACCCATAAGGTATCTTCGGGCGAAGTATGGCACTCGATGCAGCGCACTGCATTAAAGTGTAGCTTATAATTGGGTAAAAAAGAATGGATTTCATTTAATGGTCGCTTGAGGCTGTCCGAAATAAGTTGAAACTTATCCGGGTTATCATGACATGAAGCACAAGTATTATTATGATGTCGTACAATTTCGGACACTTTAAAGTTTTCACGCGTCATGGCTCGGTATGAATGTGGGTCATGGCACATCCAACAGTTAAAGCTTTCATCATGACGGCTTGAGTGCACACTTTTAAAGAACTCATCTTCAATCAGTTCAAACTGATATTGTTCATAAGTGGGATCACCTCCATGGCAATCAAGGCAGCTGTACATTTCATCCAATCGCAGCTCAGCATTATGCGGAAATTCTTCATAATCAGGTGAGTGACAGTCGGTACAGCTAAAATGACGATGCACGCCATTATAAAATTTATCTTGATCGAAGATGAAGTTTGGATTCATGGCTTTTCGCTCGATGCGTCCGGTCATTTCATTTTCGTAGCTATATATCTTTTTAGAGTGGCAGTCGAAACAATGACTGTTTTCCTCAAAAGCAGCAGGTTCACCTTCAAAATCAACCAGCATTTGTGATTGTATCTGCGTAGTGAACAGTATAATGACAGCAAAAAACAAAAGTAGTTTTTTCATAAGAACAAGAATTAGTTAAATACTGTTTACTATATCGGTGTACTTAGTTTTTCAACACATTTTATTTCCATCCAATCCGTTGGGATTTCATGCGTTCCTTCCGATTTAATACACCGAATTACTTAAATATCAACACTTTCTATCAGCCAATTCAATTTTGGCTGCCTTGTGTATTTCAAACCAACAAAAGGTTTGCCGCAGCAGCTGTGCCGGGGCAAACCTTTATGGTTTAGATGTGTTTAACGCCTTATTATTTTTTTAGTGAGCGTACATAGTTTACCACAGCCCATCTTTCTTCTTCATCAATAATTTTACTTTCGTAGTTGGGCATCTCATCTCTTCCGATGATTGACATATAATAGATTTCTCCGTCAGTAACGGAAGCTTGCCATTTGGCATCACTGAAGTCACCGGGATCGGTTTCAAGGTTACGTGCTTTTGGTCCGTCGCCTTGTCCTGCATTTCCATGGCAAGAGCGGCAATGTTTTGCATATACTGATTTACCAAATTTCACACTGGCGTCATCACCTTTATCCGGGTTTGCTTTGCTTTTGTATTCTGCGGGGATTTTCCATGCAGCGCCTTTTTTAGCATCTTGCGGAACTGTAAAGGCTAGGAAAGCCATTGCTGAAATTGCCATGATAGCAATATAAAACGATCTCATTTTCATAGTATTACTAGTTTTAATGATTAATAATTAATTAAAAATTCCAAAGTCGTATCATCGAGAAACCAAACATCATGCCACCATCGGAAAAGTCGTAGGAATTAAACAAATAATTTTCCTGTGGAATTAAGCCTTTTGCCGAGGCTACATAAATATGAAACACGTGTGTGCTTGTTCGAATTTCCCAACCCAAGCCTAAATTTGGTTTTGCCGGATCCAAACGTTCGTCATCACGATGTTCGGTTATGGACTTTATCATAAGTGGGCTGTCGAACTGAAAAATAATTGACGACTGTGGTGAGAATTTTGCTCTTCCGTTAAAGCCAAGCCCAAAACGGTCATGGTCCACACCTTCACGTGTTTGGTTGTAGTGCGTAAAACTGGCATGTGCTTGCAAAGAAAGCCAATCATTTACTCTACGACCTATAATCAGTTGTGTGAAGTAGGAATAGCGATTCCCAAATTTATAGTTCTTTCCAAAAGCTTCTGCATTACGTCCGTCGACAGCAACATTTGCAAAAACTGCCACAGCAACAGGCACGGCATTTTTACGTGTTTGCTCCAAAATATTGTATTTAACTGAAAAGTCGCTATACATATTTTGTAAGCTCAAGCCATAGCCAACTTGAAGCTTTTTAATTGGGACATACGAAAAATGCATGCGCATATTTGCTCCGGGAGCATAAATGCCAAACAAATCTGAAAAGCCGTTGCTCATCGGGCTAAACTTATGCTGTATGGTATATTCCAAGGTTTTAACATAAGGTACGACCGTAGTTTGATTATCAAGTAAAATCCCGCTTTCAAAAGGAGTTCTAACAGGACGGTCTTTTGGTTTTTTTTCAGTCTGCTCGTCTTGTGCATACACACTAAAAACCATCAGAACCAACAAGCTTAAAATTGAAACTATTTTTTTCATAGGTAGTTGCATTATCAGATTAATTATTCTTTGCTCCCTGCTCAATCCAGCTTAAAATCAAAGCTGCTTCCGCATCGCTGTATTTTGCGGCATGTGAGCTGTTTGGCAATGCTTTGGTATAAATTTTACTGTCATTGGGTACTTCCGTATTTACACGTGCCGGCACTATGGATGCATACGCATTTTCGGCACGCAAATCCGGAGCAATATTTCCGCCATGGCAGTTCAGGCATTTTCCGGCAAAAATGGGAACAACTTCCTGTGCAAAGCTGATATCAATATCCGGGTCAATCGGTGGAATATCGGCTTCATAAAAATCATATTGACAGGAACTTACAATGAATACAGCTATTAATAGCATCAAACTAAATATCAAGTGTTTATTCATTTTTCTTTTATTTTTTTGAAAATACCTTATTATATAGCAATTATAAACAGTGTGCACTACAGGCTATTTATTTTTTGTTAATCAAGGGCTTCAATTGAATTTACCAACAATGCTTTAGTGTATGGATAATTATGTATTCCATAGCTTTGGTCGTAATGAACAATGCTGTGGTTTACAAATGCTCCCACATGATTTGCCGGATGAGTTCCGGGGATAATGTGGTTGGAGGCATCCATAATTCCTTTTTCTTGCAGCTTCGTATTCAAATCGGCCAACAATCCTTTAATTTCAGTTTTTACATTTGTAATTAAGGTGTTAAGCGTTTCCGTATTTGTATGACAGCTTGTACAAGCGGTAGTCAAGATATTTGGATTTTCCGGGTTACCCCATGTCAGATTCATCATGTGCCCACCTGCATTTTCACCGGAGTTTTCAACAAGGTGGCAAGTAACACAAGTATGTTCTATCATGCTTGTATGTGCGGAATTTGAATATCCTGTACCAATTTCAAAAGCTCCTTTACCGGCAACAATAACTGCTTGTCCGCCATAGTGGGGACCCCAATACATATTTGTAGCGGTTACATCAGGACCATTCACAGTAGGCATTGGTCCGGGATCTTGAGGCTGATGGCAAGTAGCACATAAGTTTCCTTTGCCCAAGTCTACCACATCACCCGAAATGCGCAAGGTTATGGGGTCTGTGGTTGCCAATGACCAGTCACTTGCACTGTATTCAGTATGAATATTGTGGCAAGTGTAACAGTTTGGAGGATTGGGATTACTGATAGGTGCCGAAGTATTATCGGCTCCGGTTAAAATAATCTCACGGAAACCTTGGCTGCTATGACAAGCTGCACATTTTGCATCACTGCTGCGTAAATAGGTTTTACCCATCGCATGAGCCGACATTTCCCAATGACGTGTAAAAGCAAAGTTCACCTGGCTGTTGTCGTGACAAGCTGCACAAGTAGCAGTTCCGTCGAGCCCATTAATTCCATCTTCACCATCACGACCGTCTTTTCCGGGCAGTCCTGCCGGTCCTTCTTTGGTACATGACATAAAACTAATTGATGTAATCATCAATAATGCCATCATCCAACTTATTTGCTTCATGATTTTCATATACGTGTAAGGTTTTAGGTTACTATTTTTTAATTTATTTCTTTCCATTGCAATTTTACCTCTAAACCTAATTTCTCACAATAGCTTTTTAATGAGATTTATCGCAGCTTAAAGCGATGTATATACATTCATGAATTGATATATATCAACAAAAAAATTCATTGAATTTGCTTACTAATTGATTTCTAACATTTTATGCTGTTTATGCCTTGAGGGGAGTGATTTTATGCCCGACGCACGATTTGTTAAAAAAAGTTATAAAGGTTAAAATTTCTTAACAACTTGCTGTCGATCATGAACGAATAAATTAGAAGGTATTTCGTTTTTGTAATAATACACAAAATGTGGCATTTTAAACTGTTGATGCGGACGCTAAATGTGCTTATTAATGCCATGATTCACGTAATATTTGTTAATTTATTTTAATGCTATAGTCGCCAATATCCAAAATAGACAGTTAGCTGTATCACGTATTAGGGTGTGATTCAATATATTGTATTCTTTTTTCAGCCCTCATGAGGTTATAATTCTTAATCTATGACAAAAGTATTAAAGTAATATTAAGAAAATATTGTAAATTTGTACTGCAAATTGTAAGAATTATGAACACAACAAAACTTAATGAATTTGATATTCTGGATTTACTTAATGAATATCACTCTGAAATGCGTAAGCTAAGGCACAAAGCTGCTTTTGTCCGCGCTAAAATCGATGAATTAGAGGCTGAGCTGGAGTTTATCAGACGAAATGAGCGTGTCGATTCTGACAAGCTTTTAGGTTTATCTGAAGGAACGACAATACAGACCGCCTCTACCACAAAACACAGTCCTGCTAAACAAAAAAGACCTGTGACACGCAAAAAGCCCGGTCGTAAGCCCCAGCCTTTATCACAATGGGATCAAATGATTTATGATAGTATTGTTGAAAACGGACGCGCTATGCTTAGCCGAGATATTTTGGTTGTTTTAACCGAAAAAGCCAAAGCACTCAACTTATACGAAAGCGAAGCGCACACCAGGGTAAAGCTAAATCAATGCCTTGTGAAAATGACATCCGATAGGCGTAAAGACTTATTAAAATTAAGACATGCCGGTCGTGGATTTGCTTATGCCTTGCCGCAGTGGGTTGATTCTTCCGGGGCTGCATATCCGGAGTTTCAATTGATTTCTGAATAAAAAGCAGTTTCTAACCTGCATAATTCATGAATTATGCAGGTTAAACAAGCTTATAGCCTGATATATTATAAGGTATAATTTTCGTGCATATTAGTCTGCCTCAAGCAGCCATTCTATCGGGATACGTGCAAACACGATATCTCGATAGTCATCTTTTTCGAATACAAGGGCGATATCACCATTGGCTAATACACTAAATGAAGAATAAGCCGCTTCGCCGGGGTAAATTGTCTTTTGCAGAGACCAGCTTTGTCCTCCATCCATGCTGATGCTAAAGCTCAAATTTTCACGTTCGAAGGAAGATTTTGCATTTGCAAACAAGAGTACGGGGATTTTATTTCCGCCTTTTTCAATATAATGCTGTAAAAAATCAGCATTACATGAGGGGTCGATAAGCTCCGGGGCTGCTGTGGATTCCCAGCTTAACCCCTTATCTGTGGATGTATGCAAATAACGCATCCCCGCCCCATTTACCCTGCTGTTAATCATCCAGCGGCCATCGGCAAGCTCCACAATCTTCGATTCATCAGCCGGCTTTACAGGGGTTTCAATAAGGTACCAGCTTTCACCTCCATCATCACTCCCAAAAACAAATAATCCGCGCTGCAGGTTGACAAGTGTATGTAATAAGGTGCCCGATTTTGTTTGGGTGCCATTCCCGGAACTGATAAACTTGAAGTCGGTTTGCCATGCGGGCAGGCTGATAGATGAAGTAATATCTACCGGAGATGACCAAGTATTTCCATTATCCGTGCTTTTTATATAATGCAGGTAATAAATATGCTTTTCATTGTCTAAGTCCATGAAATTGTAAAACAAAAAAATGGTTCCACTCAGCTTATCAACAATAAATGAAGGGTCGGAAGCCGACAAGCCAAGGGGATAATCAATAATTGTTTCAATATTTGACCAGCTTAATCCATTGTCGTGGCTTTTACGCAATACGATATTAATATCGCGGCTATGGCGCAAATCGCCACAGGACGGCACGCGCTCATCGGCAGCAACAAGGATGGTACCGTCAGCTGCCACCGCCACAGCCGGGATACGAAAACAGTTTACATCCGGACGAATATCGGTATTAAACAAACTGACAAAGTTGAAAGGAATATCCTTGCTTTGGCTAAAAACAGTCGGGATATACAAGCTTAATCCAACAAAAAGAAAAATGGTTTTAATATAAATTCCCATAGCAAACTCAAACTTATTAATCAGTCTTTTTAAATATTCCCCCAACACCTTTACCCAATCGTTCGAGCGTTTCAACACCTCTAAGAATAAAGGGGGCTGTTTCTATATCATCATAGCGTTCGTTGATATAATCCACTTCGGGCTGTTCAGGGAAAATGATAATTCGACTATAATTTTCAAAATATTTCTCCATTCTATAAGGCAAGTTTTCCAACGCATTAATATAGGATACATTCCCTTTTCGCGATGAAACCAATAATAGAATATCATCGGAACGTAGTTTTGAAGAAAGTTTTAAAACAGCATTCCAATTTTCAAAAATCTCGAATTGTATCTTCAAGGATATTTTATTTTTTTTCATGAATTTTTGCACGGCATTTTTTGTTTTTTCATCACAAAAACAAAGCATACTCAAGCTAATTTCGGAAGCCAGCCTTGCTGTTTTATCAAGCCACAACTGAAAGCCGGGCTCATGCTCAGCCAATGGAGGAATTGCCAGCACCATCCGTTTATGTGTCATGAGTGGCTGGGCAAAATGACAAATGAAAATGCTATTAAAATTGTTATGGATAATGCTTTCCATTTTATTTCCAATAATAAAATCGATTACGCCTGCGCGCTGCGGCCAGCCCAAGACCAGCACATTTGATTGCTCTTCTTTTGCTACGCGCACAATTCCTCCGGCTGCATTATTATCTAGGGTTACCATCAAGTGCACATTTGTTTCATTGGCTGCAGCTTGCTTTTCCAAAAACTGTAAGGCTGTTTTTGCCTTACGCAGATTTTGGTCGGCTTCTCGGTTATTTATTACGATAGATAATACGGTGATGGGATTTTTTACGGCTTTATCTTTAATAAATGCAGAAAAATCAAAAAGATTCTCCGCATTTTGCGGATTAGCGACAGGCATAAGAATTTTCTCTTTAATATCTGCTTGAGCAGCATCCGGAAGAGGTGAACTGCTTTCGGCAACAATAATTTTCTTTGCTGCATTTTCTGTAGCTACCGAGCTTACGACACAAGTTATCAAAATCAATATAATTGTTCCATTCAGGATGTTTTCATCCACCAAACCGCCTTTATAAGCCACCAAAATTACCGCAATAGTAGCTGCGGCATGCGCACTGCTTAATCCAAAAATAAGTTGTCTTTGCACGCGTGTATATCTAAAAAGAATTTGCGTACCCCAAGCTGCAAACCATTTCCCGAATATTGCCACTACAGACAATACCCCTGCCACAATTAAAGCCTCTGTACCCTGAAAGATAACCCGTACATCAACCAGCATACCGACACTTATTAGGAAGAAAGGTATGAAAAGTGAACTTCCGATAAATTCTATTCTATTCATCAGGCTGGATGAGTGTGGGATGAGTCGATTCAAAGCTAAACCGGCAACAAAAGCGCCAATAATAGGTTCGAGACCGGATATTTCAGCTAAGAAAGCCGCAAAAAACACTACCGACAACACAAAAATATAGTGGGTATGCTTTTCACTTTCAAACTTTTTGAAAAACCAAGATGCAATTCGTGGCATAATGAAAAACATCACCACTGAAAATAGTGTTACAGCCACCCCCAATTCAATCCAAAAAGACTGATCCACACCGCCTTGGCTGGAGCTCATTATCACGGCAAGCATAATTAAAACGGCAGTATCGGTGAGAATGGTCCCTCCAACCGTAATTGCCACCACCTGATTTTTTGAAATTCCCAAGCGGCTGACAATGGGATATGCCACCAAGGTATGCGTACTAAACATACTGGCAATCAGCAAGCTGGAATACACCCCATAACCTAACAAATAATGGCAAACCGGATAACCAATTGCCAACGGAATAAAAAAGGTGAGTAAACCAAATACCACACTTTTGTTGCGCTGCCTTCGAAACTCATTCAAATCAAGCTCCAAGCCGGCAATAAACATGATATAAAGTAAGCCAATGGTCGAAAACAAATCTACAGCCGAATTGCGTTCAATAAGGTTAAGCCCGTATGGACCAATCACCAAACCCGAAATAATAAGACCTACTATACCCGGTATGCGAAGCTTTCTTAGTACAATGGGCGATAAAAGAATAATCAGCAAGATGACTGAAAACACCAAGACAGGGTTGGCAAGCGGGCGCTGAAACTCATGAAGAAATTGTTCAATCATCAAAAAGTCAAGCACCGGCTGTACGAATTCTTTAATTTTATCTATCAGATGTAGAAGTCGTTCAAGCATGATAGGAGGTTTTTAATAAAAAACAAAAATAGCAATATCAGCCATTGGCAAAAAAGAAAAATGCAGTTTTAATTTGAAAACTTGTTTTGTTTAGTCAAAATTAGCTGCAAAATGAAATGCTGTGTTTTAATTTCTTTGGATATAAAATTATTGAAACTTCTTTGCCAAAGCCTTTAAAAGAAGTAACTTCGCATACTGAATTTTATTGAAAAATATTTTAAATCATGAAAAGAATTATCGCTACACCGAATGCTCCTGCAGCCATAGGTCCTTATAGCCAAGCTGTTGAAATTAATGGTATTTTGTATATTTCGGGACAGGTCCCGGTTGACCCTTCCACGGGCAAGATGGTAGAAAACGACATCAGTCTGCAAACAGAGCAGGTTATGAAAAATATCGGGGCAATTTTGGAAGCTGCCGGATATAGCTTTGCCGATGTGGTTAAATCGACTTGTTTTTTGAACGATATGGAAAATTTTGCTGCAATGAATGCAGTATATGGGAAATATTATTCCGAAAATCCTCCTGCACGTGCAGCTTTTGCAGCCAAAGGCTTGCCCCTTGGAGCACTTGTGGAAATTGAAACTATTGCAATTAAATAATATAAGGGCGAACTAAATCACCCCTTTCGCATTTCTTAAATCCGCACAAACGGATAAATTTTCTATTCTATTCAGGTAAATAGCTGTTGTACTATTGCTTGTACGCAATTTTATTTACTTTTGGCGCTTTATATCAAATAAATACTTCTTTACTATGCAACTATTTCCTATAGAAACCGGAAACTTCAAACTTGACGGAGGTGCCATGTTTGGCGTGGTTCCCAAAGTGCTATGGAACAAGGTTTATCCTGCCGATGAGAATAATTTATGCAATTGGGCAATGCGTTGTTTACTAGTGGTAGACGGTGAGCGTCGCATCCTCATTGATAACGGTATCGGCAATAAGCAAGATGAAAATTGGCTTCGCCATTATTACCTCAACGGAGATGATACACTGGAAAAATCCTTGGCAGCCGTAGGTTTTCAGCCGAAAGATATTACCGATATGATTATTACGCATATGCATTTTGACCATTGTGGCGGAAGCGTAAACTGGAATGCCGATCGTACGGGTTATGAGTTGGCTTTTCCAAATGCAACATATTGGACAAGTCGTCAACAGTTTGAGTGGGCTACACATCCAAACCGTAGGGAAGAAGCTTCTTTTTTAAAAGAAAACATATTACCCATACAGGAAAGTGGTCATTTAAAACTGATTGAAGAAGAAGGAGAGTATATCCCAAATATTGTATTTAAGCTTTTTAACGGGCATACCAACGGGCAGCTTATCCCACACATAAATTACAAGGGGCGCACCATCGCTTTTATGGCTGATTTATTACCATCTACCGCACATATCCCCATGCCTTGGATAATGGCTTATGATACTCAGCCCTTGGAAACCCTGAAAGATAAAGAACGCTTTTTTGCGGATGCGCTTGAACAAGATTATATACTTTTCTTAGGGCACGATTTATACCACGAAGCTTGCAGCCTACAAAATACTCCCAAAGGAGTACGGCTTAACAAAGCCGGCAAGCTGGCAGAATTTATAGCATAAAAAAAAGGAGCGAAATGCTCCTTTTTTTTATGCTTCATTGTGCTCTTAAGGCTCTATCTTTTCAGTTCTAAAGGGCTTGGGTTCAGCTTTATGAATGGTTAATTCATCAATCAGATTTGTTGCTCCGGCATATTTATCAATAATAAACAGCACATAGCGTACATCCACATTAATAGTACGTTGCAATTCTGTTTCAAATGCAATATCTCCGCTCATTGCTTCCCAGTTGCCGTCAAATGCCAGTCCTATCAACTCTCCTTTAGCATTGATAATCGGGCTGCCTGAGTTACCTCCCGTAATATCATTTGTACTCAAAAAGCAAATGGGCAGTTTACCATCTTCACCATAAGGACCAAAATCTTCTTTCTCAATCAGTTCTTTCAGTCGTGCTGCTACTTCAAACTCCTCATCAAGCGGATCTTCTTTTTCAAGAATTCCTTTATGTGAAGTAATATAATCATAGTGGATTGCATCGGCGGGGAAATAATCTTGTACGCTTCCAAAAGTCATACGCATGGTTGAATTGGCATCGGGATAATATACTTTATCGGGATGCATTTCACGTAATCCTTTCATAAACAAGCGCTTTGGCTCGGCCATCATGGCTTGAGCAACTGAATTTCCGCCAATCACCTCCATTGTTTTTGCCATAAATGCAGCAGATAATTGTGAAGCCGGGTCTTTTTCCAATACCTTGAGGCTCGGGTTATTTAAAAAGTTATGCAGGCTCTGCTCGGATGCAAAAATCGATTTTGCAAACACATCTTCTGCATATTTCCCGAAGTTGCCCTTATATTTTTTGTGCATCTGCTGTACGAGCGGAGCTTGACTTTCGGCAGCGAGGTTTTTATAATATTCGCTAAGCATTACACGCAGCACTTCTTGGTCTGCGGGGGCATGATAATCTTTAAAATGTTCAGCGCTGCTTTCTTTCATATTTGCAATCGCTTTTTTCAGTTCTTCCTGCCGGTCGGCTTTCATCTTGGCTGCCATTTCTTTGTCTTTTGGCAGTTCATCTTTTGAGATGGGGCTTAATAAGTTTTTCAAGCTACCAAATCGCATTGCATAACCCAATATTTCGGCACCGCCAATTCCTCCGAGATTGTTATATAATAAAGGAGCCATATTATCTTTACTCATCTCATAGGCAGATTTAAGTGTTTCCAGCACTTCACCATATTCCTCAACACGCTTGGGGTCGGCTTTTACCCATGCGGTAAACTCATCCTCAAGTCCTTCTTTTTTAGTTTGCACATTCAAGCGCTTTAAACCACGCGTTTGTCCAATGAGGTACTTCCAGGTATTTGCTACCACGGCATGCTTTGATGCATATTGAATTTTTACCTTTTGATCGGCATCCATAAAGCCTTTCCAGGCATCTAATTTTTTACCGAAGAGGTCGATGATAATCGGATATTGTGCTTCGAGATTAAATTGTACGCCATGTGAAGTCAGGTAACGGCTTGTGCTTCCGGGGAAACCCCAAATCATGGTGAAATCGTCTTTTTTAACACCATCAAGGCTGATGGGCAAATGGTGTTTTGGCTTCATGGGCACATTGTCTTTGCTATAGTCGGCGGGGCTGCCGTCAGCTGCGGTATATACGCGCAATACGGCAAAGTCACCTGTATGGCGAGGCCACATCCAGTTATCGGTATCGCCGCCATATTTTCCTACGGATGATGGAGGAGTGCCCACCAATCGCACATCACGATATACCTCATATACAAAGAGATAATATTCATTGCCTTCGTAAAAGCTTTTTACCACCACATGATATTTTCCATCCTCGTCATAGGCTTTACGCAGCTCTCCCGTCTTTTTGCGAATGGCTGCAGTACGTTCTTCGGCGCTCATCTCGGAGGTTACGACGGAGAAAATGCTGTCGGTAACATCTTCCATGCTTATCAAGAATGAAGCTGTAAGTCCTTCGTTTGGAAGCTCTTCATCATAATTGGCAGCCCAAAAACCATCTGTGAGATAATCGTGTTCAACAGAGCTGTGCTTTTGAATCACATCGTATGCACAATGGTGGTTGGTAAATAACAATCCCTTATCTGAAACCACTTCGGCAGTACAGAAATAACCACTGGGAGTTGGTCCGTTGGATAAGCCTACAATCGCATCTTTTAAACTGGATTTATTGACGCTGTAAATTTCTTCTGCCGTAAGCTTCAGACCGGCTTTTTGCATGTCGGTATAATTCAGGCGCTCCACAAACATGGGCAACCACATGCCTTCATCGGCTTTTACCTTCAGCCCGGAAGCCATAAGGAAAAGCGAAAAAACTATTAAAAACTTTTTCATATAATTTTATTTGTTAAAGATTCTATCAATATCTCGATTTAAAATCCAAGCATATGAGGTCCCATGTCAAAGTAAATATCGACCGGGATTCCTTTTTCGGATATGCGTACAAGGTCGCTTTCCAGCGTTGCTTTGATGATACCGTCTTCGGCAATCCAATTTTTTACAAATTCATAATCACCATTTCCTTGTGCGGTTAATATCATTCCGGAAAGCTTGCCGCTTGCTTCGATCATTTTATCCAAATCAATGGCATATTTACCGTCTTCATCACGGCTGAAAGCACCTTGTTCCAAGAAGAAGTTAAAGGTCATCATATTTGCTTTTCCGTGTGCACTTGCTGCGCCAAAACGAACCGAACGGAAAATTCCGGCCATAAAGGTCACATAATTATCCATGAGTTCAGTATCCTGAAACTCACCCATTTCGTGCAGCTTGGTAACCAAAAACAATCCTAAAATATCGGCTTTTGCTTCTTCAAGCGGTGAATATTGTTCTTTTAATGCTTTACGTACGGTTGATTTTCCGTCAATGGTCTTTTTTATTCCCATTCCGTGTGCCACTTCATGAAACATGGTATTGCTGAAGAAGGCATCAAAGTTGACATGCTGACGCTGCTCGGAAACAATCAGCTCATCGGCAATAGGAATTAAAATATTGTCAAACTTCGCTTTCATTGTATTTTTGAGCTGCAGCTTGCGGGTTCCTTTTTCAAGATGTACGCGCTCATCATTCGGCAAATTAATTGCAATAGTTTTGCTTGCCATATTGCAATCTCCGGCATAATATACGGCATCATAGGCATTCAGGTCTGCATCGGAGCCGGGCACTTCACGTTTATAAATCGGCTCTACCGGAAGCTGTGTCTGCAGCTCGGGTAAAAACTGTGCAAAGCGTGATAAGCGGTCACTCCATTGCTTATCTTTTATCAATATATAGGACTCGTGAGCTGCTTTGTAGCCAAACAATCCATCCACATAATTTTCGATGGGTCCTATAACCAAGTCCACATTATTATCACGCATATCCATCCATGCCAGATCACTTTCCAGATATTCATCGGTACGGAAAGCTTCTGCGCGCAGCTTCAGATAGTTGGCAAAGCCTTCATCGGCTGCCAGCTCCGAAGCTTGCTCGAGTAATCTGGCTGCTTCTTCAACTTGTTCGGCATAGGCTTTATGATACCAAACTGTTTTCAGTTGACCATCCTCGCCCCTTTGCACCAAGGTATATAAGCTTGCTTTATTTGGATCGTCAAAGGCTTCAAATTCATCTTTGGTCATGTCGGCAGGATAAAAACCGGCTCCACCGGGTTTTGAACCATATCCGTCGATGAAAGGACGCTGATTGTCCAGCTGATCCCAAGGTCCGTAATTAATAATTGCAAATTCTTTTGCCTTCGGATTGTCTATCTGTGCCAAAAACTCCTCTTTTGGTCCCATATTTTGTGTCCAAAATATGTCATCCATGATTTTGGCTGCCTGAAATAAGAGGCCTAGCATTTCTTTTTCTGAGTCACTTAAATGGGAAATGTCGGATGTTAGAGGCACTTGTACGTATTTATTCAATAGTGCATCCATGGGGTCTGATTCTTTTGTTTCTTGTTGGGGGCTTGAGGTGCAGGAATACATCACTGCAAAAACGAGGCTGACAATTACTGTCCGGGTCAAATGCTTTAATCTCATTAATTTAGTATTTATGATATTGATTAGCAAAATTAAAACTATTCCTACAAACAGCCAAGTTTGAGGGCATTATATTAAGAAGCAATACTCCAAACAGGTAGCAGTTAGTCGGTCATAAACAAATCTGCCGCAATCCCATCCGCAAATAATTTGCCTTTTGAACTAAGAAATAGGCTGTTTCCTCTTTTTTCAATCTTTTGAGTACAAATATATTTTTCAGCCTGCTGTAAGCAATAATTGCGATACGATTCCCCAAAAACATTCTCAATATGTTCAAGGTCGCATCCCCATTCTGTTCGCAATGAAGTCATTACATATTCATCATAGCGCTGTACAAGGCTTAATATTTCTTTTTCTTCAATACGTTCTTCCACTCGAACATTTTGAATGTATTTAGCAATATTGGCAACATTCCACTGGCGCGAATAGCCGTTAAATGAATGTGCCGAAGGACCTAAACCAAGATAATGTCCGCCGAGCCAATACAAGCTGTTATGTCGGGAATAATATCCGGCTTTGGCAAAATTTGAGATCTCATAATGAATAAAACCTGCCTCATGCATGCGTTGCATCAGATATTCGAGCTGCGATGCCGACTGATGTTCGTCAACCGCCTTCATTTTCCCACGAGCAATCAATTTTTCTAAAGCCGTATTTTCTTCTACCGTAAGTGCATAGGCAGACAAATGTGTGATTTCAGTTTTTAGAAAGGAAGCTAAATTCGCTTCCCATTTAGCATCTGTCAAGCCCGGAATACCATAAATCAAATCGATTGTAAGCTTTTCATAACCAGCATCTTGTGCAATCCGAATTGCATTTAATGCATCTTCACCCGTATGCACCCGATTCAAATAATTCAAATCATCATCAAAAAAACTTTGCACTCCCATGCTGAAGCGATTAATGAAGCTGCTTCGCAAATCGTTCAGATATGCAATGGAAATATCATCCGGATTTGCTTCCAATGTAATTTCAGCATCCGACTCTATTGAAAAATTTTTATGCAGCGCATCTGCAATGCGTTTAATGGTATCTGCCGACAGCAAAGAAGGAGTTCCACCGCCAAAATAAACGGTATTTATAGCTTCATTATTTAAGTAATCTCGCTGACTATCAATCTCTTCTATCAAAGCTTTGATAAATTCATCCGCATAGCGTGTAGATGCCACAGAGTAAAAGTTACAATAGTGACATTTCTGCTTACAAAAGGGTATATGTATATAAATTCCTGCCAAATTAAACTAGGGTATTGAACAAAAGTAAAACGAAACTGTTTATTGTTATGGCTTGATTAGCGCAAATGCAAATCAAGCCATTTAATTTGAATTTTTCTATTACTAAAAGCAATATTAATCATTAAAATTTTTAAACCGTGAAAAAAATCATGTATTTTGTAGCTATAGGACTTTTTTTAGCATCCTGTGGCGAAGCACCAAAAACTTCTCAGGAAGCTGGTGAAGTAAAAGAAGCTTCAGCTGAAACCTTATTATTTACTGTGGACACCGACAACAGTGTGCTCCAATGGGAAGGAGCAAAATTAACCGAAACCGTTCACCACGGAATTGTTCAAATTAGCGAAGGAAATTTATGGTTCAAAGAAGGAGAACTAGAAGCCGGAAGCTTTATCGTAGATATGACTACCATTGAAAATCACGACTTGGGTGAAGACAGCGGAAAAGCCAAATTAGAAGGACACTTAATGAGTGCCGACTTTTTCAATGTGGAAGAACATCCTAGCTCTTCATTTGAAATTACAAATGTAAGTGCCTCTGATTCAGGCGATGCCACACATCAGCTAAGCGGCAATTTGACTATTAAAGGAATTACAAATGGTATTACATTTCCTGCTCACATCAGCATAAGCGGAAATACTGCCGAAGCATCTGCTTCATTTGAAATTAACCGTAACGAATGGGATGTTGTTTGGGGTGGTTCAAAAACCGATCAAAGCATTAAAGATATGCTTCAAAACAACCTCATTAAAGATGTGATTGTATTTAATGTGAAATTGGTTGCCAATCACGACTAAGAATATTTTACTTCTACCCTGCATAATTCACCAATTCATAAGCTTTTCAATATGACTTTTTGTAATAAGCTCATGATTAACACCTTAATAGGTTTTAGTAGTAATTAAAAACTACTTATTATAAAACTAATTTTGAATTAAGCAGGCTACAAAAAAACCTTGAGACCATTTGGTGTCAAGGTTTTTTTTATGCTTATACCTCCGATAAGAAAGTGTCGAGGTTATCGAATTTATGGTGGTAATCTTTCATCGACCTTCGGATTACTTCATGTGCCTCGTCAATATCAAACACATGAGTGATTTCTACCTTGCTTTCTCTTCCCGGAAGGTCTTTATAGGTTAAAAAGTAATGCTTTAGTCGGTCGAGCACCAAGGCAGGACAATCGTTAATACTTTGATATCCACCATATACCGCATCATTATCCAACACTGCCACGATTTTATCGTCTGCTTCATTTCCGTCAATCATACGAAATCCGCCGATAGGGCGCACTTGTACCAATATATCGCCATGAGTGATGTCTTTTTCTGTCAGCACACAAATATCCAAGGGGTCACGGTCGCCTTTAATATCGTCACGTCCGGTTTTTTCGGCACAATATTCTGCTACTAAATCGGCACAAAAGGTTTGTGGGATAAAGCCGTACAATGCCGGCACTACGTTTGAATATTTTTGGGGGCGATCAATGCGTAAATAACCCGATACTTTATCTACTTCATATTTTACGGTGTCGGTCGGTACCATTTCAATATAGCAGGTAAGTACTTCGGGGGCATTTGTACCAATCTCTACACCATGCCAAGGGTGCGACTTATAGCGTAAACCCATCAAACGTCCGATGGGATCCATTATTTTTGACATGAAAAGTGATTTTTGTTTTGATTATCTGAAAATAACATTGCAAAAGTACATTATTTCACGCACTTATAATAGCACTTTATCAAATCTTATTCTAACCTGCATAATTCACCAATTCATAAGCTTGTCAAGCTAGCGCTATTGCAATAAGCTCATGCCAGAAAATTCCTCAAAATTAAATTCATGAATTAAGCAGGCTAAGCTTCATAATTCATTCGCTTTATCAGGCTCTTCCGGACAGGCTTTTTGGAATCCTTCCTTGATGGATGCTTTCGGAGCGTAACTTACGTCCAACAATACGTTCAACCATTTTGCCTGTTTCCAAGACTTTATCGACATCCAAGTTGGTTTCAATTCCCATCTCGTCCATCATCACGACCATATCTTCAGTTGTAACAAGTCCCACGGCAGTAGCTTCTTTGTAATAATAAGCTCCGGTCCCGGAAACGGGTACTCCATCCACAAAATTGGCAGGCTGTCCGCCAATACCGCCCATGGTTGATTCATAATTTGTCATACCTGCTTGCAATGCCGCCAATACATTGGCAAGTCCCCAGCCGCGTGTACTATGCAGGTGTACAATATGTTTTGAAGGGTCTTGCACACTATCCAACAACATGGAAAAATATTTATAAATCCTGTCGGGCGAAGCTGAGCCGTCATGGTCGGCATGCTCTACATCGGTAGCCCCAATGGAAAGCCATCTTTTGGTAAACTCAACCGCCTTGCTCATTTCGGTTGGTCCTTCAATGGGGCAGCCCCAGATGGTGCTCACGGTACCATTAATTTTCATGCCCACATCCAATGCCTTGGGAATGTATTTTTCGGCCATACGAAAATATTCTTCTATCGTAAGACCTGAGTTTTTAAACTGATGCGACTCACTCGTGCTGACCATCAGCAATATCCTATCAGGTCCATAGCCCTCTTTTCGTGCTTCAATGGCACGCTCGATGGCTCTTTCCCGTATGGTAATGGCAGTCAGCTTGGCGTCGGGCAACAAATGTGCTACCTTTTTGCTGGAACGAATGGCTTTGAACAGCTCATCTGCATCGGAAAATTGTGGCATGCCTTTGGGATTACCAAAATTGGTTACTTCAATATGTTTGAAGCCACAAAGCAAAAGCTCTTCCGCAAGCCAAAGCTTAGCTGCGGTAGGTATAAATTTTTCCTCATGTTGAAATCCGTCCCTGACGGTGATATCGCCTATTGTTACTCTTTTGGGATACTGCATACGATTTGTTTTTTGGTATTAATCTGTGCCGCTAAAATATATAAAATTCTAAATGTGAGGCGATAAAATCGAAAAAGCTTGTACGAACTACTCTTAATTTTTCAAAAAAGAAGAATTTCCTAAGCACAACAGCGGGCTTAGTATCATGTTTTTGCTGCTCGTAAGTTGTTATCAGGTAGTGGAATGAAAGCTTTAGCGGATGTGGGTTATTGCAAACAATAGCATTTATACACACAAAACACATAAGTTCTTTCGTCCTTTTTCTTGATAAAAAAGGACGGAAAAATCAAGCAGGTCTATGCGATGGCTGAATACCGAAAGCTTTCGCGTATCGGAGCTATCGCATTGATAAATTGAGGCTGTTCGCAGTGCAAAGCCCCGCCAGAGATATCATGCTTTTCTAAAGACTTATGCTCTAGGACTGAAAGTTTATTGCATAACTTTCTTTTTATTCGTCCTTTTTCTTGATAAAAAGGACCAAAAATCAAGCATG
>CAZDWA010000003.1:0-82995 GCA_964509065.1 uncultured Lentimicrobiaceae bacterium
TGGAGTGCATTCATGACAGGCGATGAAGCCTATGCCGGAAGTAAAAGCTATTATCTGTTGGAAGATACCATCCATAAGATTTACGGTTATAAATATGTAGTGCCCACACATCAAGGAAGAGCAGCAGAGAATTTAATTTCTCAAATCCTTATTAAAAAGGGTGATTTCGTACCCGGAAATATGTATTTCACCACCACCAGACTGCACCAAGAGCTTGCAGGTGGTACGTTTGTGGATGTAATCATCGATGAAGCACACGACCCGTTGAACGAATTCCTGTTTAAAGGAAATATCGATATCAATAAAGTGGATGCCATAGTGAAAGAACACGGAGCGGATAAAATACCTTACATTTGTGTTGCCACAACAGTAAATATGGCTGGCGGGCAACCTATAAGCATGGCCAACATTAAGGAGTTACGTGAATATACAAACAAACATGGTATACGTATCATCCTGGATATGACGCGAATAGCAGAAAATGCATATTTTATCCAGCAGCGTGAAGAAGGCTATCAAGATAAAAGCGTACAAGAAATTGTAAAAGAAATTTGTTCCTATACCGATGGTGCAACCATGAGTGCCAAAAAGGATGCTCTTGTTAATATAGGCGGATTCTTGGCTATTAACGATTGGGACGTCTTTGAAGAAGCACGCAACCTCGTGGTGGTTTATGAAGGACTGCATACCTATGGAGGGATGGCAGGTAGGGATATGGAAGCAGTAGCTGTAGGTATTGTCGAAAGCGTATGTGACCACCATCAAGCTGCACGTATCGGACAAGTGGAATACCTTGGAAACAAGATGATGGAATTTGGTATTCCGATTGTAAGACCTGTTGGTGGACATGGTGTATTTGTCGATGCAAAAGCATTTTTACCTCATTTGGAACAAGATTTATTCCCCGCTCAAGCATTAGCAGCCGAGTTGTATCTCGAATCAGGTGTACGCACTATGGAAAGAGGAATTGTATCAGCCGGAAGAAAACCAAATGGCGAAAACTATTATCCAAAGCTTGAGCTGGTGCGTTTTACTGTGCCACGTAGGGTGTATACCCAAGCACATATGGATGTGATAGCCGAATCGGCAGCCGAGGTGTACGAAAGAAGAAATACCATTAGAGGATTGAAAATGGTGTACGAACCAAAATACTTGCGATTCTTCCAAGCAAGGTTCGAACCACTTTAAATATATTACAGCGATTGATACTAATTTGTTGTTTTCATAGCTGATTTTTTTTAAGGTTAGGCAGTTGGTGTGTAAACCAGCTGCCTTTTTTTTCATGCCTTCACATTTGAATTCACCCGCTCTGCTACATTTTATAGATATTGATGCCCGATTATTTGTATTTTTATGCCTTTAATTTTTATCCGCAACATGAAAAAATACTTTGCATTTATTTTATTGATTTTCAGCTTGGTGTCTTGTAATCAATCAAAATCTGATTTACACCTTATTAAAGATTCGGCTTATCGTGAAATGGTTCATGCGCAATTTTTGGAACAAAAAGAACTTGCTGCCGGACGAGCAGATGTGCTTTTTGATGTGTTTAATCTTGATTTGACAACAGCTGAAAAAGAAGGTTTGGAATTTTTATATGCTTTTATGCCGTTAAGCGATTTGGCTTTGAATGATGGCGCCTACTATTTGCGCCAGGTACAAACGGCATTGGAAGCCCGTTCCTTTTTTCATTGGGGCAAGACGATTCCGGAAGATATTTTCTTACATTTTGTATTGCCATATCGTGTGAATAATGAATATACGGATACAGCACGTCAGGTATTTTTTGCGGAGCTAAAAGATCGTATTGCACAGATGCCGATGGATGAAGCCGCCTTGGAAGTAAATCATTGGTGCCATGAAAAAGTCGTCTATCAATCAACGGATGAGCGCACTTCCGGACCGCTTACTACCGTGCGTACCGCCTTTGGCCGTTGTGGAGAAGAATCGACATTTACTGCATCAGCCATGCGTGCCGTAGGTATCCCGGCTCGACAAGTGTATACCCCACGCTGGGCACATACCGATGATAACCATGCATGGGTGGAAGTGTGGATTGATGGTAGCTGGCATTTCCTTGGAGCATGTGAGCCTGAGCCTTTATTGGATATGGCATGGTTTGATGAGCCCGTGAAACGTGCCATGATGACGCATACCTTCGTTTTCGGGAAATATAACGGAACAGAAGAAACAGTGCAACGTAGCGACCGCTATGCAAGATTGAATATGCTAAAAAATTATACCGATGTAAAAAGCATGGCGGTGAAGGTTGTAAACGAATTTGATGAAGCCGTAGCTGATGTAAGAGTAGATTTTGGGCTATATAATTATGCTGAATTTTATCCGATGGTAACCCAATATACGGATGAAAATGGCTCCTGTTCCATCCGTACAGGATTTGGAGACTTGCTGTTGCATGTTTCCAAAGATGGCATCTCTTCCTCTGTTGTTGCTCCGGCTGATTTTCAAGATACGTTGAAAGTGGTTTTAGGCAGCAACTCACAGTTTTTCCCGGCAGGTGAATATACATTTACACCTCCCGCTAAAAAGTCGGTAGCTGCCACCGACCCTGAACTTGCTGCACAAAATAATATCCGTTTGCTACAAGAAGACTCTATTCGTAATGCATATATTGCCACATTTATTGATTCCACTGCTTCGGCACAGCTGGCATTATCAAAAAATATGGATGCTGCAAAATTGTGGCAGTTTCATTTAAAAAGTCGTGGTAACTGGCATGAAATCAGTGAGTTTGTAAATGGACTGAATGAAGATAACAGCCTGTTAGGGATGGAAATTTTAGCGCAGATATCTGAAAAAGATTTACATGATATCACCGCTAACGTATTAAATGACCATCTCGAAGCATATCAAAACTATTTGCCCCAAGCGGCTCTGGCAGCGGATATAGTGAATTCATATGTCTTATCTCCGCGAATGGGTCGTGAATTTGTTACGAAATGGAGATCATTTATCCAGCAATATTTTGATGAAGCACAAGCGCTTGCATTTCGTGAAAACCCGATGCAAATAAAAGAATGGATTATGGATCATATTACCGAAGATGTAAATTCGAATTATTATAATGTGGCAATAAATCCGGAAGCAGTGCTGCAGCTTGAACGAGCTGATATCTATTCTCGTAATTTGCTTTTTGTGGCGATTGGCAGAAGCTTTGGCATACCCGCCAGACTTGAGCCTGCCACACGTCGCCCCCAATATTTTGCTGACAAAAGCTGGCATGATGTGTTTTTTGTACCACAATCCACCAAATCGACTCCCCGAGGCAAGCTGCAGTTTCGAAATCTGTCGCCGGACAAAGATTTTAACCCGCGATATTATGTGCATTACACCATTGCGCGTTATGATAATGGGCGTTTTATTACACTTGATTATGAATATGATGCCGATTTATTGCAGTTTCCTGCTACCGTAACAGTCGATACCGGCTTTTATCGCTTGATTACCGGAAACAGAATGAGTGGGGGAGAGGTGGTGACAAATATTTCATATTTCAATGTAGAGGAAAATAAAACTCAAACAGTAGATATTATATTGGGCTCAGGGAGCGAGCGCAGCGGTGTAATTGGGAAAGCCGAGATGAGTTCTGCATTTTTAAATTTAGAAACCAATGACAAGGCAGACCTTAGGTCGGTGCTGGGCAAAGCCGGACTTGTAGTCGCTATTATTGACCCTACAAAAGAACCTACCAAACATCTGATGGAAGACCTTAAAGCGGTTGAAGAAGCGCTAAACCAATGGGATGGAAATTTCTTGTTTGTTGTGGCAGCTGATAAATTAAACCCTGCTTTTACTTCTTCTGCTTATACGGCTTTACCGAAGAATACCGTATTTGGATATGATTCGGAAGGAGATGTGGGCAAAGCGATTAGCCTTACATGTGCTATTGATGGCACTCCACAATGGCCCGTCATCAGCTTGCTAAATACAAAAGGAGAAATTATTTGGTATTCCGAAGGCTATAGCATTGGCTTGGGCGATCAGCTGGTGAAGCAACTTAAAGCACCCGATGGTGAATAAATATAGCTTGGTGCTTTTGTCGGTTTGCTGAATGTTTTTCTTCGAAAAAATATATATGCTTGATATACAGGTATATAATTAAGTGTATATATGTTCGTGATATTGTCGATATTTTTTTTATTTTTGCTGACTTTTAAGATTTTAAAATTTAACGTATGGAACAAGCTTTAACTCAAGGCATCCCGTTGTATGCTTCAATTCCTTTCCTCCTCATGTTGTTGATGATTGCGGTAGGACCTCTCATGTTCAACCATTGGTGGGAACAGAACAAAAACAAATTGATTGTATCCTTGTTGCTAGGTATTCCGGTAGCAATCTATTTGATTGCCAAAGGTTTCATGCACAATTTGGAGCATCAATTAATTTTTGACTACATCCCCTTTATTATTCTGTTGGGTGGCTTATTTGTCATAACCGGCGGAATCAATTTAAGCGGTGATATCGAAGCAAAACCGATTACCAACACTATTTTCATGGGGATTGGTGCGGTATTGGCTTCATTTATGGGAACTACAGGCTCAGCTATGTTGCTGATTCGTCCGGTGATTAACACCAACTCTCAACGAAAATTTAAGGTACACACCATTTTGTTCTTTATTGCAACAGTCGCAAACGCGGGAGGATTGCTAACCCCACTGGGTGACCCGCCATTGTTCCTGTTATACCTGCGTGGTGCTCCATTTACTTGGTTCTTCCAGTTGGTTCCTCAATGGTTGTTTGTGAATGCAATCCTATTGGCGATTTACTTTATTTTTGATAGTTACTACTACAAAAAAGAACCTGCAGAAAACATCCGCTTTGATAAAACCAATGTCAAGCCGTTGAAATTAAGAGGAAGCTTTAACTTCATCTTTTTGGCAGGAGTTGTGCTTTCGGTTGCTTTCTTGAATGAGCAGTATATTCCTGCAATTTCGAGCAATCCTTATTTAGCATTTATCCGTGAAGCAACAATTTTATCAATGGCAGGCTTGTCGCTTTATTTTACATCCTCACAATTGCGTAAGGATAATAAATTCACCTATGGACCCATTATTGAAGTTGCATTCCTTTTCTTGGGGATATTCATTACCATGGTGCCTGCACTTTTGTGGCTCGAAGCCAATGCCAAAACCTTGGGTGTTGAAACAGTAGCTCAATTTTATTATGCCACAGGTACATTGAGTTCCTTCTTGGATAATGCACCTACAGCCGTTTCATTCTACAATCTTGCGCTTGGCTTGACTGAAGGAACGGTTGCTGCTAATATGATAGCCGGTATTCCAGCCGAATTATTAAAAGCAATCTCATTAGGTTCGGTATTCTTTGGTGCAATGACCTATATCGGAAATGGTCCCAACTTTATGGTTAAGGCTATTGCTGAAGAAAATAAAATCGATATGCCGAGCTTCTTTGGTTATATGATTAAATTCTCATTGATTATCTTATTGCCTGTATTTATCTTAATGCAGTTAATCTTCTTATAAGAATAAGAAAGTAATTGATATAGAATGATATAGAAAAGGTTGCGCCATTGGTGCAACCTTTTTAATTTTAGCAATTCGATGTCAAGCCTGATCTTATGTCGAATCAGAAATGCAAGAATAGCTTAATTTTGTATGAAAATCATATTGCATAATGGAACAAGCTTATTTGTATGTAAAAAAGCCTCTTTTAGTATTCCTTATGCTATTTATATGTGTGTTTTTGACTATGCAAAACAGCTTTGCACAGCGATTTCACTTCCGTGCAAGCTTACATAACTGTAAAACCACTGAAGCCGTATCTTTTGCACATATCTTCTCATCCGATTCTGCTTTGCTGGGTATCACCGATATAGATGGTCGTTTTGAGCTGGAGCTGGACAAGTCGGACAGCATTCGCTTTTCGGCTTTGGGATATCGATCGCTGGT
The DNA here is from genome assembly GCA_964509065.1 of uncultured Lentimicrobiaceae bacterium. GTDB lineage: Bacteria > Bacteroidota > Bacteroidia > Bacteroidales > F082 > JALNZU01. The sequence continues at coordinate 5,931 of CAZDWA010000003.1, forward strand.
AGTTTGGGCTGAAAAGGGAACACAATATAACTTATGTATGGAAGAAGCTGCGTTGCAGCTGTCGGAAGTGGTTGTGGAAGCCGGAGAAAACCCTGCCTTACGTATCCTCAAGCATCTTGCCGAATATGCCGCACTCCATTACCATAAAAATTTGGATAGCTACAGCTATACGACTTATGACCGCTTTGTGGCGGGCTTTGATACGGTTTCTGTCCGGCAAGCAGAACTGCTTGAGTTGGCTCGAAAACAAGAGCTGATGGTGATGGAGACCGTATCTGAAAAATACTTTATGGCACCCGACAAACAGCATGAAAAAGTGATTGCTTCACAAATTAGCGGCTTTAATGATCCTTTGCTGTTTTTTTTGATGTCGCAATGGCAGGCAACAGATTTTTATGCCTCCTCCTTGCAGATTGCAGGGCACTATTATGCCAATCCCATTAATTCGCGCAGTTTATCAAAGTATTCATATGTACTTGAGTCGGCAATACCGGATCAAAATGGAGATACGATTTTTCATATTCGGTTTTTTCCTCAAAAAGGGAATTTGTTTGATGGATTGTCCGGAGAAATGAAAATAAATGGTACCGACTGGGCAATACGTACTGTTTCAGCGGAAACTGAGAAAAACGAACAAGGGCTTAGCTGCCGAATCCGTCAGCTGTACGATAAAGTAGATGGCCACTGGTTTCCCGTGCAGTTGCAAACTTATTTGTTGTTTCAAAATCCGATGATGCCGGCAATGAGCATAAACGGTTACGGAAATAGTTATTTGAGTGATATTCAGATCAATAAGGCTTTGGATAAGAAGCTATTTCGTGCCGGTGAAATCCAAGTGAAGCAGGATATCCCAAAACACGACAGCATGTTTTGGAATGCCCTGCGTATAGATAGCTTGCCGCTTCGCTTGCGTCAAACCTATCATTATATGGATTCTCTGGGCGAAAAAGCCGGAACCGATCGTATGTTAAATGCCAGCCTAGCACTCCTGCATGCAAAACTGCCGCTTGGATTTATTGATTTGGCAATTGATGAATTGCTGTTGTTTACAGATTATGAAGGCTTTAAACCTGCAATTGTTTTAAATACCAACCATCGGCTTTCGAATGCCTTTAAGCTGTCGGCTGCAAGCGGCTTTGCCACCCGCGTTTCGCGATGGACATACCGCTTGGGCATGCTGGTATATTTAGATAAAAATAATAAAGCTACCATCGATTTTCATTATGTAAATGATTTCTTTGCTTCGGGTGGAAGTTCATTGCCTGAAGAACAATCAGGATGGTTGTATAGCAATTCGTATCGTCATTTTTTTGTGGACCGCATGAACCGCTACAAAGGCTGGGAGGCCGGACTGTCTTGGCAGCCGCACCATCGCTGGCAACTTGGACTTCGCACAGCGGATATGCATGTTTTTGCGGGAGATGAACCACACTTTCTGCCTCATTTGTCGCCCTCCGAAAAAACGATTGACATGAAGGAGCTGGGGTTTCGACTTCGTTATGCCGTTGGTGAACGTGCGTATTACCGTCACCGCGAAAAGCTGCTTCTCGATAATGCCAAAATGGTGGTGTCAGCAAGTATTATACATGGATTTTTGGATAATAAATTCGATGAAAACTATCAAAAACTTGAGCTGAGGGCAGAAAAGATATGGAAGATAAACTATTTAGGTAATGCATCGCTTCGTCTGGAAGCTGCCCAATCTTGGGGCGAACTGCCTTATCCACTGATGTTTAATATTCCTGCCTCGTATCGTTCGTTTAGCGTGGAAGCACCAAACAGCTTTGGAAGTATGCGGATGAATGAATTTATTGCCGATCGGCATATGATGCTGTTTGCCCGCCATGACTTTGGAAGTCTGCTTTTTAAAAAAGGCAAATTTGCACCGCATCTCGGGTTGGCAACCCATATTGCTTTCGGTAGCCTCCGCCCGAAACATGCATTGCAATACCCAAGCCTTAAAACACCGGAAAAAGGTTATTTTGAAAGCGGTGTCATACTAGGGAATTTATTGTCAAATCCGCTAATGAACCTGGGTGTAGGCGTGTTTTATCGTTATGGTCATTATCAACTTGATAAGACTTTAGATAATTTTGCATTGAAGCTCGTCGTGCGTACCGCCTTTAATTAAGCTCTTTATTTTTTGATTTTTTTCTGCCAAAGCGACTAAACATTCGTTTTTCGAAGGCATAAAAGAATTTAAACTGACCAAACACAAAGCCGAAGAACAAAAGTAAGACCTGATATGCCGGCAAGGTGATAAAAATAAAAAGCAATAACTTCCCAATGAAATGTGGCGGCTGCGCAATGCCCAAAAATGCCATAATATACTTTTTGGTGAACACTGAAGCAGTACCTGTTACACTGAAAACAAGTAGAATAACTACCAGCTGACAATTGCTTTTAATGTTCCAACGCTGCTTTAAACGCGCAAATATTGTTGTTTTTTTTGCTGTTTTCATGCCGTAAAAGTAATTCGAATTATCTTTACACGAATTTTTATGAGATGAAAGTTAAATTTAGTGTGATAAAATCATTGATTTTGATTAGCTTTTTGGCTGTCTTAATCTATTTTTATTCCGATGTGTTTTATTTTATTGCCATCGCTTTGGTGCTATCAATTATTACACGTCCGCTGAAACAAGGCTTGCTCAAGATACGGATTGGTCGCCTCAAATTCAATAATACTTTGGCATCTGTGATAAGTCTGCTGGCTATTGTCTTGGCAATTACCGCTTTCTTTGTATATGTAGGACCGCTGATTATAAAAGAAGCAAGTCAAATTTCGAATATTGACCTTAGTGTTTTGGAAGATTATTTCCAAGGGCGAATTAATCAGTTGACGCATCTCTTACGTGAGTACGATATCATTCAGTCGGAACAAGATTTGAGCTTATTGATTGAAGAACAGCTGAAAAGTGTGATCGATTTAGCAAGTTTTTCTTTTGTGTTTGGTCGTTTGATAAGTACGGCAAGCTCCATTTTCATGGCAATCTTCATGATATTCTTTTTGAGTTTCTTCTTTATCAAAGAGCCTGAAATAATTAAACAATTTGCCAGAGTACTTACACCCGCAGGCTACGAACAAAAGGTGGAACAAATATTAAGTGATTCACGAAAAATGCTTTCCCGTTATTTCATTGGCTTATTGATTGAAATTACAGCTATGGTGCTGCTTATTTCGTTGGGTTTGCAAATTATGGGTGTGCATAATGCACTGCTAATCGGGTTTTTAGGTGGATTGATGAATGTGATTCCATATCTTGGACCACTTATTGGTGCAGCAATTGGGCTTTTGCTCGGATTAATATACATCTTATCAATGTATATGTTTGACCAAATTGTATATACTACATTTGCAATCCTCGGTAGCTTTGTGGTGGCAAATTTGATTGATAACTTATTGCTTCAACCGCTTATTTATTCCAAAAGTGTGAAAGCGCATCCGGTAGAAATATTTCTAGTAATTATTATTGCGGGTAAATTTGCCGGAATAATTGGAATGATTGCCGCAATTCCGGTATATACCGTACTTAAGATTATGTATCGTCAGTTTTCCGTATCGGGCGAAAAACCTCTTTCCGACAATACGAACAAGCTCTTGGAAGAGCCAGACAATGAGTTGCAAGCCGAAGATAATCAGTGAGTAAGCTGAATGCTTGATTTCAAAATTGAAACAATCGTTTTTTTAAACTTTATTTTTTGCGTACTTTCGTATATTGAATACATTACTAACAATCAGATAGAAAAACTTTATTGGAAATGGATAAAAAAATAGTTTTTGGTATTTTGGGCGGCTTAGCTATTGGCACATTGCTAATTGCCTTGATGCCCAAAGAAGAGCGTGAACGTTTCTTCAAGCTCACCGATGATTTTAAAGAGCTGATGTGTGATAAAATGCTCACAAGATTGGAACAATTGAAAAAAGATTTTGCCAATTCAACCGAAATAGAAGAAAAATAGGATTAAAATGGGAAAAATTATACAGCCTTTACGAGATTTAGGAAGTGATGTTAAGAAATATGTCAATCTGCGTATTGCATATACAGGATGGCAATTGGGAAACCGCATTGCAGATATTGTTTCTTCTGCAATTACGGCAATATTGCTCATGTTTGTACTTACCATTGTACTGCTGATGTTGTCATTTGCTTTTGTATTTTGGTACGGCGCTAAAATCGGCACTTATTATCATGGGTTTTTGATAATGAGCTTGTTATATGCGTTTATTGGAATTATTGTATACATCAATCGCAATAAGTTTTATGCTTCTTCAATGGTAAAAAAGATTGAAAGCGGTTTATTTTCAGATATCGATTCCGAATTGTTGCTTACATTAAACGGTATTGAATCAAAAGAAGAGCAGCAGGCTTTCTTAAGGCGTAAGGTAGAGCAGGGAGAAGAAGATATCCAAAGGGCATATGAAGAGCTTATAGACGGATTACACCCTTATAAATTGGTCAAAAATTATGTGGTATCCGGGTTTAAAACCCCAACTTTGACAGCTGCTGCCATTGATTTATTGCTTCGATGGCTGCGTGACAAGAAAAAGTCAGCCAAGACTGACGATAAAACAGACAATTTAACTGACGATATAAAAGATGAATTAGATAGTTAAAATATCTTTTTCTTTCAGTTCGAGGAGCTTATCCACTTTGAGGATAAAGTCATCGGTAATAGTTTGAATTCGTTCCATCAGCTTTTTTGTTTCATCTTCGGGCAGTCCGTTCTTTTCAAGCTGCTTTAGTTCCTCGTTTGCTTGTCTGCGCACATTACGGACACCTACTTTTGTGTCTTCTGAATCTGATTTGGCACGTTTCACCAAATCGCGTCTGCGCTCTTCGCTTAGCGGAGGCACTTGGATGCGAATTATTTCGCCATCGCTGGCAGGGTTGAAGCCGAGATTGGCTGCACGAATTGCCTTATCAATAGCACCGATGGAGCTTTTGTCGAAAGGTTGAACAATAAGCTGCCTCGGGTCGGGCGCACTGATATTTGATGTTTGCTCGATGGGCACTTGTGCACCATAATATTCTACAATAACGCCCATAAGCATTGTAGGGGTGGCTTTGCTTGCCCTGATTTTTTGAAATTCACGCTCCAGATGCTCCAGAGACTTTTCCATGCCTTCAATAGCAGAATCAATAACAAATTGAGCTTCTTCTAACATACCGTCTAATTTTAGTTTTCCGTTGACAAATATAAGCTATTTTTTATGGGACAAAAAGTAAATAATAGGATTCCCCTTGCAAAAACAGCTTGCACTACAAATAAAAACAAAAAATGTACCAAACCACAATCGAAAATCGAGCTTTTTTTAAGTTTTTTTAGTGTTCAGGGAATAAGCTGGTTTACAGTATTTTATAGGACTCCTTGTTTCAGTAAATCGAATTTGAACCGCTTAATTTTACGAATTGCCAATTGTGCGCACAGTGTTCGCATAATCTTCAGTTCAGGGAAATAGGAATAGAATTGGAGAATTTCCCAAATAGTTCTATGTTTTCAGCCTCTTGTAGAGTTTTCGTTTAAAGTGGTCAGATTCGACTACTTTACAGTTTGGTAAATCCGAGTTACTATCTTAAAAATTAAAATTACGCAATTCATTTTGTAGTTCTTCTTCGCTTGGCAACGCTTCCTTTACGGTTTCAACTAATTCTGTGTATTGATAGGAACTAACTCCAATGGGTTTATTAATGTCTTTTAATGCAAATTCAACCTCATAACTATCCTTTTTCTTACAAAGCAAAATACCTATAGTCGGGTTGTCATTTTCATCTTTTATCAACTCATTAAAGGCTGAAACATAAAAATTCAGTTTTCCAATAAATTCAGGTTCGAATTCGGTTGTTTTTAGCTCAATGATTATATAGCACTTTAGTTTTGTATGATAAAAAACAAGATCACTAAAATAATCTTTTCTGCCTATTTTAAATCTAAATTGCCTTCCCAGGTATGCAAATCCCTTACCTAATTCCAATAAAAATTGTGACAGATGCGTAACTAAGCCATTTTCCAACTCAGCTTCTCTTGCTTTTTCTGATAATTCTAAAAAGTCGAAATGATACGGGTCTTTAAGTAGCTCGTAAGCAAGGTCACTTTGCGGACTTGGCAATACCTTTTGAAAATTTGAGATACCCTTTCCTTGTCGCTCATACAATTTTGTCTCAATTTGATATTCTAAAACTGCCCGACTCCAATTGTTTTCAATTGTTTTTTGAATATAAAACAACGACTCGTTGACCTCTTTAATTTTCTGAATTATTAGGATATGATGCCCCCAGGGTATAAATGCCATTTGCGAAACAAGCTGTTTCGTAATTGCTTCTTCCCGAATACTGTAAAATGTGTACCATTGCCTGATAAGTTCTAAATTTCTTTTAGAAAAGCCTTTCAGATTTGGAAATTCGGTCAATAAATCTTTACTTAATTGCTCAAGAAATTTATCTCCCCATTCCGCATTTCTCTGTTTTTCAACAATTTGTTCGCCTAAATCCCAGTATAGAAGTATTAGTTCGTTGTTAACCGCGAATGCAGCTTTTATTTGGCGTTGTCTTATATCTCTTTTTAGCGAAATGAGCCAATCTTTATAATTGTTATCCTTTTTAATATCTGTTTTGCTCATAGTCTATCACTTTTTACAAAAATATTAATACTCACGCCCTGCATAATATCAAATATATTTTGGTCGGGGCTGCCATCCGGAGCAGTTTCTTTCTTTTTGGCATTGCCCATATCTGCTTAAGATATATAACCCTTATCATAAATGCTTAGAACTGTTATCTCTGTTTCAATTACATTTATTCTGCCATTTTTTTGCATTTCAGAAATAAAGTCTAACGCTCCTTTAAAGAATACTTCGCGTCGGTTACGCTAGCTTTGTTAGGATTCTTTAATTCGTTACCGTAGTCCCAATTTCTTCGCCAGCCACTACTTTAAGCAAATTCCCTTTGGTGTTCATATCGAAAACCACTATGGGTAAATTGTTTTCACTACAAAGTGTAAATGCAGTAAGGTCCATCACCTGTAACTTTTCATTATATGCCTTATCAAAGGTCAGATGCGTGAATTTAACTGCATCGGGATGTTTTTCGGGGTCAGCCGAATAAATGCCGTCCACACGTGTGCCTTTTAAAATCACATCGGCTTGTATTTCGATGGCGCGCAAGGCTGCTGCGGTGTCGGTAGTGAAGAAAGGATTGCCCGTACCACCTGCAATAATAACTATTTGTCCTTCATTAAGGAGTTCAATCGCCTTTGGTCCGTTCATTGATTCTGCCACACGGTCGATATATAAACCGGATAAAACACTTGCTTTCAGACCTACATCTTGTAAGCTCGATTGGAGCGCAAGGCTGTTGATAACCGTAGCAAGCATACCCATATAATCGCCTTGTATTCTGTTCATCCCTTGCTTGCTGCCTTGAAGCCCCCTGAAAATATTTCCTCCGCCAATAACTACCGCGACTTGTGTGCCGGCTTCGGCTAAAGTTTGTATTTCTTCGGCATATTGTTGCAGTCGTTGGGAATCAATGCCATAATTTTGTTGACCCATGAGCGCCTCACCGCTCAGCTTTAGTAAAACACGTAAATATTTCATAGAATTTTTTTAAAACCAATATCCAATATTAAAGAAATTTGTAATGCTTTTGTGCAAATTATTTTTCATAATGCTAATTTCTATGGGACCAATAATGCTTTCATAGCCCAAAGAAAGTCCAAAACCGGCTATAACTTTCGGATAATCTGCTAGTTCATCAAATGTGTCGGCAATAAAACCTACATCTGATTTAAACGTAAAATACAAGTCCGGTAAAAAGTTAAACTGCCAACCAATGTTTCCACTTACTACCTGCTTTGCTGTTTCTTCGATGAAATGCAGTCCCGTGAATGGAATAAAACTATCGTAATAGCTTATATTGGATTGCCCTCCAATAAGAAATGTATGCTGCAAAGGAGGAGTTTTACTATTTAGCGTAAAACCCAATGTATAGCCTGCCTGAAGGCTGTGCTTGGGATGTATGGGAATATTTGTATTGTATTTCATCGAAAGCACCATCACATTTTTGTCATACACTTCTTGGCTTCGCTTGCTAATACTATGTACATATTTCGCTTGCAAATCTAACTTGATTCCACTTGTTGGAAACATGTTTTTATTATCTGTGTCAAGAGCAATTTTTATAAATGGTATGATGTTGGGGTTAAAGCCTTTAGGGATATCGTATGCAAAGTTGCTGTTGATTAAAATGCTTTCGTAGGTTACTCCCGCTTTTACACGTAATGTATTATGTGTAGTCCATTGTAAAAAAGTAGAAACTGCATATTGAGTAGATTTGTATACATCATTGATTTTATTCTTGTTATAATGGTTGAGCCGTAGCGTAAACGCTTCGGGTCTGATGCCAAATCCGATGTTTGTACCGCGGTCGATAAGATAAAGTGCACGCAATAATGGATTTTCTCCTAAGTTCAAATCGACTGACAACTTTGAGCCGCGCAATCCTGCATTATTAATAGCTGCAAATAACAAAACGGAAGCTTTATAATCACTATCATAATGTAAGCCGGCAGCTAATATACCGGTGCTGTTTTCTTGAATTTCAAAAACAAGACGTAGTCCGTCCTCTTCAGGTACCACATGATAACTTATTGATCTGAAAAAGCCGCTTCCATAGGCTCTCGACAAGCTTTTCGATAGCATATCGATATTTACCCAAGTTCGGGGTTTGAGATTTAAAATTCCATTCAAAAAATCGTGCGACACATCTTTTAAGCCATTGTATTGATAGGAATACATGAAGATTGAGTCAATGGGACGGGTTATCAAATCAGGTGTTGGTCGATCTTTAAGATTCAGTGAATCAACGATTTTAAGTAATTCGGGTAGCATTGCCCGGGCAGCTTCTTCCCCTTTCTCCATTATTTCTTCATAGGCATCAAAGCTCATCACATCAAATTCAAAAAGATCAGGTTTGATATATAAATCAGTCAGGCTTTTACCTTGTTCATGCTTATCAAACCTATAAAAACCAACGATTTGATTAAAAATAGAAAGTATGTCCGTCAGCTCTTCCGCTTCTTTTAGTTCACTTTGCACATCCACTCCGATAATAAAATCTGCACCGGCTTCTTTTACCTCCACAACGGGATAATTATTAATTAATCCTCCGTCGACCAACTTTTTTGTGCCAATGTCAACAGGGGTAAAATAACCCGGAATTGACATGCTTGCCCGCACTGCCTGATGCAGGTTGCCACTTGTTAGCAGGGTGTCTGTGCCATTTGACAAATCAGTGGCTATACATAAAAATGGGATGGGAAGTTCGTTAAAGTCTTGTATTAAAAAGGCGGGGCTCAGGTATTTTGCCAAGAGAATATCAATAAGTTGTCCGTTATGCAATCCGGAACGAACTTTTACTTTGCGCTCGGCATACGGAAATGTGATTAAAAAGCGATCGTTATTTTGTTTTTCTTCAATGGGAATATATTTTCGTGGAATCTGGTCACTCATCAATGCTTCCCAGTCTTGGCTTCGTATGATATTTGCAATGCTGTCGGGATGATATCCCAGCGCATACAAACTGCCAACGATACTTCCCATACTTGTTCCACCCACATAGTCAAATCGAAGACCGGCTTCTTCAAAAACTTTTAATGCCCCAATATGGGCAAAGCCTTTGGCGCCGCCTCCACTTAAAACCAAGCCTATTTTTGGATCGTGTGTTTTGGAAGTGGTTTGTGCAAAACTATTTGTAGCACATATGCCGAATAGGATAATAGTAAGTGTAGTGATATAGTTGAAAAAGTGATTCATAACTCACTAATTTAATGAATTTTCGTCAAACTTTCAACTTCAATCTGCTTTTTGTTAAATCCTACGCTGCAGTTCATATTTTCCAATGATGACATATTGGAAACAACAACTTGGTATTCAAATTCTGGAAATACGTTAAAGAGAGCGGAGCTTTGTATGGGGTGTACTCCGTTTTTATCTGCAAAATTCAACGAATAGCGCGTATCGCCTTCCTTAACTATTTGCCATTCGCCTTCTTCTTCAAAATAAATGCGTGCAGTTTTTTCGTCATGCGAATTAAACTTAAATTCTATGGCAAAGGTATCGGGCGGATTTACAATCGGTTGTTCGTATTGAAAAATCGTACGATTATCCTTTGTTAGTTTGTCATCTTTTTTACAAGATGTCCATAATAAAGCAATACTCAGCAAGAGTAGAAGACCGTGTTTTGTTTTCATGTTGTTTATTCGCTTTGGCTAATTTTTAGCCGTCTTTTTTTCACTACGAATATACAACAAATCATGTTTCAGCGGATGCCCTTCCGTGACAATTTTTATATTTCTTTCCACTTCCGCAGGGGCAAGGCTCGTTTCGTCCCACTTTTTTCTCTGCAATAATGGGTTGTGTCACTTCTTGCTGTTGAGTTTTACTATGTGCTTGTGATAAAAGGTCGGAGCGTTCTTCCTTCATTTTACTACGGTCAATACCTCTGCTGCGACGTGCTTCTCGTACGTTTGAGCTGTCTTGTACAGGGATATCGGCTTTCATCAAAAATGAAATCACATCCCTATTAATTCTGTGAATCATATTCTTAAACAATTCAAACGACTCAAACTTATAAATCAGCAAGGGGTCTTTTTGTTCATATGTAGCCGCTTGAACCGATTGCTTGAGGTCGTCTAACTCGCGTAAGTGCTCTTTCCAAGATTCGTCAATTAATGCAAGGCTGATGCTTTTTTCAATTGATAGTGCCACTTCGCGTGCGCCATTATCCATTGCTTTTTGCAGGTTTACAATTGTTTGCATGCCTTTTTTGCCGTCAGTGATTGGAATGGCAATATTTTCATATTGCTTTTGGCGCTCAAACACATCTTTGATGACCGGCATTGTACGTTCGCCAATTCGTTTATTCTTGTCGCGATACACGACTGTAGCTTTTTCAAACAGCTGATCGCTAAGAGCTTCCACTCGTTCAGCCCGGAATGTTTCTTTATCGAAAGGCGGTTCTAAAGCCATATCCCGCAATACTGCAACGCGGAACTCATCATAATCTTGAGATTGATAATCTTGTATGAGCGCTTCACCCAGGTCGTAAAGCATATTTGATAAATCTACCGACAGTCGTTCTCCGAAAAGGGCATGATGTCGTTTTTTATAAATCACTTCACGTTGCGCGTTCATCACGTCGTCATATTCAAGCAGACGTTTTCGAATCCCGAAGTTATTTTCTTCAACTTTCTTTTGTGCCCTTTCGATTGATTTGGTAATCATGGAGTGTTGAATCACTTCTCCTTCATCAAGTCCCATACGGTCCATCAGTCCGGCAATACGTCCGGAGCCGAACATACGCATCAGGTCGTCTTCAAGCGAAACAAAAAACTGAGAGCTACCCGGATCGCCTTGTCGTCCTGCACGACCGCGCAGCTGCCTGTCAACTCGCCTCGATTCGTGGCGCTCGGTACCAATAATTGCCAAGCCGCCGGCATCTTTTACTCCTTCGCCCAGCTTAATGTCCGTTCCTCGACCTGCCATATTCGTTGCAATAGTTACCACGCCCGGCTGTCCTGCCTCCCTTACAATATGTGCCTCACGCTGGTGCAGCTTGGCGTTCAAAACATTATGCGGGATGTTGCGTCGGGTTAGCATGCGGCTGAGTAGTTCGGATGTCTCCACGGAGGTGGTACCCACAAGTACCGGGCGTTTTGCATCCACAAGACTTACAATTTCATCAATTACCGCATTGAATTTTTCCCTTTTTGTTTTATAAACCAAGTCCTCACGGTCATCACGCATAATGGGTCTGTTAGTGGGGATAACCACTACGTCCAGTTTATAAATATCCCAAAATTCACCTGCTTCCGTTTCGGCTGTACCGGTCATGCCCGCCAGCTTGTTGTACATACGGAAGTAGTTTTGTAAGGTGATGGTGGCATATGTTTGGGTAGCAGCTTCTACCTTTACGTTTTCTTTTGCCTCTATGGCTTGATGAAGCCCGTCGCTATACCGACGTCCCTCCATGATACGACCGGTTTGCTCGTCAACAATTTTGATTTTGTTGTCCATGATGACGTATTCCACATCCTTTTCAAAAAGGGTATACGCCTTCAATAATTGATGCACCGTATGCAGGCGCTCCGACTTCACACTGAAATTTTGAATCAGCTCCGATTTTTTGTCCAGCAGCTCCTGCTCGGGCAGCTCCTGCTTCTCCAAATCGGCAATTTCGGCTCCCACATCCGGTAAAATGAAAAAGCCGGGTTCGTTATATGAGGTGGTAAGTAAGTCAATTCCTTTTTCGGTGAGGTCTACCGAATTATGTTGCTCATCAATTACAAAATACAGCTCGTCATCAATAAGGTGCATATTTTTGCTTTGCTCCTGCATATAAAAGCTTTCGGTTTTCTGCATCAGGCTACGCATTCCTTCTTCACTAAGGAATTTGATGAGTGCATTGTTTTTCGGCAAGCCGCGATATGCCCTGAATAATAAATCGCTTCCTTTTTTAAGTTCTTCATCTTTAGGATTTGATTGCAATATCTTTTTTGCCTCCGCCAGCATACTGCTTACTAAAGTTCTTTGGGCATTGTAAAGCTTGGTGACATCCGGTTTTAGCACATCAAACTCTTGATTGTCGCCTTTTGGGGTTGGTCCACTGATAATCAATGGGGTACGTGCGTCGTCAATCAGTACGGAGTCAACCTCGTCCACAATGGTATAATGGTGTTTGCGTTGAACAAGTTCGTCCGGGTTGCCGGTCATATTGTCACGCAGGTAGTCAAAGCCAAATTCGTTATTGGTTCCGTAGGTGATATCTGCTAGATAGGCATTTCTTCTGGCGGTGGAGTTTGGTTCGTGCTTGTCAATACAATCTACTGATAGTCCCAGAAATTCATAAATCACGCCCATCCACTCGGAGTCACGTTTTGCAAGGTAGTCGTTTACCGTCACCACATGAACTCCTTTCCCGGCAAGTGCGTTAAGATATACCGGCAGGGTAGCTACCAAAGTTTTACCTTCACCCGTTGCCATCTCCGCAATTTTTCCTTGATGCAATACAATACCTCCGATAAACTGTACATCATAATGTACCATATCCCATTTTATGATATTGCCTCCGGCACTCCAGCTGTTGCTATAAATAGCTTTATCGCCTTCAATATTGACATAATCATGAATTGCTGCAATATTTCGATCCATTTCGGTAGCCGTAACTTCTATGAACTCATTGTCGTTGAATCGTTTGGCTACAGCTTTCATTACTGCAAAAGCTTCTGGTAAAATCTCATTTAAAACCTCTTCCGTCTTTTCGTATTGCTGCTTTTCCAGCTTGTCTATTTCGGCATACAGTTTTTCTTTGTCATTATTCGACATATCCGGATCTTCTTCGATCTGTGCCTGAATCACTGTAATTTCTTTGGTTTCATTTGCAATCCGCTCCTGAATCTTTTCCCTAAATGTGTGTGACTTAGCCCGAAGCTCATCATTGCTTAGCGTAGAAATATGTTCATAAGCTTTTAGTACGCTGTCCAATACAGGTTCGATGGCTTTTAGGTCACGGCTGGCTTTGTCGCCAAATATCTTTTTGATAAAACTTAACATATCGTATGAGGTTTTTTCTCTTTTATGATAAAATTCTGACAATAATCGTTCCTAAATTGCGGAACGGCATATTTTATTCAGCAAAATTAATGCTTTTTATCGCTTTATGGTAAAAAATGCCTGCAGATGCATAGCGGCTTTTACTGCGAAAGGCTGTCAGACACTAATTTCTTTATGTGATTTTCCAATATTTCAGCCTGCATTGGCACTGCTGCCATCGCAACTTTTGAATGCGACTCAAGCAAGATGTTTTCAGGAAACATACGGATATTATATGCATCCAATAATGCAAAATCTTGCCCTAAATTCAGCAATGTCCAATTGTATTGCCTTCGTTGAAATAAATTACTGTACTGCTTAAAGGATTCCGGTGTGGCAATGCTGATGATTTGCAGCCATTCCGCATATTTTTGAGCTAAGCTGTGTAAGCTTTGCAATTCATGTTCACAAAGCGGGCATTTTTCACCCAAAAAGTTTAAAAGTATAATTCCTTTAAAATCCTTTAAATCATGGGTTTGTCCGTCATTTCCTTTAAGCTTGAAACCGCTGGGCTTTGCACCATATGCCAAACGGCTTTGCATATGAATGATGTTTTGTGCAATACTGCGATGAGTGGTTACAGCCGACTCTTTTGCAATACGCTCTAAATGTTGAGCAACTGTTTCATGTGAAACTTGTGGGTTCCAGTAGGATGCCTGCAAATGATACAACATCATTATTTCAGCAAAAATCTTGTCATTTTTGTAAAAGTCATCTTCCTGCATAAAAGCTGCTAATACATTTTCTGTAGTTTTCAGTGTGCTGAAAAATTTGCTTGTTCCAATATGCTTTGCTTCAAATAAATAGCTTCCAAAATACTCCTTAAATAAATTAAAATATTCGGGATTTTCATATAACACAGGCTTTGCCTTAAAATAACGCTCATACACTTGTGCCGGACTCAATTTTTTAACCACTGATTCTACGGATGCAAGCTTATAAAATAAGTAATTATCAATAAACTCAGTTTCGTTTTCCGGTAGTTGTTTTTGAATCACCTGTGCCAAGCTGTCAATTAAATCTTCCCTAGCAAACCGCTGCAAGGCTTGAAAATGTTCCAACACAAAGGCGTTGTACGAAAAATTAATCAGCTCAATTTGTTGTTGGAGCTTGTTGTCTGTGGCTTCCAGCGTGTTCAAGCTGAGCGGCGATGCATCAAAATAGGATGTATAGTCGGTGGTATTGGCTGTCAGCTGAATGGTATAGGCTGCATCCGGTTTTAAGACAATATCGCTTTGATAAAGGCCGGCGGCAATTTTTGCAAAGCTGATATGCGCAATATTGGCTTCAATTTCAAAATTTCCTTTGAAATCGGTAGTGGTTTGTGCCAGCGTTGTGGTGCGTCCGGAAATTGGGTCGCTTGGTAGAATCAAACGAACGCTCGTGCTTGGCAAATTAGAAATCCCGCTAATTTTCACAATGCCGGCATCAAGTCTGATGGTGCTTACGAATAGAATAACAAGAATTAAAAACTGTTTCATGAGTTTATACACGCTTTGGCAGAATAAACGTGATTCAGGCTGCTATATTGTCAGTTTTATACTCGAAGGCACAAACTTGCTGACATCGCCTCCGTTTCGAAATATATCGCGTACAATACTCGAAGTGATAGGGAGATGCTCGGGAGCAGAAAGTAAAAATATGGTTTCAATCTCATCATCAAGCATTTTATTGGCTTGCCCGATATTGCGTTCAAATTCAAAATCGGCGGAGCTACGTAATCCACGCAAGATATATTTTGCATTTACTTTTCTGCAAAAATCGATGGTAAGCCCTTCATAAACCGAGGTTTCAATGCCGGGATATGCTTTAAACACCTCATCAATCCATTGTTTTCGCTGTTCTATTTTAAATAATCCTTGTTTGCTGTCATTATGCCCAATGGCGATGATAATCTTGTCAAAAAGAGCTAATGCCCGTAATACAATAGCTTCATGACCTTTTGTGATGGGGTCGAAGGAGCCGGGAAAAACAGCTATTTTTTTTGTGTTCATGCTAACTTATTATAAAAATTTTGTATCATTTCGTTCAAGCTTCTGTAGCTTCCTTTGCAAATATCAGTTAATTGTATGAAACTGACCCATTTTAAGTTGCTTATGCCTTCAGAAGTTTGAGCTTCTAATTGTTCAGCACTATTTGCTTCCATTTCAAACCAATATGTTCTTTTTAATACCGGCTGAGCCTGATAAATATAGCAATGCCAACTGTCCCGCAAAGCCCCGACAATCTTTAGCTGCTTAATACCTGTTTCTTCTTGCACTTCTCGTATGGCTGCTTCTTGCACGGTTTCATGCGTTTCCACATGGCCTTTTGGAAAATCCCAATATCCGTTCTTTTTAAAAAACAATAGTTCATGCCTTTCATTTCGTACCATTCCGCCTGCTGCAACAATAAAGGATATGTTTGGAATATATTTTTGAAAAAAAATCAAGGGCTCATCTGTGGTTTGAAAAAATAAATTGCCTTCAAATTGATTGCTCATCCAGTTGATAATCATATCATTAAGTGGCTTGCCTGCGAGCTTGATATAGCTTTCTTTACCATATTTAGAATTTATTTCTTCCTCCGAAGCCAATTTCATGTAATATTTTTCGTTAAAAACTTTATACATTTGCCACATGAATAGAAATGACCAAGCATCAATGACCCTGGCCGGTTTATTATTGCAAATTAAAGCAATAAAACTTAATCCTGCCAAACCATTCACCTGGGCTTCCGGCCTAAGGAGCCCAATTTATTGTGATAATCGCATCACCTTATCTCATCCCAAGATCCGAACATATATTCGTCAAGAGTTTAGTCGTGTGCTCCTTGAGAAATTTGGTAAACCTGATGTGATAGCTGCTGTAGCTACCGGTGCAATTGCTCATGGTGCATTAGTGGCTCAAGATTTGGGATTGCCCATGGTATATGTACGCACCGAGAAGAAAGGACACGGACTAAATAATCAAATTGAAGGTGTAATTGGTTCTGCCCAATCCGTGGTGGTGATTGAAGACCTTATTTCAACCGGAGGAAGCAGTTTGAATGCCGTGCAAGCACTTAGAGAAGCCGAAGCAAATGTAAAAGGACTATTGGCAATCTTTTCATATGAATTACCTGTTGCCATTCAAAATTTTGCGGATGCCCACTGCGAATATGCTACTTTAACAAACTTCGAAAGTATGCTTTCAAAGGCTTTAGAAGAAAATTATATTAACGAACGTGAGTGGCAGTCACTGAAAGAATGGAAGCTGGATTCCCAAAGATGGAGTGAAGAAGCTATAAAGAATAATTTGTAAACAGCATTTTTAATTATGGACCTTAGCAGCAATTGGAAGAGTTTACATTCCGATACGGAAAAAGCATTTTCTTTTATATCTGATTTAAGAAATGTGGGCAGCCTGATGCCGGAGCAAATTATAAATTGGGAGGCAGACAGTGATCATTGTTCGTTCACCATTAAAGGGATGACAAGTTTAAAGCTTCGCGTAGCCGAAAGACGGCCAAACAGCTTGTTGCGCTTGCAGCCCGACGGGAAATCTCCATTTGAATTTGAATTGCTTGTACATCTTCGTGAAACTGATGAGGATGCCGAAGCAAAGGTTGAAGTTCAAGCTGAGCTTAATCCGATGATGGCAATGCTTGCCAAACGCCCCTTGCAGCATTTGGTAGAACATATAGCCGATAGCCTGGCGGTGAAGGTGTTTGATTAATCCAGCGGAAAAACAATTTCTTTGAAATTGCAAATTAGCGTTTCATGCTTGCGGTCTTGAAGAACGAGCTGACCAAACGAATTTACTTCCATAATTTTTGCTTCTCTCTCTTGATCTTGAATCAAATAAGTCTTAAATTCTTGTAAATAAAGCAAATGCGATAAATAACGCTTCTTGATGCTATCCAATTGCTCAGGCTGCGAGAGTTTAGTGAGTTGTGTTTCTAATTGGTTCAGTAGTTCGGCTTTTATTTTGTCTAAATCATACGTTTTTTCACTAAAGCTTGCCATGGAAGCCGGGTTTTTCAAATTTGCCGGAAATTCTGTTTGATTTACATTTAACCCAATGCCTATTATTGTCATATCTAATAAGTTACCGCTAATCATATGCGATATGAGGATACCGGCTAATTTCTTATTTTGCTTCCAAATATCGTTGGGCCATTTGATGTTTAAAGCTTCACCGCCTATATGAGATTTGAGCATGTCAATAAGTGCCAAAGAGACAGCCATGGTAATTAAAAACTGATTTGAAGCATGGAGTTGGGTGTTTATGGCTAAGCTGAAAAGCAGATTTTCGCCAGTTTTACTATGCCAGCTATTGGTCCCCAATCCTTTTCCTGCAGTTTGATAATCAGTGCTAACCACCATCCCTTGAATATCATAGCCAAGGGAATATTGTTCTTGTAACCATAAATTTGTGGAGGCTACATCCTCCAAATGTAGCTTTTGCCAAGAAATTGACATAATGCCTGAGCGTTTAGTATTTTTGCAAAATAAACAGCTAAATTGGCAGAAAATTTTTAATTATTCGATGCAACTTGAATTTTAATCTCGGATATTTTCATAAATAATATTGTAAGTATCACGAAATCAGAGAGTAAGCCTAAAATATTAAGCCTTGCCAAATTAAGCTGGAATGCTGAACTAAAATAAGCTAATTTTGTTGTCTAATAAACGAGAGATTTTCTATGGTAAAAACGTACAGAAACGAAGATAGCAATGAATTATTAAAAAGCATTGTCGAGGCAATGCAAGAAAAAAAAGGAGCTGATATTTTAAGCATGGACTTAAAGCCTACAAATAGCTCTGTGACTGATTATTATATCATCTGCCATGCGGCATCTAAAACACAAGTAGGTGCAATTGCTGATTTTATTGAAGAGCAGGTGCGAAAAATAAATGGAATTAAACCACATAATGTGGAAGGAGCAGAAAATGCGGAATGGATTTTGATGGACTATTTTGATGTAGTGGTGCATGTTTTTCTGGAAGACACAAGAAATTATTTCAGGATTGAAAAATTGTGGGCAGATGCGATAATTACCAACTACGATGAGTAGGAAGGAATAGAGTGGATTAATATTTAGAAATCAATGAAAGAAAAGAATAGCGGTAAAAAACAAAATAGCAAGCCGAAAACGGATGGAAAAGGTACTCCCAAATTCAATTTTTATTGGATTTACGGAATACTTGCCGTCATTTTTATTGCACTTCAGTTTACCAACTTTAGTGCTTCTCCCAAGCGTATTGACAAGGGGCAGCTGCTCGAAATGATTGCAAACAAAGAGGTGGAGCGCATCGACCTTGTAAATAAGGAAATGGCAGAAATATTTCTTAATGCTGAAGCCTTTGAGCGTTATGAAAATGAAAAGCCGGAAGCTGAATCAAAGCAAGTTTATAATCCGGAACAACCTCAATTTGTGTATCAAATCGGCGAGGTATCTACCTTCGAAGAAGATTTGAAGCAAATTCAAGAAGGGATTGAAAACCCTATTTACATCAATAATATTACACGTAGAAACTGGGGCACCGGTGTATTCGGCATGATTTGGCCTATTCTTTTACTGGTTGGATTATGGCTTTTCTTTATGCGCATGATGAGCCGTGGGGCTGGAGGCGGAGGCGGACAAATTTTTAATATCGGAAAATCAAAAGCACAGCTTTTTGATAAGAATACACATGTAAATGTGACTTTTAAAGATGTGGCAGGCCTTGAAGAAGCAAAAGTTGAAATTATTGAGATAGTTGACTTCTTGCGTCAGCCCGAAAAGTACACCAAGCTGGGTGGTAAAATACCAAAAGGCGTATTGTTGGTAGGACCTCCCGGTACCGGAAAAACCTTGTTGGCTAAATCTGTAGCCGGTGAAGCACATGTTCCTTTTTTCTCAATTTCGGGAAGCGATTTTGTGGAAATGTTTGTAGGGGTAGGAGCTTCGAGAGTACGCGATTTATTTAAGCAGGCAAAAGAAAAATCACCTAGTATTATTTTTATTGATGAGATTGACGCAATCGGTAGAGCAAGAGGTAGAAACCCTGCCACGGGCGCTAATGACGAAAGAGAAAACACGTTGAACCAGCTGCTTACTGAAATGGATGGCTTTGGAACCAACTCCGGAGTTATTGTACTTGCTGCTACAAACCGTGCCGATATTTTAGACCGCGCCTTAATGCGTGCCGGACGCTTTGATCGACAAATTTATGTTGAACTGCCCGATTTAGAAGGGCGAAAAGAGATTTTCGAGGTGCATATGCGCCCGCTTAAGCTGGCAGGCGATGTCGATAAAGACTTTCTTGCTCGGCAAACACCCGGGTTCTCCGGTGCAGATATTGCCAATGTTTGCAATGAGTCAGCCCTTATAGCAGCACGCCATAATCATAAAAGCATTTCCAAACAGGACTTTATGGATGCCATCGACCGTATTATTGGCGGCTTGGAAAAGAAAAATAAAATTATTTCACCTTCAGAGAAGAAGGTAGTGGCATTTCACGAAGCAGGTCATGCAACGGTCAGCTGGCTGGTTGAACATGCGCATCCGCTTGTGAAAGTTACAATAGTACCGCGCGGAAAATCGCTTGGTGCTGCTTGGTATCTGCCTGAAGAAAGATCAATCACCACATATGATCAGCTGTTTGATGAGCTGGTGGCGACATTGGGAGGCAGGGCAGCAGAAGATGTGGTCTTTGGGAAAATATCTACGGGAGCCTTAAATGACCTTGAAAAAGTGACTAAACAAGCTTATGCAATGGTCACATATTATGGATTGAGTAAAAAAGTTGGTAATGTAAGCTTTTACGATTCTACCGGACAGCAGGAATATGCATTCAACAAGCCTTTTAGTGAAAAGACAAATGAGCTGATTGATAAAGAAATAAGTGAGATTGTTGAAGATGCATACCAAAAGGCAGTAGATATTTTAAAACAAAATAAAGAAGGACTTACACAACTTGCCATGCGCCTTTTGGAAAAAGAAGTTATCTTTAGAGAGGATTTGGAAGATGTTTTCGGAAAGAGGAAGTGGGATGAAGTTAAATCAGAGGATGAAGTCCCTGTTGCCGAGGAAGTTACTGAAGAATCCAAGACTGATATAGAAACTGTTAGTGAAACGGATGAAGCTGAAACATCATGAAAGAAAGTACACCAAAGGAACAAATATTAACCAAAGTGCGTAATGCACTTATTGATAAACGTGAAAACCCTTATCAAAATGTGGATGTTTCTATCAGGGTGCTCAAAGCAAATGAAGAAGATGATCCGGAGGTACAGTTTGCAAAAGAATTGATACTTGCCGGCGGTCTTTTTGTGTATTGCGAAAACGAACAAGAGTTTGTTAATAATTTAAGCGTGCTTATGGATGAGATGCAGTGGAGTTCGCTATGGTGTCAAAATCAAACATTGAGCAGTTTGCTTTCAACTGCAGAAATCCCATTTTTTAGGGAAACAGCCGGCGACGAATCCCCTTTGGTAAGCCTTACAGCTTGTGAAAGCTTGATTGCTTCCACAGGAACAATTGTCGTGTCCGATTCAAATGCAGGCAGCCGTGAAATATTTTCCCTGCCCGACATACATCTCGTATTGGCTTACAGCTCACAAGTGCGTGCTACCATCAAAGATGTCATGCGTGAGCTGAAGCTGAAGTATACGAATGGCTTGCCACCTCAGCTGAGTTTTATTACAGGCAATAGCCGAACAGCCGATATTGAGAAGACTTTGGTTCATGGAGCACACGGGCCAAAATCTGTATACCTATTCTTGATTGATGATTTGTAATTCTTTTTAACAGCATAAGCAAAGCCACGTATTAAGCGATTCGTTTGTATGAAAAACCTAGTAACCAGAACCTTTTACGGACTTATATTTGGCATCATTATGCTGGGCTCCATCTTATATTCCGTTGAGCTGTTGTCCTTGGTTATGCTTATTGTTGTACTAATTGGCAGCTCCGAGATAATCCGACTTCATAAACGAATTAAAATTAAAAAGACCAAGCGATTTTATCATAGCATACCCTCACTTTTAGTATATATTGTGGCAGCCGGAGTGGCCGTACAATGGCTTGAGTTTAAGGCTTTGAGTTGGATATTGGCACTGCTGATTTTTCCTATGATTATTGCATTATTTAGCAAGCGCTATCAATTTGATACTATAGTGAGTCTGCATTGGCTCACAATGCTTTTTGTTGCGATTCCTTCAGCATTAATGTTGTTTTATTACCGCGCTGATGTAGTGGGACCAATGGCCGGTCCTATACTGCTTTTGATTGTAATCGGCTTTATTTGGATTAACGATATTTTCGCTTATCTGATAGGTGTTTCTTTAGGAAAGCATCGTCTTTTTGAACGTGTTTCACCAAAAAAGAGTTGGGAGGGAAGCATTGGAGGGCTTTTGGCAACTTTATTGGCTGCTTATTTGGTAGCCGACTTGAGCCCTTGGATAGAAATGAAAGATGCGATCTATATCGCCCTTATCGTTGTAATTATGGGAACCTTGGGTGATCTTACAGAATCAAAACTAAAAAGGGAGGCCGGAGTAAAAGATTCCGGCACTTTAATACCCGGACATGGGGGGGTGTTGGACCGCTTTGATGCTACTTTTTTCGTAATTCCGTCAGTTTTTATATATTTGGTACTTAATAATTTATAATGCACATACATAAAAAAGGACTTCCGATTATTGCGATAGCTACCGTGATTTGTGTGGCATTCGTATTGCTTGCGTATAAGTTATTGCCGGCAAAGTCGCCTTTTTTTTGGATAGTGACAGTTGTTTGTGCCTCCATGCTACTTTGGACCTTGAGTTTTTTTAGGGTTCCCCATCGAACACTTAATGCAAAAGCAAATGAGTTGTATTCTTCCGCAGATGGAACGGTAGTGGTTATTGAAAAAGTGCTTGAGCCAGAGTATTTTAAGGACGAACGATTGCAGATTTCCGTGTTCATGTCACCTTTTAATGTGCATGTCAACTGGTTCCCTTTTAATGCTAAAGTGGTGTATATGAAGTATCATCCCGGCGCGTTTTTATTTGCAAAGCACCCAAAATCTTCGACATTAAACGAACGAAACAGCATTGTATTTCAAGATGAACAAGGAAGAGAAGTATTGGTTCGGCAAATTGCCGGAATAATGGCAAGAAGAATTGTGAGCTTCACTTCAGAAGGACAATTAGGAAATGCAGGAGATGAGTTTGGACTGATACGCTTTGGCTCGCGCGTCGACTTTTTTCTTCCTTTAGATGCCAAAATCCAGGTGCAGCTTGGCGAAAAGGTAAAGGGAAAACAAACGCTGCTAGCGTATTTGAAATAAGTTTCAAACCTTATTAAAGCAGCTCCGACAGCTGCTCCAATGCTGAAATACGTATATAAGAAGGCGAATCCTTATAGTTGTTGTTTCGGTCAAAAAGTATTGCACGCATATGTGCATTTAAAGCACCTTCGATATCAATATTTAAATCATCTCCAATCATCACGCTTTCTTCGGATTTAGCATTTGCTTTCTCCATGGCAAATTTGAAAATTTCTACGGCAGGCTTATTTATTCCGGCTTGCTCCGAAGTAGTGATACTCTTAAAATAACCATTAAATCTGGCGTTATTCAGTTTTTTATCTTGAACTTCATTGAAACCGTTGGTGATAATATGCAGCGAATAACGATTTTGCAAATAAGTTAATATCTCATGTGCAAAATCAATTAAATAAACACTGTGTGCAGATTGAGACAAATAAAATTCTGACATTTCTTGTTCCATGCCGTTCGGATTTATTTGAAAAGTTTCTAAGCTTTGGCTGAAACGAAGTGCGCTTAACACCTCTTTAGATATTTTCCCATTTCGATATTGCTCCCATAATCGGCTGTTAAGTGCTTTAAACTCTCTGATAAAAGCCTCCGGACTTGCAATACCTAACTTATTTAGTTTGAAATGTTTATACATTTTGACAAGTGTTGCGTAAGAGCTTTTGTCAAAATCCCAAAGGGTATTGTCGAGGTCAAAAAAGACATGGGTAATAGTAGAAAATGACATGCTGATAGTTATTTTGAGATTTGCATTTGTCGCCACCATTCAAATAGTGTAACTGCCATGGCATGGCTTACATTGAGTGAGCGAGTGGGTCCCGGAACCGGAATATACACGCTTTTATGTGCTTTTGCCATTAGCTCGGGACGAATGCCATGCACTTCGTGCCCAACAACAAATGCAGCTTTTCGAGCTAATTGAGTTTCAAATAAATTCTTCGCTGATGCAGCAGTTTCTATGCAAATTATAGAATATCCTTCTTCAATTAATTTATCTACAGCTTCAATTTTAGCAAACTGCCATGGAATATTTTTATAGCTGCTGGCTGCACAACGCTGGATTTTAGTGGCACTCACATGTGCTGCCTCACCAATAAACAATGCTTCACGAGCTCCGATATTATCTGCAAGCCGTATAATAGCTCCGATATTGTCAGCATTTCGTAGCTGATCGCCTAGTAATACAGGGCGCGGATAGCGGCTATAATATGTTTCGGGTTTAATTTCCTGAAACAACTCATTTGATTTGATTGACTCTGTATGATCTGTGCGTTTCAACTCTTCCATTTGTGCGAATGAAAAAGGCTGTCCGTAGTTGTTCGGACAGCCTTTAAATTCTTAAGTCAATAGGTTAAATCTGAAAAGATTCAGCTACTTGATTATCTACAAGTATACGTCCGCAATATTCGCAAACAATCACTTTTTTATGCATACGGATATCCAGTTGATGCTGAGGGGGGATTTTATTAAAGCATCCACCGCAGGCATCACGCTCAATTTGAACTACTGCCAAGCCATTTCGTGCACTTTGTCGGATACGTTTGTAAGCGATGAGTAGGCGGTCTTCAATCTGTTCTTCAATGCCTTTCAGCTTGTTGATATATTCTTGCTCTTCTTTTTCGGTTTCTTCAATAATAGATTGCAACTCGCCTTTTTTAATTGAAAGATCACCAACTTTTTCTTCGCGTTTTTCCTTTGCTACTTCAACATCTGCTTGCAGCTCTTCGAGCTTCTGGTTGAATTCGCGTATTTTCTTTTCCGACAATTGAATTTCAAGACCTTGAAACTCAATTTCTTTGGTTAAAGAATCGTATTCGCGGTTGTTGCGAACATTCATTTGCTGTTCTTCATATTTCTTAATGAATATAGCGCTATCCTGCATCGCCAACTTTCTGTCATTAATATTTTGATTTAACGCAGCAATGTCGTTTTCAAAGTTTTCTATTCTGGTGTCAAGTCCTGCTACTTCGTCTTCCAGGTCTTGTACTTCCAAAGGTAACTCACCTCTGATAATACGTATCTTATCGATCTGTGAGTCAATTTGTTGTAATGTATATAATGAAATGAGTTTATTTTCAATACTCTTTTCAAGTAATTCTTCTGATACAGGAGTTTCTTCTACTATATCTTTTTTTGCTTTCTTTTCTTTTGTCATAGTCCTTAAAGATTTCTATTTGAAAAATATTCAACCGCATTGGTATTTACCTCCGAAAACCGGACTGCAAAATTAGGAATTTTTTTTCTTAATATCTCAGCAATCAAATCTTTCGTAAATTGTTCAGTCTCATAATGCCCTGCATCCACCAGCAACAATGAATTATCGGCATCAAAAAACTCATGATATTTCACGTCTGCAGTAATAAATGCATCTGCTCCACTTGCTTTTGCCGCTTTTAGTAAAAATGAACCGGCTCCTCCGCATAATGCGATATTTTGAATCTTTTTGCCTAAAAACTTGGTGTGACGTACTACTTTTGTGTTAAATGTATCAGCCACCAACTGAAGGAGTTCCGTTTCTGAAATCGCTTCTTTCAAGCTGCCCAGCATGCCCGAGCCTACTTTGTCATAGGTATTTTCTATAGGATAAATATCATAAGCTACTTCTTCGTAGGGATGTGCATTTATCATTGCTTGAATGCTGCTTGCCAACAAATGATCGGGGACAACGGTTTCGATTCTTGTTTCAGGCTCCTGATGAATTTTCCCGATTTCGCCCACATAAGGATTGCTTTCCATGCCTGCTTCAAATGTACCGGTACCGTCTAAATTAAAACTACATGCACCATAATCGCCAATTTTTCCTGCTCCGGCAGCAAACATCGCATTTCTCACTTCCTCTGCTTTGGACAAAGGACAGAAAGTGACAAGTTTTTTTAGTCTGCCTTTTTGTGGCTGTAAGATTTTTTTGTTCGTCAAACCTAATTTATCTGCAACTTTTTTGTTTACACCATATAAGCTGTTATCCAAATTTGTATGCATTGCCACAATGGCAATATTGGATTTAATGGCTCGAATAATTGCTCGCTCCACATGTCCTTTTGGCGTAAGTTGCTTGAGCCCGTGAAAGATGGGAGGGTGATGCGAAATGATTAAATCGCACTTCTTTTCAATAGCTTCTTTCACTACTTCTTCGGTTACATCAATGCAAAGAAGAGCTTGTGTCACTTCCTGCTCCGGGTCGCCCACATTTAAGCCTGAATTGTCATAGCTTTCCTGCCAGCTTAAAGGAGCTTCCTCAAATAAAAGTCGTAAAATCTCTTTTAACTTCATTCAATACGATTTCAAATTATGCTTAAGATAACAAATGTACTGAATGTTTTGATAGATTCAGTCATTCCTAAAAAACAATCAATAATCTTGTATGTAATATGCAGTTAATCAATAATATATAAAATCAAGGTAACCTTTTGTGGAAAATTAACGTATTACTAGCCAAGCTTTTATTGTAAAAAGTTAATCATAGCCGTGGCAGGGCTCATTTGTCAAGACGAATTCATGTAAAGTATGCGGTATTTTCTCTACCCGATTGCATTGTGTTATGGCTTGGTATTACGTATCAGACATTTGTTGTATGATATCGGTATCCTACGCTCTGTGCGTTTCGACGCACCCATTATCGGTGTGGGTAATTTAAGCTTTGGAGGCACCGGTAAAACACCCCATGTAGAGTATTTGATAAAATTATTGCAAAATACATACCGTCCAGCAGTACTTAGCCGAGGTTATAAACGATCCACCAAAGGCTATCTTTTGGCAAGCCCTCAAAGTACGGTAGCTGAAATTGGAGATGAGCCTTTGCAGATTGCACAAAAATTCCCTGATGTACCTTTAGCTGTTGATGAACAGCGTGTTAGAGGGGTGCAACGCCTTTTGGATAGTGAGCTCAAACCCGATGTTATTATACTCGATGATGCGTTTCAGCACCGAAAATTGCGCCCGGGCTTGGAAATTTTGCTAACAGATTATTATCATTTATATTCTCGTGACCATCTGTTTCCGGTTGGAAATCTTCGTGATTTACAATCGATTGCAAGTCGTGCATCAGTCATAATAGTTACAAAAACACCGCATGTTTTTTCTCCATATATCAAACAGGAAATTCTTGAAACACTTAAGCCAAAGCCACATCAAAAGCTGTTTTTCTCATTTACTAAATATGGTAAAATGATTCCGTTAAGCAAGGGGCAAGATAGTTTGATTCCAAAAAATCTTGTAACTATATTATTGGTTACAGGGATAGCCGATGCGGACCCGTTAAAAGAGTATCTGCGAAATAAATGCATTGATTTAATACATAAGCAATATCCCGACCATCACAATTTTACCGAACAAGACATAAAAGCAATCGTTGAACGCTACAATCAAATTATTGGAACAAGTAAAATCATACTTACAACGGAGAAAGATACCGGTCGTTTGAAAGAATCTCCGTATTTTAGCCTTTTTGAAAATTTGCCGGTCTTTTATCTGCCAATTGAAGTCAGATTCCATAAGACTGAGCAAGTAAGTTTTGACGATTATATTTTCAATTATGTTAAAAAAAGTAGAAGAAACACGTGATTTTATTCTTGGGAAGATCGACTATCAGCCGGAGTTCGGAATAATTTTAGGAACCGGCTTAGGCGGTTTGGTGGATGAAATAGAAATTGATACCATCTTAGCATATAAAGATATCCCCAACTTTCCGTTATCCACGGTTTTTGGTCATGAAGGCCGTTTGATTTTTGGTCGTTTAAGCGGCAAAACTATTGTGGCGATGCAAGGTAGATTTCATTTTTATGAAGGCTATAGCATGGAGGAGGTTACGTTTCCCGTAAGGGTTATGAAGCTGTTGGGTATAAAGCTTTTGATTGTTTCAAACGCAAGCGGTGGAATGAATCCCGAATTTGGTATAGGTGATTTGATGTTCATCTCGGACCATATCAATCTGATGCCAAATCCTTTGATTGGTAAAAATGAGGAACGCTTGGGAGTTCGATTTCCTGACATGAGCGAGCCTTATGATCTGAGGATATTACATGCTGCCCAACGAATTGCGCGCAAAGCGGGGATAAATGTACATGAAGGTGTGTATGTGGGAGTGACGGGACCTACCTTTGAAACGCCGGCAGAATACCAATACCTACGAATTATTGGCGGTGATGCAGTCGGTATGTCAACCGTGCCCGAAGTAATAGTGGCACGCCATATGGAATTAGCTGTTTTTGCTGTGTCAATCATTTCTGATTTGGGAATAAAAGGAAAAATAGTAGAAATTTCGCACGAAGACGTGATAGAAGCCGCAAATGCCGCGCAGCCTAAAATGTCATTGATTATCAAGGAATTGCTTAAAGAAAATATTGTCTGATAAGCCTAAACCCTTTTGGAACAACGAAAAAAACATATTTATTTTGCGTCTGATTTTCATCTGGGAATACCGGATTATCAGGCAAGCTTAAAGCGTGAAAAATATTTGGTGCAGTGGCTGGACGATATACGTAAAGATGCTGCCGAGATTTTTCTTATGGGTGATGTATTCGATTTTTGGTTCGAATATTCAACTGTTGTTCCGAAGGGATATACACGTTTGTTTGGTAAGTTGGCAGAGCTCACAGACCAAGGCATCCCGATTCATCTGTTTAAAGGAAATCATGATATTTGGGCATTTCGATATTTAACGGACGAATTAGGAATAAACTTATATCGGAAAGCCGAAATAAAGCAATTTGGGAATAAGCTGTTTTTTTTAGCCCATGGCGATGGCTTAGGTCCCGGAGATACCGGATATAAGCTGATTAAAAGGCTGTTTGAAAATAGATGCTGCCAATTTGCTTTTAAATGGATTCATCCGGATATAGGTACTCGTTTAGGTTTGTATTTTTCGCGTAGGAGCAGGCTGGCAAATATTGCAATGGAGAAAAGGCCGGATTTCCGCTTTAATCCTGAAAACCACAGACTGGCAATATTTAGCAAATCGGTTTTAGAGAAAGAGCCTCAAATTGATTATTTTGTTTTCGGCCATCAACACAATCCGGTTGATTATAAATTGAATGATAAAAGTCGAATGATTTTACTGGGTGACTGGCTGACGCATTTCACCTATGCAGTATTCGATGGCGAAGAATTGAGTTTGAAACAATATCCTATTTCTGACTAAGATATTGGCTGTTATATTTATTTCCAATACAATGAATGTCAGTAAGTTGAGCTGTGATGTTCACTGATAAAGAAAAGCTTCTTATTTGCGATCAATATATTTAATGAGCTCGGGCAGCTGGCGTAAAGCGGCTAATTCGCGCCATTTTTTACGTGCTTCTTCTGCCGGGCTTCCGAAATAAGTTTTAGCGGGTTCCAAGCTTTTATCTACAGCCGAAGTCGCAAGTATGACAGCCCCTTTTCCTATGACAATATTTTTATTTATCGCTACTCTTCCCCATAATGTCACCTCATCTTCAATACGGGTAACGCCAGCAATGGCAGCATGTGAACCAATAATACAATGTCGGCCGATATAAGTATCATGTCCAACTTGGCAATGGTTATCCATTTTTGTGCCTTTGCCGATGAAGGTGTCGGCTGTAACCCCCTTATCAATGCTGCATAATGCACCTATCTCCACATCATCTTCGATAACAACTCTGCCGCAGCTTTCAAACTTACGTAAGCCTTCATCTCGCTTTTGAAAATAAAAAGCATCCGCACCAATGACCGAATTGGAATGAATAATCACATTATCTCCAATAATTGTATGGTCATAAATGCTGACATTTGAGTGGATAATGCAGTTTTTCCCGATTGTCACATGATTTCCAATCACTGCTCCGGGCTGAATGATAGTGCCTTCACCTATGGTCGTATCTTGCCCTACCGAATCAGTTAATGGCCGGAAGCTGCGATAGCTTGTAATAAGCTTGTTAAACGCATCAAAGGGCTGCTCGTGAAAGATTAAACCTTTGTTTGCCGGGCATTGGACCTTATCGTTGATAATAATTACCGAAGCTGCTGACTGAAGCGCTTTATCGTAATATTTTGGATGATCGACAAAGCTAACATCGCCGGGTTCAACCATGTGAATTTCATTAAGCCCTTGTACAATAAGCTTTGGGTCACCTTCAAATTCAGCCTGAAGCATGCCGGCTAATTCGGCAAGATTCAGTGGATGGTTGAACTTCATGGGTGTAAGAGTTAATTAGTCTTTAACACGCTCGGAATAAGATCCTTCTGCAGTATTAACCTTTACTTTGTCACCGATATTAATAAATAAGGGTACTCGTATCTCTGCTCCGGTTTCAAGGGTAGCATCTTTCATGGCATTGGTGGCAGTATTGCCTCTTTCACCGGGTTCGGTATAGGTAATTTCCAATACTACGGAAGCAGGAAGTTCACAAGTGAGTACGCTATCAGTTTCGGTATGGTACATTACTTCTGCAATATCTCCTTCTTTTAAAAACTGAGGTGCGTTAATCAAGTCTTTATGAATTTGAATTTGTTCAAAAGTTTCGGCATTCATAAAATGATAATCCGTACCATCGTTATAGAGGTATTGCATGGGGCGTCTTTCCACACGCTGAATGTTTATTTTTACGCCCGCAGTAAAGGTGTTTGGAAGGACTTTACCTGTTTTCAGGTTTCTGAGTCGGGTCCGTACAAATGCAGCACCTTTTCCGGGCTTTACATGTTGAAACTCGATGATGGAGTATAGCTCGTTATTAAATTCTATGATTAATCCATTTCTGAAATCAGCAGTTGTAGCCATATCAATTAAAATTAATAAATATCAATATTTATAGGCTGCAAATTTAGTAAAAAGTACTGAAATTCACAGTCTTTACAAGAAATATAGTGTAAAAAGCTTATTCGCGGTTTGTCCCGTAGCCTTTCATAATGCCTCTTGTAGAGTTATTTATGAAGGCAAGAATTTCATCGCGATCGGGTGAAGCAGGCACATTTGCCTCGATATAATTCACGGCACGGCTGACGTTATGTCCTTTCAAATAAATGATGCGGTATATATCTTGAATGGCATTGATGCGTTCGTCGCTAAAGCCGCGTCTTCTCAGCCCGATGGAGTTTACTCCCACATACGACAAGGGGTCGCGTCCGGCTTTTGTAAAAGGAGGTACGTCTTTACGCGCCATGCCGCCACCGCTAATCATTGAGTGTGCGCCAATTCTCACAAACTGATGCACCGCTGAAAGCCCGCCAATTATTGCCCAATCATCTATTTGGATATGTCCTGCAAGATTACATGCATTTGCTAAAATAACATTGTCGCCTATGATGCAGTCGTGTGCAATATGTACGTATGCCATTAATAGACAGTTTGAGCCTACCACTGTTTCCCAATTTGCTTTGGTGCCACGATTAATGGTTACAAATTCGCGAATAGTGGTATTATCACCAATACGAACGACTGTTTTTTCTCCATCGAATTTAAGGTCTTGAGGAATCGCAGAAATAACGGCACCCGGAAAAATACGGCAGTTCTTGCCGATATGTGCACCTTCCATAATGGTCACATTGGAGCCAATCCAAGTGCCTTCTTCGATTACAACATTCTTTTCGATATTTACAAATGGCTCAATAACCACATTATTGGCAATTTTTGCCTGTGGATGAACATAAGCAAGCGGCTGATTCATATGTTAATAAAGTATTAAGGCTGGTTTTTGACTATTTGCGCCATTAACTTGCCTTCGGTTACAACTTTATTACCAACGTAAGCAACCCCTTTCATATTGCAAATTCCTCTACGAACAGGTGAAGTTAATTCAAGTGTAAAAATAAGCGTATCGCCCGGCACTACCTTTTGTCTGAATTTTACGTCGTCAATCTTGAGGAAATAGGTCATGTAATTTTCAGGGTCAGGTAGATTATGTAACACAAAAACCCCACCGGTTTGTGCCATTGCTTCAATCTGAAGTACTCCCGGCATCACAGGTTCTTGAGGGAAGTGCCCTACAAAAAACGGCTCATTCATGGTCACGTTTTTTAATCCTACGATATAATCTTCCGTGACTTCAAGGATCTTATCAATTAATAAGAAGGGGGGTCTATGAGGTAAGAATTTTTGAATTTGAATAACGTCATAGACCGGCTGTTGATAAATATCAAATGGAGGTTCTTTAATCATATATTCAAGATTTAATAGTTTTAAAAATTAGTTTAGCGAATTCCGTATTTACATAATGACCGGGCTTGTAGGCGGTCACCTTGCCTTTAATTTGTTTTCCCAATAAGCTTAGATCACCTACCACATCCAATAATTTATGACGGGCAGGTTCATTTGGGAAATGCAGTTCAAGATTGTTTAAAATGCCTTCCTCTTTTACTTTTACTTTGGGCTTGTTGAATAAGCTTGCGAGGCGGTCCAGCTCTTCCTGGCTGACAGCTCTATTTACAAACACTATGGCATTGCTTAAATCACCACCTTTAATAAGGTTATTATGCAATAAAAACTCAAGCTCATGAAGAAAAACAAATGTTCTGCAATTTGCGATTTCAGTAGCAAATTCACTTAATGAATCCATTTTGGCAAACTGCTTCCCCAACACTTGCGTATTATAATCTATTTCAACTTCTACACTAAAATGTTCGGCAGGTTGAATCGATAATTTTGAGCCTGACTTTTCATCAACAAAGTTAATTTCTTCAGTTATTTCAATGAAATCGCGCTTTGTATCTTGTTTTTGTATTCCTGCTTCTTTCAATGCTTGGACAAAGTAGCGCGCACTTCCATCGCGGATGGGAATCTCGTCCATATCCAGCTCAATAAGCACATTATCAATGCCTAAGCCTCTAAGCGATGCCAGCACATGTTCAATTGTAAACACCCGTGCATTGTCAATGCCGATGGTTGTGCCTCTGGAAGTGTCTACCACTTTCGAGATATGAGCGGGAATAAGCGGTTGTTCGGGTAAATCAATTCTGCGAAATTGAATGCCGTGATTTACCGCTGCAGGCAAAAATGTCATGGTTCCTTGCTGACCGGTATGGAGACCGGTGCCGGAAATTTGCACTTGTTTTGCTATCGTATTTTGATATTCTGACATCATAAGTGTCGATGTTTCTGTCAAATTGGGTTCAAAAGTACAAAATATTATATGTCTGTACTGTTGTCGGACAAACTGTTTAGCTGTTTTTCCAGTTTTGCGATTCTTTCAACAATCTGATTCAGGTTTTTGAAGTGCACCAAAATTCGGCGATAATCTCTAAATGGGATTGCAGGGGAGCCCATGACAACAGCTGCTTTTTCGTGTATGTGTGAGCTAATTCCGGACTGTGCCGCAATCTTCACCTCATCGGCTATGTTGATATGGCCGGCCAAGCCAACTTGACCGCCAAACATACAATTTGCTCCAACCTTGGTGGAACCGCTAATGCCCACTTGTGCAGCCATGACGGTATTTTCACCAACTTCCACATTATGAGCAATTTGAATGAGATTGTCGAGCTTAGCGCCTTTTTTAACAAGCGTAGCTCCGAGTGTTGCACGGTCAATAGTTGTATTGGCACCTATTTCCACATCATCTTCAATGATGACAATGCCGGTTTGGGGTATCTTTTTGTAGTGCTTGTCGGTTTGCTCGGCAAAGCCAAATCCATCACTGCCAATCACACAGCCGGCATGAATAATACAGTTGTTGCCAATCTTTGTGCCTTGATAAATCTTAACACCGGGATAAATAATGGTGTTTTCTCCTATCTGGCCGTTGTCACCTATATATACTTGCGGATATATTTTTGTATTGTCTCCGATTATACTGTTTTCACCAACAAAAGCAAATTCGCCCAAATAAATATTTTGCCCCAGCTGTGCACTGCCGGCGCTAAAGGCAAGTGAAGAAACACCTTTTTTATCCGTTTGCAGCTGTTGATAAATCTCAAGTAAACGCGCAAATGCTTCATACGCATCCTCAACCCTGATAAGCGTGGCTTTTATGGCTTGTGTAGCTTCAAAATCGTTGTTTACAATAACTATTGAGCTGTCTGTTGTATAAATATATGGTGTGTATTTTGGATTTGCCAAAAAGCTTAGGGTTCCTTTTTTACCTTCTTCAATTTTGGCTACATTGCTGATTTTCACTTCCGAGTCGCCTTCAATCTTTCCATTTAGTAAGGCTGCAATTTGTGCTGCGCTGAATTCCATATGTTTTGACATGTTAAAATTGCTGCAAGTTACATTATTTTGTGCGGCAACTCACCTAATTATAAAACTACAATTGGCTTACATAATTCGTTAAATGATTTAAAATAAGTGTAACTCATTGTATTTCATCATTTTCTATTTCCTTTTATTAACTTTTTTTAACGCCTTTTCAGCTTTGAGCTTTTTATCTTTGCAGCATTCAAACAAATATGATTTATGATAGTAACCGATATTAAGGAGCTGAATGAAAAAATTCAGCGTGAAAGCCAATTTATTGACCTGATTAATTTGGAGATGGACAAGGTCATTATTGGTCAGAAAATGATGACAGAGCGTTTGTTGATTGGTTTGCTGTCCAATGGGCATATTTTACTTGAGGGGGTTCCCGGCTTAGCCAAAACACTTGCCATTAATTCATTGGCAAAGATTGTAAAAGCTGATTTTAGCCGTATACAGTTTACCCCTGATTTATTGCCGGCTGACCTGATTGGAACGCTTATTTACAGTCAAAAGAATGAAGAATTCGTGGTACGTAAAGGACCGGTTTTTGCTAATTTTATTCTTGCCGATGAGATAAACCGTTCGCCTGCAAAAGTCCAAAGCGCCTTGTTGGAGGCAATGCAGGAAAAGCAAGTTACGATAGGTGATGAGTCTTTTAAGTTACCCGACCCGTTTTTGGTCCTTGCCACACAAAACCCAATTGAGCAAGAAGGAACCTATCCGCTTCCGGAAGCGCAGGTCGACCGTTTTATGCTTAAAGTGGTAATCACATATCCCAAGAAAGAAGAAGAAAAATTGATTCTACGACAAAATATTGTCAATGAGCTAAAAACAGTTTCTGCAATTATCGAAGTGGACGATATATTAAAAGCGCGTTCCGTTGTGAGGGAAGTGTATTTGGATGAAAAAATCGAGAATTATATCACGGATATTGTTTTTGCTACCCGTTTCCCTTCCGAGTATCGCCTGAAACGCTTTGAAAACATGATTTCTTACGGTGGTTCGCCTCGCGCAAGTATCAATATGGCATTGGCAGCCAAAGCCTATGCATTTATCAAGCGTAGAGGCTATGTCATCCCTGAAGATATCAGGGCGGTAGCGCATGATGTGTTGCGCCATCGTATTGGCTTGACGTATGAAGCTGAAGCTGAAAATGTGCAGCCGGAAGAGATAATCAATGAGATTCTGAATACAATCGAAGTGCCGTAAACAAATGCTATGGAGCAAGTTGTAAGCCAACAGGATATATTCAAAAAGGTACGGAAGATTGAGATAAAAACCCGAGGATTATCACAGCAGATTTTCTCCGGTCAATATCATTCCGCATTTAAAGGGAGAGGTATGGCATTTAGCGAAGTGCGCGAATACCAATATGGGGATGATGTGCGCAATATCGACTGGAATGTTACAGCTCGCTTTAACCGTCCTTTTGTGAAAATATTTGAAGAAGAGCGTGAATTAACGGTGATGCTACTCGTTGATGTTTCGGGCTCGAATGAATTTGGCTCCGACAATCAGTTGAAAAAGATGTTGGCAGCCGAATTGGCAGCAGTGTTGGCTTTTTCGGCTATTCAAAATAATGATAAAGTGGGAGTTATCTTTTTTAGCGATCAGATTGAAAAATTTATCCCGCCTAAAAAAGGGACTTCGCATATACTTCGAATCATTCGAGAGGTGATTTCGTTTGAACCTCAGCATAAGAAAACCAATATTGCAGAAGGATTGCAGTTTCTGACAAGTGCCATTAAAAAACGTTCGACAGCATTCTTAATTTCCGACTTTATCAGTGATGATTTTGAACGTGAAATACGAATTGCAGCGCGTAAACACGATTTAATTGCACTTCGAATTACCGATAAAAGAGAAGAAGAGCTACCTGCAATCGGATTGGTTAAATTTGCCGATACCGAAACCACTAAAGAAATATGGATTGATACATCCAATTCACGGACCCAAAAAAGCTTTAAAGAATGGGTGATTGCAAAAAAAGAACAGCTGGATTCAATTTTTGCTAAAAGTGGGGTGGATAACACCTTGATATATACTGATGAAGATTATGTGCGCCCTTTGATGAAACTGTTTAAAAAGAGAGCCAACAGCTAAAGATAGGATTTGTCAAAATAGTAAAGATGCGTCAATAAAAGCAAAAAATATAAGAATGAAATATTGTGTGAGACAGTTTTTTTTGCTAAAGATTTTATTGCTTGGACTTTTATCTGTTCAAGCACAAACCATTGAATTAAACAGCACAATAAGTGCTGATACAATTCGAATTGGTGAGCAGTTGATGTATGAGCTAGAACTGATTGCACCTGAATCCATACGAGTAAACTGGCCTGCTTTTGGTGATACTTTAAGCGCTAATGTGGAGATTTTGCGTCAAGAACAGCCTACGCAAACAGCTTCGGATATGGAAGGTTATGCGGTATGGAAACAACAACTGCTGTTAACTTCTTTTGATACCGGACTTTTATATATACCTCCACTTATCATTGAGTTTGCCACAGAAGGCGATACCGTCTTTTATCCGGTTCAATCGAACCCCTTGATGCTACAAGTGCAGGGTGTTGAAATTGATGCCGGGGATAGCTTTAAACCCGTAAAAGCCATTGAAGAAATGCCAATTACATTTTGGGAAATCATACCTTGGATAATTGGTATTTTGGCAATTGCTTTAATATTGTTTGGCTTGGTGTGGTGGTATCTTCGCAGGAGGAATAAACCTGTTGAACTGGAGCCTTTGCCGCAGATTAAGATTGCACCGCATTTGGATGCGATAGAAAAGCTGGAAACTTTGCGCCATCAGAAACTGTGGCAAACCGGCAAGCTGAAAGAATATTATACTGCTTTATCAGATATTGTACGTGAGTATATTGAGCTTCAATTTCCGGTAAATGCGGTAGAGCTTACAACACCCGAAATTTTACAAGGCTTGCTGCCTCTTGCCATCAACGAACAAGCCATGCAGAAGCTGGCTGTTACTTTGGAGCTTGCCGACTTGGTGAAGTTTGCCAAAGCAGAACCGACTGCATTGGAAAATGACAGCTGCTTAAATCACTTGCTTGATTTTGTGAATGAAAGCTATGCGACAGTAAAGCAGCAAGAAGAAGGGAAGGAGGAACAGCTATGATGAACTGGTTGGCAACAATACGTTTTGACAATCCGGGCTTGTTGTATCTTTTGTTACTTATCCCTTTGCTGATTGTATGGTATGTGTTTCGCGAATCAAAGTTACGTGCTTCGGTCAGCTTTTCTGAGATAGGGATGTTTGATGGCGCCGGAACAAGTCCGCGTATCATTTTACGTCATTTATTGTTTGCATTGCGCCAGCTGGCCTTGGCTTTGTTGATTGTGGCTTTGGCACGACCTCAAACCAGCTCCTCGGGAAAGAATATCACCGTCGAAGGGATAGATATCATCTTGTCGCTTGACGTTTCGGGCAGCATGCTTGCCCGCGACTTAAAACCGGATAGGATAGAAGCTTCAAAAGCTATTGCCGCCGATTTTATTAAAGGAAGACCGAACGATAGAATGGGGCTTGTAATCTTTAGCGGGGAAACTTTTACTCAAGTGCCGCTTACTACAGACCATAATGTCATTCTGAATATGTTCAAAGACATCAAAAGCGGTATGATTGAAGATGGTACCGCCATCGGTGACGGACTTGCCACAGCAGTAGGGCGCCTTCGTGAAAGTGATGCAATATCGAAAGTGGTGATTTTACTTACCGACGGAATGAATAATGCCGGTTCGGTTGACCCCATGACGGCAGCCGAAATTGCAAGGGTTTTTGGTGTAAGGGTTTATACAATCGGAGTGGGCTCATACGGCACAGCGCCATATCCGGTTCAAACTGCCTTTGGAACACGAATTGTAGAGCTGGAAGCAGATATTGACGATCAGCTTTTGCAGCAAATAGCCGAACATACAGGCGGAAAATATTATCGCGCAACTTCAAATAAAAAGCTTGAAGAAGTATATCAAGAAATTGATAAACTCGAGCGGTCCAAAATTGATGTGACAGAATTTAGAAGCAATTACGATGAATATTTTCCCTTGGCGATGCTGGCATTTATGTTTTTATTGCTTGAATTTGTATTGCGACATACAATTTTCAGGTCAATAATTTAAATTGAATCAAGAAATGGATGTGAATCTGTTAAAATTTGAACGCCCGGAGCTGCTGTATCTTTTGTTATTGATACCGCTGTTTATCATATTTTATATTGTGATAAACTATCTACGTAAGCGTGCAATGCGTCGCTTTGCTTCGGACAGCATGCTGGACTACTTGGTGCCTTTGCAATCCAAGCGCCGAATGTGGATAAAATTCATTTTGCTGCTGTTGGGATTCGCCACATTGATAATTGCAATGGCAAACCCTCAAACCGGCTCGAAAATGGAGACAGTAAAGCGTGAAGGCATTGATTTATTCATTGCATTGGATGTATCAAATTCCATGTTGGCAGAAGATATACTTCCGAACCGACTGCAGCGGGCAAAACAATCTATAAGTCAATTGATTGACAGGCTTTCGGGTGACCGAATCGGTATAGTGGTTTTTGCAGGGCAAGCTTATATACAGCTTCCGCTTACGACCGATTATGCTGCTGCAAAGCTCTTTCTATCAACCATAAATACAAATATTGTTGCGACCCAAGGGACCGCAATAGGAGAGGCAATTCAAGCCGCCCTGAATGCGTTTGATGAAAATGAACGAAACAAAGCAATTATCATTATTTCAGATGGTGAGGATCACGAAGAAAATGCGATTATAGCCACACGCGAAGCGGCTGCAAAAGGTGTTTACCTATATACCATTGGCATGGGGCTGGCTGAAGGGGCTCCAATACCTGTATATAATAATTACGGCAAACAAATTGGTTATAAGAAAGACCAACATAATATGACCGTGATAACCAAGTTGAATGAAGCACTTTTACAACAAATTGCTTCGGAAGGCAATGGAATTTATGTGAGGGCTTCAAATGCTCGAGTCGGGCTTGATGCCATATTTAAAAATATTGACGGCATTGATAAATCATTGATTGAAACCAAGGTGTATACCGCTTACGATAACAGGTTTCAGATATTTATTGGTCTGGCGTTGTTTTTGCTGCTGGCTGAAATAGTTATTGCTTCGCGCAAGCGGAAATGGGAGGAAAAAGTGAATTTATTTGAAAGGAGGAAATCATAAGTATGAAACATATTTTTATTTCTTTTGTAATATTGTTTTCGACAACAAGCCTCTTTGCACAAACGGATCGCAGCTTGGTGCGAAAAGGAAACAAACTGTACAAGCAAGCTGAATATTATGATGCTGCCGTTAGTTATCAAAAGGCAGTGGATGAGAATCCTAAAAGTGATAAAGCAGTCTATAATTTAGGAAATGCGTATTATCAGCAGCAAAATTTTGAAGAAGCGCTACAGCATTATGGGCATGTGGGCGAAAGGACGCATAATCCGAAATTGGAAAGCAAAAGCCTCTACAATGCCGGAAACAGCCTGCTTAGCCAAGAAAAATATGCAGAAAGCATCCCATATTTCAAACAAGCATTGCGACGCAATCCATCCGATGAAGATGCACGCTACAACCTCGCTTATGCCATGGCGAAGATGACGGAACAGCAAAATCAATCCGAACAAAATCAACAAGGGGAAAACGAGGACAAAGATCAGCAAGATCAAGATCAACAAAGCGGCGATCAAAATGAGGATGAGCAGGATGATCAACAGAATAATCAAGATCAGCAGCAGCAAAATCAGGATGAACAATCTTCGTCACAAGATAAAAGTCAGCCCGATCAGCAGCCGCAATTATCCAAAGAAGATGCTGAACGAATGTTGCAAGCATTGACGGAAGAAGAGAAGAAAACACTGGAGAATTTACAAAAGCAGCAAATGAAGCAGGTAAAAGGTGTAAATAAAGAAAAAGACTGGTAAAATTTTGTGCACATAATTGCGTTAATTAGTTTTGTAGTATCACTAAACCCGAAAAATTGAAATGAAACCAAGAACATTAATAAATACACTGTCAAACGTCAAAGTTTTTTATAAATTTTGGCTTGGTGTGTTGGTGTTGTTTCCGTTTATGCTATCTGCACAGGTACTTAGTGTCAACACCAAGTCTACTGTGGAGCTGGGAGAGCAGTTTCGGGTGGAGTTTCAGTTAAACGCCGATGGTTCTGATTTCCGAGGTCCCGACTTTCGTAACTTTTCCGTGCTAAGCGGTCCCATGCTGTCCACAAGTTCAAGCATTCAGATTGTAAATGGGAAGATGGATCGAACGCACAGCCAAACTTATACTTATATCCTTAGAGCAAATAAAGAAGGGGATTATACGATTGGCAGTGCTTCTGTAATGGTGGACAATTCAAAGCTAACATCCCAAAGTGTGCAAATTAAGGTTGTTCCTGCTTCAACACAATCTGCTCCGGCACAAAGTGGAGGAAGTACAAGCAGCGGTCAACAATCTGACGGTATATCCTCAAAAGATTTGTTTGTTCGTGCGATAGTTGATAAATCCTCTGCATATGTAGGCGAACAAATTCTAATTACCTATAAGCTGTATACGCGCGTATCGCTCAGGTCGGTAAATGTAACCAAGCTTTCATCTTTTCCCGGTTTTTGGACTAAAAATCTGCTTGAACCCGATAAGCAGCTGCAGCAATCAAAACAAATTATTGACGGGCAAGAGTATATCGTTGCAGATATCAGAAAACTTGCACTTTATCCGCAAAAAGCCGGAAAAATTACGCTTGACCCAATAGAATTGAGCTGCGAAGCACAAATTAGGGTCCAGTCATCGCAACGTGGGCGTGATCCGTTTGGTGGATTCTTTGACGATCCTTTTTTCAATAGAAATATCCGAAATGTGCAGAAAAATCTTTCATCAAATCGCTTATCGGTTGATGTATTGCCACTGCCATCGACGAAAAAGCCCGCACACTTTAATGGAGCTGTGGGGCAGTTTGATATGAAGGTTGCACCGGACCGCACGCATCTGGCAGCACATGATGCAATTAATTATAGCATAACTATTAGCGGCAAAGGGAATCTTGAGTTGCTGGATCTACCAAAACCTGTTTTTTCGCCGGATTTTGAGGTGTTTGATCCAAAGATAGTGAGCAATATAAAAACTGATGCTTCCGGTATTCATGGCTCAAAACAAGCCGAATATCTACTTATACCGCGTTATGCCGGCAGCTATACCATAGCTCCAATTGAGTTTGCTTATTTTGATCCGGTAAAAAAGGAATATGTCAACCTCAAGTCGGAAGCCTTTGAAATTGTAGTGGATAAAGGAGGTGCCGAAGAAGGGGGGATGGTGCATGCCGGACCTTCACAAGAAGGGGTGCGATATATCGGCTCGGATATTATGCATATCAAAACTTCTCCTGCACGGTTTAGGCAAACAGGGACTTACTTCTTTGCTTCACTTTCTTATTTTATTATAAATGCAATACTTATACTGTTGTTTGTTGCCGGATTGGTGCTTATCGGACGTAGAAAAAGCTTGCAGCAGAATCAGTCTTTGATGAAAAATAAAAAAGCAACTAAAATTGCAAAAAAGCGACTGCAAGTGGCAGAAAAGCATATGAAAAAGACGGAACAGAATGAGTTTTATTCCGAAATATCACAAGCTTTATGGGGATATTTATCCGATAAATTTAATATTGCCAGGTCTGAACTTTCCATCGATAACGTGCAGTCCACTTTAAAAGACATACAAGTTGAAGATGAAATTGTAAATCAATTCGTACAGGTGCTTGATCAGTGCGAATATGCCCGTTTTGCACCCGGTGAAGCCGGAAAAAAGATGGAGGATTTGTACAAGCAGGCACTTGAAATTATTACAAAAGCAGAGCGAACCATCAAATAATATGAAACGATTATGAAAGCTATAAAGATTGTATTATTAATTTGCGGTTTGTTGGTTATGAAGTTGCAGCTGCATGCTTTTGATAAAGCAGCACTTGCTCAATTTGAACTGGCTGTCGATTTATATAATCAAGCCGAATATGACTCAGCCTTAGTGCTTTATAATGGTATTCTCGAGTCGGGAGTTACTTCCGGAGCATTGCTGTATAATATTGGAAATTCGTATTTCAAGCTAAAGGATTATCCTTCCGCAATATTATATTATGAAAAAGCCTTGAAGCTTAAGCCATCCGATGAAGCCATCCGTCATAATCTGGCAATGGCAAACAATATGATAGTGGATAAAATTGAGCCCATGCCTGAGATATTCTTGAAGACATGGTGGCGTACCTTTTACAATTTGTTGTCTGCTGACAGTTGGGCTTGGATTTCAGTGGCTTTGTTTGCATTGACCTTGCTTTTAGCCTTTGTTTATTTTGTTTCGAGCCGAACTGCTTTGCGTAAATTTGCCTTTTTTGTGGGGCTATTTATGTTGTTTTTATTTGTTGGAAGCTTTGGGCTTGCCTCCCAAAAGTACTATTATACCCAAAATAAAAACGAAGCAATAGTTTTTACGCCTACCATCACGGTAAAAAGTGCTCCTTCTGCATCGACCGTTGATTTATTTGTATTGCATGAAGGAACAAAAGTGCTTTTACTCGATGAAGTATCAGGCTGGAATCGCATTCGAATTGCAAACGGAAGCACGGGCTGGCTCCCCTCAAATGTGCTAAAGGGAATATAATTCCATCAAGTTATTAACAATTTTTCTTCAAAAACGGGACTAAAAGCTGTTGCTGTAGGCGAAATTCTTCGTTAGAAAATAGTTTTTCGTGAAATAATTGAACGATTTAGTTCGGCTTTTGAAAAGAAAGCATCCATCTACGGCTTAAGTTTGCGGTAAATGACCAATATCCTTCAATCCGATATAAAGCATTGGGTGCTGTTTCATGGCTGTCCAAAAACTGCATTTTCATTGTTTATTCCTTTGTGATGGTGTGCTAATCCATGGAAATTCAGCCTATTAACTAAGTTGCCAATTGTTGGTCAATGATTTTTTGAAACTCAAATTTCAGATTTATTTTTCAATCAGCTCAACTTTTATCTCTTTTAAAAAGAAAATAATCAGATAAATGGCTGAGATAATCATGGGATTGCTTACTTTTGCACATGTTAAGGTTGTGAAAGTATTGTTAAGAAGTGTTAAAGAAAAACTGTATTTTCACATTGTATATTTAAATAATTGGCGTAACTTGTGCCACTATTTTATTTGAGTTTGATCCAAATACAATCAAAATTATATGATATGAAAAAAGGATTTTTACTAATTTCCAATCTCTTGTTATTCAGTATGTTGTTTCATTCTGCGATTGCCGATTCCAACAAAATTTATCAGCCTCGCGTCAAAGAGCAACCTACGGCTGAGTCATTTTTGTATGAATTACGAGCTAATCAGCATACAGGTATCATTCCCCAAGAGGCAGTTTTTTCGGCTCAAGAGCAGTTAAAAGGGATGAGTGGTTTGAAATCACAGAATGCCCTGAAATGGACATCATTGGGACCGGATAATTATGGAGGAAAGACAAAAGGTATTATCTATGACAATCGTGATGATGCATACTTGACGCTTATTGCCGGTGCAAGCGGTGGAGGAATCTGGAAGTCGATCAATGAAGGAACTACATGGACACGTGTTGAAGGACCTAATCTTACTGTAAGCACCATGGTACAAGCATCGAATGGCGATATTTTTATCGGCACAGGAGATGGTTTTAGTGCGCAGGAATTCAATGTGTTAGGTGATTTAGGCTACGAAACCGGCTTTGTTGGGCAAGGCTTATGGAAGCTTAGCGGTGAAAATAACTTTACAGAATTGGTAGCTCCAACAGCTAATGACAATAGTGTTGAATGGGCTTTTGTGAATGAGCTTGCAATTAACTCAAGCGATCATCTTTTTGCTGCCACAAATTCCGGGTTGAGGTATTCAACGGATAAAGGTCAGACGTGGAAATATGCAAAAGATAATGATGGAAATGATTTGAGTGGATATTCAGAGTCTGTGCAGGCTGACGGATTGCTCATCGCTTCTG
The DNA here is from genome assembly GCA_964509065.1 of uncultured Lentimicrobiaceae bacterium. Classification (GTDB taxonomy): domain Bacteria; phylum Bacteroidota; class Bacteroidia; order Bacteroidales; family F082; genus JALNZU01. Next base: position 49,985 of record CAZDWA010000003.1, read on the forward strand.
TTGATAACCAAGTGTATGTTTCAAAGTCCGGAGATCCTAAAGCATTCGTTCTACGTTCCACCGGAGAAGATCATATGTTGCCGGCAACAGGTGTAACACGCTATGAATTTGCTATTGCACCATCAAATACCGATGTGATTTATGCTGTAGCAATTACCAGCTTTGGTGTTCATCAAGGAATTTATAAATCTACGAATAAAGGGGATAGCTGGCAGGTTATTTTACCTGCTACTGCTTCTGTTGATCCATTTGGACAAAGAGGTATTTATAACAGCTATATCAAAGTATTCCCCGATGACGAAAATCGTGTTATCCTTGGCGGATCTAGCATTTGGGAAGGTAAGAAGGTTGTGGAGCAAGGTTTATATTCCTGGGATATGAAGTCATTCCCTGCCGGATCGGTATTTTTATCAGAATATGTGCATCCCGGACAACAATGCCTCGTGTTCAAGCCTAGCGAGAACAATGTTTTCTTTGCCGGAACAGATGGCGGAATCCATAAAGGAAAAACCGGTAACGTGAATTATACGTTTACCACAAATAACAGAAACTATATCACCGCACAATTTTATAAAGTAGCTGCTTCAGGTGGTGAAAACCGCGTATTAGCCGGTGCACATCGTCAAGGAACGATATTTATTTCCGGTGAAGGGAATACCGTAAAACAAGGTACAACACTTTATGGTCCCAACAATGGTGGTCCTTGCGTTGTTTCAAAAATTCATTCCGAAGCCATTGTGGTATCAACAGTAGCCGGTGGCCTTGAGCGTTCCGAAGATATGGCATTTACGTTTTCAACACAATTTATTCCCTCCACAGGCTTTGGCAATGCACAAGCATTCCAAACTCCGGTGGCACTTTGGGAAAGCTTTGAAGATTATAACAGCAGAGACTCTGTATATTTCCACGCTTCAAGAAATTACGAAAGCGGTGAAACTGTAAAAGTATTTAGTAATAACTATGACTTCCCATTCTATTATGAGCTGCCCGCAGGAGTAAATATTCCTACAGGAGACAGCTTGTTAGTACAAGATATAGTGTCTTCAAAACTATTTATTGCTGTTGCAAACAGAGTTTGGATGACAAAAGAAATGCTTCAATTTGGAAAAACGCCCGATTGGTTTGAGATTTCCAATAACTCTGTCGGATTAACCGGTGTACCGCAAGCAATTGCTTACTCCGCCGATGCCAATCATTTGTTTGTGGGAATGCGTGACGGAAAGCTTTTCAGGATTTCAAATCTGGCTTTAGCATACGATTATGATCATGCAGATGTGAACAGTCCAAATTGTATAGTAGCTACAAAGCAACTTGAAATTAAGCTGCCCGGATCCAATTCTCCGGTAACACAAGCCATTACTTCTATTTCAGTTGATCCACAAAATCCGAATCATGTGATGGTTACTTTGGCCAACTATGGTAACGAACATTATGTGTATACTACAACAAATGCACTTGATGCAGAACCTTTATTTGTTTCCAAGCAAGGTAGTGGCTTACCGCAAATGCCTGTTTATGCCTCACTGCTTGAGATGAGTAATGAAGGTGTTGCCCTTATCGGTACTGAGATGGGGCTGTTTAGCACCTCAGATATTAAGAGCGATAACCCAACTTGGACATTTGAAGAAGGTATGGGTGATGTAACCGTGATGGACTTGGAACAGCAAGTAGTTAATAGAGCAGCAGATACTGTTCAATTAATCAATGTGGATACACTTGTAATGCACTATCCCGGAACCAGAAACTACGGAATCATTTATGCGGCTACCTTCGGAAACGGATTGTATCGCTGCAATGAGTATAGAAAACCTGTAGGTGTGCCGGAAATACCACTTGTAAACAAGAATGAAAATTCCATGCTTCAGATATATCCAAACCCTGTAGTTGATCAGGCTGTGGTGAAGTTTGAACTAGCTGTTAGCGGTAATGTTGAACTGCAGGCATATGACCTTTCAGGAAAACAGGTTTATAAGATGAATTATGGAGTATATCAGCCCGGAGAACATCAGGTGACATTTAAACCTGATAACCTAAAAACGGGAACATATATTATACGTATGATAAGTGGTAAGCAAACCGCTGTATCTAAAATCCTTGTTTATTAATCATGAACCGAATAAAACCAGCGAAGATGAAAAATATTTATTCCTTAATTGCCGTATTTTTATTGTTGGCGTATGGAGCCAACGCTCAAACACGGATTTATACGCCTACACTAAAAGCTCCCGCTGATGGTGCCACAGCTCAAATGCCGGATGTGCTTTTGGACTGGGATGCCGTTACCGGTCAAGGAGTGGCTATTAGCTATGATGTGCAGCTTGCACAGCAAATAGATTTTAGTGATGCCGTTACATTCTCTGATATTCCCGTAACAGCATTGGGGATGAATCTGTTAAAATTTGATGAAGTTTATTATTGGAGAGTTCGTGCCAACGACGGAATTGACATTTCAGAATGGTCCAACCCATTCTCCTTCCGTATAATAACCACTGTTTCAATTAAAGAACCAAATAATAACGTGGTTGTACATCCAAATGCAACCATTAAATGGAATGAAATGACAGGAATATCGAATTACGATATTCAAGTGGATACCGTCGAATCCTGGGCAAAGCAAAATTTAGCTAATGAAATCAAGTTGATGGATGTATTTGCTGTTTCATCCGATAATGTGTGGGCTGTTGGTGGAGGAAATGTATTCCATTATGATGGCAATGAATGGACAGGAGAAGATGTCTCCGAAAAACCGCTAAATGCAATTTATTTTGTGAACAATAAAGCTTGGGCTGCCGGAAACAATGGTGTGTTATACCATTATGACGGAAACAGCTGGACCCCTGAAAATTCAGGAACCGATGCAAACTTAAATGGTTTGTTCTTTGTTTCTGAAACATTGGGGTATGCTGTGGGCGATGGCGGTACAAGTCTGAAATATGACGGAAGCACTTGGACAAGCGTTTCAACCGGTGTTACCGTAGACCTAACTTCGGTACATGGCTTAAATGCAAACCTTATTTGGGTTGGAGGAAAGGGCGGAAATGTAGCTGTATTTGATGGAAGCAGCTGGCAAACTTCTACCATCACCAATCGTGATATACTTGGTATTTGGGTTGTCAGTGCCGATAAGGTATGGACAAGCCTTAAAAATGGCCGTATTTTCCACTATAATGGTGTAGAATGGGCTGAGCAAGCTTCCACAGTAACACGTGACTTAAATGATATCTGCTTTATCGATGCCAATAACGGATACGCAATCGGGAATACCGGAAGCTTGGTATATTATAATGGAACTGCTTGGCAAAGTTTGGCAAGTGGTACCGCAGAAGATTTATTTGGTTTAAGCATATTAAGTGCCGAAAGTGGCTTCGTGGTGGGCGATAAAGGCACGATCTTGTCCTATCAAGGTGAAGGATTCAACAGCCCATATTTGAAATCGTTCTCAACAGATAGTGAAACAGAAGAATTTCAGTTTCAAAATCTTGTTTTTGGTAAGAACCATTTATTCAGAATGCGGGCACGACATGCAGAATCAACTTCAGAATGGTCCACAGCTCGTTTGTTTACCGTTATTGATAAACCAACACTGAGCAAACCTACTAACAATGCCGTGAATGTGCATCTTGATACGCTTGTTAGCTGGGAAACTATTGGTGGAGTAGTTGGGTATACCGTTCAGCGTGCAACGAATCCCGAATTTGAAGATCCATTCACATTTGAAGCTCCCACAGAATCATATCGTTTCCAAGGATTAGGATATGGAATTGACTATTATTGGCGTGTGAACGCTCGCCATGCCGGTGGAGTTTCAGATTGGTCTACTCCGTTTAAATTCACTACGGCATCATCCGTAAGCTTAATTTATCCGGCAAATAACGCCACTGAGATTCATCGTTTACCATCAGTAGAATGGGAAGAAATTAGAGGTACACAAAAATATTGGGTGCAATTCTGTGAGAATGAATCATTCGATTGTGTAGATGAGCATATGTCAACTACCAATACGTGGCAAGTGCAATACTTACTTGATCAAGATACAAGATATTTTTGGAGAGTACGCGCTATCCAAGGCCTCGATTCAACTGACTGGAGCCCTGTTTGGAGCTTTGTAACACTAAAGGAAACATCATTGGAAGAGTTTGGTCTGCAAAGCTTGAAGATTTATCCCAATCCCAGTAAAGGACAATTTTCAATTCAATTGCCTGCAATGGCTAAAAATGTTGAAATGGAATTATATGCAATTACAGGAAAACAATTGCTGAAACAAACCTTTATATCTGGTAGTACCGAACAACGTCATGACCTAAATATCAGTGAGCTTGGAAGAGGTGTATATCTGATACGCTTAAGGTCTGAGGACGAAACGGTGACACGTAAATTGATTATTGAATAAGCTATTAATACGCACAATAGTTATATCGAAAAAGCCCTCGCAATGAGGGCTTTTTCATTAAGGAGATATCATGAATGCACCCTGCTCCCTGATATCATAAAATGCAATTTGTTTATCCGCTGCTTCAGCTTTCCACTGCTGTAAATGCCAAATAGGTAAGGATAAATCGAAGACTAAGCTATCAAAATCATAATGTTTTTGAATGTCTCCCAATTGTTCCGGGCTATTCCCCGAAACAAGGACGTAATCAACCTTCAATTTTCTTGATGGCAATAAAATTTCTTTATCCTTTAAATACCATAACGCAATCTTTCTGGAACCAAACATCATAACTGCACCCTGCTTGAAAAGAAAAGGATTAGAAGTATTATGGTTAGGTGAAATAATTTGAATCGGGCTTTTTAATCCGGATGCTTTCCAATTGTTTTTAACATAAAAATCAAAAACAAAATCGATGTCTTTATTGGTAGTATCCGCATAAAGAAAATGATCTTTACCCGATACAAAATCAATTACTGTTCGTTGGGGTATTCCGTAAATAATAATTTTAGATTGCCGTAGATTTTCAATGTGATGCTGTGTGACAAGCAACATAAACAAGGCGAGCGAAGCCAACAATGGGAAAATCAGCTTTTTATTTGAATGGCTGACTAAAACAAATAATATAATTATTGCGACAGATAAAAAAACGGCTGCCCCCGGGTTAATATATGCCGACTGAAACACGGCATATGGGAGCGATTCCACGCCTGTAATCAGGTAATTCATCACGTAAATTAAGCCGGATAAAGCCCAACCTATAATCGATGCCAAGAAAGGAATAAACGAAAACAACAAAAGTGTCATTCCAATTGTAATGATAAGGAAGGATAGGGGGGCAAGGATGAGGTTGCTGATGATAAAATAGGTTGGAAATTGTCCGAAATAATGCAGCACAAATGGTGTTGTTGCTAATTGGGCTGCAAGCGTTACGCTTACTGCCTCCCATGCTTTATCCAATAGTGGGTTTTTGATATAAATTGAACGATAGATAGGTTTTTGAAGGCTTACAATACCAATTACTGCGCTATATGAAAGCTGAAACCCGATATGATATAAGGTCAAAGGGTCGAAAATTAGAATCAAAAAGGCGGATGCAGCCAGTGTATTTAATATATAAGCTTTTCGCTGCATGCTTTGCCCGATTAGCATAAAGCTGAACATAATGGCTGCTCGTAGGACCGAGGGTGCTAAACCGGTTAAAAGCGCGTAAAACCATATGATAAGTAGAAGTACGATGGTTTTAAATGACCTGACTTTCTTATTTTTTCCGGGAAATCGCAATAAAAACGAGAAGAAAAGGTATACAATCCCTACATGTAAACCTGAAACACATAAGACATGCATACCTCCGGCTGCGGTATAACTTTGTCTGAGGTAACCCGGGAGTTGATCGTCATAACCCAATAAAATTGCTGAAGCCACATGGTATTCATCACCATCCAATCCATATTTCTGTAATGCTTCAAGCAGATGTCCGCGCAGGCGAAAAGCAAAGCTATAAAGTGGATTTGTATATCCTTTTCCAACAACTTTCCATTCAGTTTCTTTCAAAAAGAGCTGATGTGCAATACCTGAACGTGCCAAATAACTTTTGTAATCAAACTGATGAGGGTTGTGTGGTGGCTCAAGCTCTTGAGGTTCTTTTGATAAAACAATTAAATCGCCATAATGTATATCTGTGCTGCTAAGTGGTAGATAGGCTATTATTTTTCCATTTACATGCTTTTTCTGACCTTCATCATATATAGAGGATATGTCCAACTGCAGTTTTACTGACTTTGCCCGTTGTTGCGGCTGGGTGTTAATGCGTGCTACATATAATTCAGCCTTAGAAGCATGGTGCATAAAGTGATTTGCTTGGTTTTCAAGCCTCCGAATTTCAACCTGATAACTTCCAATGAAAAATAGCAATAAGCTGATTAGGACACCATATACCCACCGCAATGAGTAAGTCTTTATGAATTTAGCCGCTATCCAAGTTGCTACTAATAACATAGCGAGTATTGCGATAATAGCAGTAGTTGGAATAAGGAAGACCGTTTGCCATGCTGCCCAAATACCTAGTGCATAGGGTATTACAATTCGTATAAATGGATATTTATGCAGATGAAACATGGCATGGGGAACATCGGTTACCCGCCAAAGATATTAAATATTCAATATTAAAAACATCGAGTGGCAAAAGTTTCAACTGCTTTTCGTGTAATATCGGGAGTTTCAACAAAGCCCATATGTCCGGCATCTTCCAATAAAAGCAGTTCGGCATGTTTGGGTAATGCAACTTGAGCCAAAAGATTGGTATACGGCATTCTGCTATCATGTTTCCCTAGTATAAATAATATGGGGATATCTATTGTTTGCAAGGTGTTAAGATGGGTTTGCCTTCCTTTCATGCCTTTTAAAGCAGCAATGACAGCATCCTCTGATTGTGAAGCAGCAATATCCGTAAATTGTTCGACAACGGATGGGTTTTCTTGTGCAAAGCGAGGATGAAACAGCCCACTGATGAAGTTGGATACAAATACGGTTTTATCTTGTTTTACGGTTTCAATGGCTTTGTCGCGATTCAGTTTTGCTTGATCATCATCTCCCAAAGCATGCGAATGGAATAACACTATTCCAGCCAGCAAAGGGGCAAATGTGGCAGCAAATTCCAAGGTCACATAACCACCCATTGAATGCCCGATAAGTATGGCTTTTGTGATTTGCTCATGCTCTAAAACTGTTTGTACCACCTCAGCCATTAATTTCATACTGTGTTCATCTGCCATGATATCAGTCGAACCAAATCCTGCATGGTCAATAGCAATTACTTTGAAGTTTTCAGCTAATAGTGGAATCCAGCTATCCCAAACGCGTTTGTCCATTGGGAAACCGTGCAGTAATACCAAGGTGTTTTCGTGCGTTCCGCTGATGGAATAACTGATTTTTTTCGATTGAAAATTTGCTGTTTTAGTCATGGTAGAATATTTTAAATGTATTATTTTGATGATTTACTTTGATATAACTTAATCATTACCGGCAAATGGTCGCTAAAACCCCCATGATATTTACCTCCGGATTGTGTTCTATCGGGTCTGGGCTCTCCACCTCGAGGTTTAAACAGCATCCAATCTTTTTTAATGACTTCTAAAGGACTGCTTGTTAAATTCGATTTTGTATCGATGAGTGGAGATGAAACAATAAACTGATCGAAGAAGTCCCAACCCCTGTAGTAAATGGTTCCTTCCCCTTCCAAATAGGGTATCATTGCTAAATTATATAAGGTGGCGGGCTCCACTTCTTCACTTGGTGCCAATGCTTTTAAATAGCTGAATAGGCTGGGGTCATCCGGGTTATCGTTAAAATCACCGCAAATAATAATGTTCGGATTCGGGATGGCTTGAAAAAGGGAATCGACTGTTTCACGTAAAAAGCGGGCAAGATTATTTCGGGAAGGAGCACTCGCCTCTTGTCCTCCAAACCTTGATGTCCAGTGATTTACGAAGATATGCAATGTATCCGACTCCATAGTAATTCCTTTTACGTATAAAATATGTCGTGAGCGACCTCCACGCTTTCGAACATGAACAAGGGCTTCATGGTGTAAAGGCTTAAAATATTCAGGTCTGTACAACATGGCGACTTCAATACCTCTAGGGTCGGTATCATCAATATGAATTATATCGTAGGAGGCGGGAGCAATTGATTTAACTTTTACCAAGTCTTCAAGTACGCGCCTGTTTTCCACTTCAGAAAGTCCGAGTATATGCGGAAAATCGGGTGTATTCATGGCGGCAATGACCTTTGCAATTTGATTTAGCTTATGAAAATAACGTTCTGTATTCCAAGCTACTTTTGCATTCGGTAAAAACTCACTGTCGTTTGTGCGTGGGTCGTCAATTGTGTCAAATAGGTTTTCAACATTATAAAATGCGATTGCTAGGCCGTCCATTGGCTTTTTAAGCGTCTGCATTTTACGGTTACACGCACTTTGAAGCACACTAAATGCCAAAAAAACTGTAAAAAAGATAAAATATAAAAGGCGCTTGCTCATTCGTTGTATTATTTTAAGTGATTTTTTAGTGCATCGATTTCTCTTCTGTCTTTTTTTGTCGGTCGTCCGGAGCCTCGTTGTCGTTTTTCCATATTAAACTCCCTCATCATTTGAATGCGTTCATATTCTTCGGGTGGAGTGAGGTCTTCCATTAAGCCTTCTACCAGTTTGGCCGAAACCCTGTTTGCTTGAATCTGCTTTACCTTTACGGTTTTACTCATAGGTCCGACTTGTACCTCAATGATATCACCTACTTTAATTTCTTTGGAAGGCTTTACAGCATTCATATTCATCTTCACCTTGCCGCCCCTGCAAGCTTCTCCGGCTAAACTACGAGTTTTGAAAAGCCTGACAACCCAAAGCCATTTATCGATACGTATTGATTCCATTATTTTTCTCTGAATTGAAGTGTGATGGGTACCCCTTTAAAATTAAAATTCTTGCGCAGATTATTTTCTAAAAAGCGCTTGTAATTTTCTTTGACTTCGTCTGGAAAATTACAGAAAAACACAAATTGAGGAGTAGCAAGCTTGAGTTGGGTTACATACTTTATTCTTACTACCTTACCTCTCGAGCCCATTGGTGGTGGTGTAGCTTCAATGATTGGAAGCATTACCTCATTGAGCTTGGAAGTAGATATTTGCTGACTACGATTTTGAAATACCTCCTTTGCCATTTCCATGGCTTTGAAAATACGTTGCTTGTTTAAAGCCGAAATAAACAGAATTGGTATATCAGTGAAAGGAGCAGTACGTTCTTTTATCAATTTCTCAAATTCAAGATGTGTATTGGATTCTTTTTCGACCAAATCCCATTTATTCACCAATATTATAAGTCCTTTTTTGCTTTTTATTATAAGCCTCATAATATTAAGGTCTTGGCCTTCAAATCCTTCAGTGGCATCAATGACTAAAAACACCACATCGCTGTGTTCTATTGCCCTAATTGCGCGCATCACTGAATAAAACTCGATATTTTCAAAAACCTTGCTCTTTTTACGAATCCCGGCAGTATCAATCAGCATGAATTCCATTCCGAATCCGGCATATCTGCTGTGGATTGCATCGCGAGTTGTACCTGCAATATCGGTTACAATATTCCTATCAACACCCAATAATGCGTTTATTAATGATGATTTTCCCACATTTGGTCTTCCTACCACGGCTAAGCGCGGCAGCTCAATCTCTTCTATAACAGTTTCTTCAGGTAGCTTTTTAACTACCTCATCCAATAAATCACCTGTCCCGCTTCCGTTGATAGCTGAAATTGGAAATACTTCCCCAAGTCCCATCGCATAAAACTCTTGTGCATCGGCATGTCGGGCGGTATTGTCCACTTTGTTTGCAACTAAGAGCACCGGTGGTTTTGCTCGGCGCAGCAGTGTGGCTACTTCAACATCTAATACATGCATGCCGACAGTGACATCCACTACAAAAAGGACTAAATCAGCTTCATCAATTGCCAACATTACCTGCTTGCGAATTTCTGCTTCAAAAGTATCATCCGAGCCGACTACATACCCACCTGTATCGATTACGGTAAACTGCCTTCCGTTCCAGTCTGAGCTGCCATAATGACGGTCGCGTGTTACGCCTGCCGTTTCTTCAATAATGGCTTGACGTGATTTTATAAGACGATTAAATAAGGTGGATTTCCCTACATTGGGCCTTCCAACAATTGCAACGATGCTTCCCATTTCATTTTAATTTAATAACGATTCGTTAATCGTAGGATTCATATCCAAAACGTTTCAGTATGGTGTCATTATCTCGCCAGTCTTTCACCACTTTAACATGTAATTCAAGAAATACTTTTTTGCCGATGAACGACTCCATATCTATACGGGCTTGTGTGCCCAATCTTTTTATTGCACTCCCTTGCTTGCCTATAATAATAGCTTTTTGGGACTCACGTGCCACGAAAATATACGCATTTATTTTGACAAGCTTTTCACTTTCTTCATAACTGTCTATGGCAACTTCTGTCGAATAAGGAATTTCTTGCTTGTAATTGAGTAAGATTTTTTCTCTGATAATTTCCGAAACAAAAAAGCGCATAGACTTGTCTGTCAATTCATCTTTCGGGAAATATGGCGGCGACTCGGGGAGTTTATCAATTATCTTATCCATTAGCCCGTCTACATTAAAATTATGTAATACAGAAATCGGAATAATTTCTGCTTCAGGCATCCGCTTTTTCCACTCTGTCAAATGTATTTCCACTTCCTCTTGTGTGGTCAAATCCACTTTATTTAACAATACCATAACCGGAATATCCGTGTTTTGTATCTTTTCGAGTGTATCCTGATAATCTGATTTTTCGTTGATATCTATTACCCACAAAATTAAATCGGCATCTATGAGAGCAGTTCGAATAAAACTGTTCATCAGTTCATGCATTTTGTATGCCGGTTTGTGGATGATACCCGGAGTATCGGAAAAAATAATCTGAAAGTCCGCTTCATTTACAATTCCCAAAATGCGATGTCTTGTAGTTTGTGCCTTCGATGTGATAATTGAAAGTTTTTCACCTACCAATACATTCATCAAACTTGATTTCCCCACATTTGGGTTGCCAATAATGTTTACATAGCCTGATTTATGTGTCATGCTAAAATTTTATTGAATAAATATTTGTTTTGCAAAGAAACAAAATATACCTTTGCACTCCCAAACCCTATGGGAAAATATACTGCGGGGTGGAGCAGAGGCAGCTCGTTGGGCTCATAACCCAAAGGTCGTAGGTTCGAATCCTGCCCCCGCTACTAAGAAAAAGACCGTTTTTTGCGGTCTTTTTTCATTTTTATCCCTTCCTATAAATCAGAACAGCAGCCGATACCAGTGTAGCTGATATATATATTATGCTTTTGAAACCGCCCGGGTATTAAATAGTTCTTCCCAATATGTCGGATAAGATTTTTCAACTACCTCGGGCCTGTCAATTTTTAGTTTCCCCAACTTCATTACTAGGGGAGCAAAAGCCATGGCAAGCCGGTGGTCGCCATAGGTATTGAATTTTATGGCGCTGCCCGATTCAATATGTAGCTTTTTGGGACTTAGCATATAGCTATCTTCCGATATTTTCTCAAAGCGGCAGCCAATCTTTTTTAATTCTGTTTGCAAGGCAGCGGTACGGTTTGATTCTTTGTATTGAAGATTATGTAAACCGCTGAAAGTGGCATTTATTCCCAGGCCGCAACAGCTTATTGCTAGTGCGGGCAGCATGTCGGGATAATCTTTTAAGTTAAAATCCACATCTTTTAATTCATTTGGTGTTTTGAAAATCAATATGCCATCTGCTTCTTCAAAAGTTGTTACACCCAGCATTGAAAAGAATTCTTGCATTATTTTATCGCCTTGCAGGCTTTGGGTGTGTAATCCTTTCAAGAAAAGTTCAGCATTTTCGCTTAATGCCACTAATTCATACCAAAATGCTGCGGAGCTCCAATCGGCTTCCACTTCCGATTCAGCAAGCTGGTATGGAAATGGAAATACCGTTATTAAGCGTGTATTTTGTTTTAGCTTTGCCCCATTCTGTTGCATCAGCTGTACGGTCATATCAAGGTATGGCAAGGAGCTTAGATTACCTGTAATTTCCAGTTCAAGGCCTTTTTCCCAAAGCGGTGCTGCCATAAGTAGGGAGGATGCAAACTGACTGCTTTTTTCCATTGAGACAGCTGCGCTCCCGCCATGCAGTTTTTTTCCTTGTATCTTTAATGGTGGAAAGCCTTCTTCTTCTACATAGCTGATTGAAGCACCCAGCTGTCGCAGACTGTCTACCAAATCTGCAATAGGTCGCGATTTCATGCGTAATGTGCCGGTAAGCATCCATAAACCCGGATTTGAAGCCAAATATGTTAGCAGAAAACGGTAAACAGTACCGGCATTTCCACAATCGATAACCATTGGGATGGATGTATCCGTGCAATTTTGGATTAATTTTAAATTTTTCAATAACATTTGACTGTCGTCTGCTTCGGATACATACTGTTGTGCTTCAGGCAACTGCGAAGCATAAGCTTGAATCATCAGCAAGCGATTGGAAATGCTTTTGCTTGCAGGAAGCAGGATATTGGCTTTAAGTGCTTCATTTGTTTTTAATAGTTCCATAGTTTGATAGTTATAAAGAGATATAATACTGCAAGGCTTGTTCAATTAGATAATCCTCAACAACAATATCATATACGGGATTTCCGGGCTTTTGTAAAAGGACAAATTGTTTTTTGTTTCCTTTATTTTTCTTGTCATGCTGCATCAGAAACAGTATTCGAGGAATATCATGTTTATTAAAGTCAATTTTAGAAAAATAAGCTTGATAAATTGTTTCAAACTGTCTTAAAGTATCATCGTGCAGCTTGAGTATTTGCTCGGATATCCAAAGTGTTGTAAGCATGCCGGCTGCTACAGCTTCACCATGTGTGAGAGGGATTTCTTTTTCTAATGCAAACGATTCGAGGGCATGGCCTAAACTATGTCCGAAATTTAAAATTTTTCGTAAACCACTTTCTTTCGGGTCTTCTTTTGTGATGGCTAGCTTAATATCCACACAAAGTTCAATCAGCTCTTGACTGATATTTTCAGCTGATAAAGTTTTTGGGAAGATTTTTTCAAGTCGCGAATTACTGATCAAGCTATATTTTATCACTTCACCAAATCCTGAAAGCAATTCTTGCTGCGGCAAGGTTTTCAGAAAATCAGTGAATATATATACAGCTTCAGGCAGATAGAAGGTGCCAATTTGGTTTTTATAATATTTAAAATCCACACCTGTTTTACCTCCAATTGCGGCATCAACCATTGCCAGAAGGCTGGTAGGTATATGTATTGTTCGAATCCCACGCTTATAGCAAGAAGCACAAAAGCCGCCTATATCGGTAATCATTCCCCCACCCAGGTTAATCAGTATGGAGCTGCGGTCAGCGCCATGAAGACTTAGTTTATCCCATATATATGTGGCGTTTTCAAGATTTTTTTCTTTTTCACCATGGTTTATGATAATTGGGATAAAAAGCTTTGAAAAGTCTGCGCCAATTTGTTGCATTAAGGGATAGCATTTTTCATGGGTATTGCTGTCAGACAGTACAAATAATTTGGCATCTTCTTTAGAAGCCGTATCAAGCATGATTTGAAACTCACGCCTTGCTACTTCATTATATGCGATATAGTTGTCCCGTTTCATATGCTAATTTATAACAAAAATATGCAATTGAATGTTCATGCATGCATTTCTTTCGGAATTCAGGTAGTTTACTTTGGAAATGAACATTTACCATAAAAAAATAATCCGAAATCTATTTTCAAGATTCCGGATTACATTTTTTAGTTAAAATGATGAATTATAGCTTATAGGACAGTCCTACGCGCATGCCTGAAAGCACATTTCCACCTCCAATCTCGGCATTCACTCCCCATCTGTCGTTCCAATAATAACGACCTCCAATTTGCAGGTCAATTCCCAAGGGTGAGTTCTTGGAATGTGGATAATCTCTATCATAGTTCCAATGTACGAAGCCCAAGCTCAAACCGGCATATAAATCCCACTCGGGATTTAGCTCAAGCAGGCGGTTGAAATGGTAGTTTCCAACTCCATATATGCCAAGCACTAAAAGTGACTTACTGCCATAATCTATTTGGCTATAACTTCTTGCTGACAATACAAAGCCTGCTGTGATATCAGGATGTACTCCAAAATCCATCCCAAAATAAAGCGGAATACCGTAGTTTGAAAGTCCGGCTCCAAAGTTAATTTGTTTTCCATCTGCTCCTACCGGACTTTGTGCATATGCTCCAAAGCCAATGAATAGCAGCGAAATTAAAAATAAATAGCTGAATTTTGTTTTAAACATGGTTTTATAATTACGAATTTCTATGATTTATTTTGCATAACTCACGGCGCGTGTTTCACGGATAACCGTAATTTTAATTTGTCCCGGATAGGTCATTTCCGTTTGAATCTTTTTTGACAAATCATAGGCTAGTTTATCGGCATCGGTATCCGACATTTTATCGGCGCCTACTATTACGCGTAATTCTCTACCGGCTTGGATGGCATATGTTTTTACTACTCCTTCATAGGACAGCGCCATTTCTTCCAGTTTTTTCAGTCGTTGAATATATGCTTCCACCACTTCACGGCGGGCACCCGGGCGCGCTCCTGAGATGGCGTCGCACACTTGAACGATGGGCGAAATGAGTGTTTCCATTTCAATTTCATCGTGGTGCGCACCAATAGCATTGCATATATCCGGTTTTTCTTTAAACTTTTCGGCTATCTTCATACCAAGGATGGCATGTGGCAGCTCGCCTTCATTTGATTCGGCTATTTTACCGATATCATGCAATAAGCCGGCTCGTTTTGCAGCTTTGGCATTTAATCCCAGCTCGGATGCCATGGTAGAGCATAGCTTGGCAACTTCGATAGAGTGTTGTAAAAGATTTTGTCCGTATGAAGAGCGATATTTCATGCGTCCAATCATCTTAATCAGCTCGTTGTGCATGTTATGGATGCCCAAGTCGATTACCGTACGTTTCCCTGTTTCAAGTATTTCCTGCTCGATTTGTTTTTCCGTTTTATTCACTACCTCTTCAATGCGTGCAGGGTGGATACGTCCGTCCGTAATGAGTTTGTGCAGCGATAAGCGGGCAATTTCGCGACGTACCGGGTCAAATCCTGAAAGCAGTATGGCGTCGGGGCTGTCATCAATAATAATTTCAACTCCTGTTAATGCCTCTAATGCCCTGATATTACGTCCTTCACGACCAATAATCCGTCCTTTTATCTCGTCGTTTTCAATATTGAAAACGGTTACGGTATTTTCGATAGTATGCTCGGCTACAGTACGTTGTATGGTTTCGACAATGATTTTCTTTGCCTCCACATTTGCGGTCATTTTAGCTTCTTCAGCAATTTCTTTTATGTAAACCATTGCTTCGGAAGTGGCTTCTTCACGTAAGTTGTCGATTAATTGTTCTTTTGCTTCAACGGCAGAAAGTCCTGAGATTGTTTCCAACTGTTTCAGGTGCTGCTCTTGAACTTTCATTAAGTCGGCTTTTATGCGATCAAGCTCTTCTTGCTTACGCTTAACATTTTCTTGTTGCTGCGTAAGTTGCTGATTTTGTTGATTTAACTCACGCTGCTTGCGATTAAAATCTTCAAACTTTTGATTAATGTTTTGTTCCCGTTGATTAAGACGGTTTTCTGCTTTTTGAAATTCTCTGTTTTTATCTGCAGCAGTTTTTTCATGTTCTGCTTTCAGCTGCAGAAACTTTTCTTTGGCTTGTAATATGCGTTCTTTTTTTATTACCTCTGCCTTTTCTTTTGCTTCTTCGAGCAAAGCATTGCTTTTTTTAAGCAGTGACCGGCGCAGCAGTGTGGTGGTAATAGCCACTCCAATACCGCCTCCAACCAGTAGTGCTACAATGTTAATAATCAAATCTCCCATTTTCTTCTTCTTTCGTTAATGAATGAAATGGAAGAAGGATTGTAAAAAAAAAGTACCCGTCTGTCTCCAAGGAGTATGTAAACCCCTTTATGACACGCTTTGGGGGCCTTGTCCGTCAAACTTCCACCGGTTTGATAAACAAACTTTCAAAAGAAATGAGGCCTGTTTTCCTGACGAAGAGCCTTCCCGGTGATTATTGTAATGTTGAGTTTACAATCATGTTGAATCGGGACGGGTACTATATTTTCAAAGAACAATGTATGCTGTCAATATCAAGAATCGTTTAAATGAGTAGTAAGTAATTGATCTATATTATTTAGTTTTTCAGTTAAATGTTCGTCTCTAAAGTTTATTTCGGATTCGTTTTTCAATGAAGAAGTGGCAAACTGTATGGCAACCATTGCCAACAAATCCTGTTGGTCTTTAAAGGCATACTGTCGTGCAAAACCACTCATCTGCTCATTTATGGCAACTGCAACTTTACGTAATAGTTCTTCATCCTCTCGCTTTACCGTAAGGCGATACGGACGATTTGCAATTGTGATATTGATGGTGATTTCTTCCATTTCTTACTGCTAGATCTATCTATAACTCATTTATTTATTTATCAAAGCGATTGATTCTTCAATATTTTGCATTAATGCATGAATTCGTTTTCTTCCTTCTTCTATCTCTGTTTTATTGCCAAACGTATCGGCAACCATTTTTATTTCAATTTTTTCTGTTAAAGTTTTAATTTGTTCTGTAGCAGCTGCCAACTCCTGCCTCAACTGCAGAAGTTCAGCCGATTGTTTGTTTACTAAATCACGTAAGGCTGTATTATCTGTAATCAGCTTTTGAACTTTGTATTCAATTCCTGAAAGTAAAATGCTTGTGTCAGACATTTCAGCTTAAAATAGTTAACATTCAATGATACAAACATACGACAATAATCATAGCGAATGCAAATTGGCTTCACTGTTTTTTAAACTGAATCCATGAAAATTATTTAATGCATTGTAAATCAGTATGATAAAATAAATCATCCACTTCTTGAAATTTAAGGCTGATTGAAATATATACGCATATAATTTTGTAAATATGTAAATTTATTCTTTATTTTACATGCTTAATTCGTTGCTTATGCTGGAACTTTTTCTGATTTACCTATGGGAAAATAAGCTTTTGCAGTTAGCTCTCCATACCGAAAAAGGCGAAACAATTGAAGTATTGTCGCCGGGTCGAAGAAATACCGATAGCGGTCCCGATTTTTTGGAAGCTCGCTTAAAGATAAACGATATTTTATGGATTGGCAGTGTGGAAATGCATATTAATGCATCCGATTGGTATGCGCATAGGCATCAAGACGATCGGGCTTATGATAATGTGATTTTACATGTGGTTTACCAAGCAGACAAGCCGGTTTTCGATTCTAACAAAAGGGAGTTGCCCACCCTTGTGGTTGAAAATAAATTTCAAGCTTCACTTTTGCTGCGATATAGGCAGTTTCTTGACAGTAGTGCATTTATTCCATGTTTTAAGCGGATGGGCGAGCTGCAGCGGTTTACTTGGTTTTCATGGCTCGATAGAATGGCTGCCGAGCGATTACAAGAAAAGGTTTCGCTACTGTTTGCAGAGCTTGAAGCTGCCGAAAATGACTGGGAAACTGTATTTTATAAAAAATTGCTTTCCGGCTTTGGCATGAAAGTAAATGATTTTGCATTTGCACAATTGGCGCAGCAGCTACCATTTTCATTGTTGCTGCGCCATCAAGACCGTCCGGACCAGTTAGAAGCATTGCTTTTTGGTGTGGCAGGTTTCTTGGAAGATGATTTCACAGATGAATATCCCTTACAACTTAAAAAAGAGTATGCGTTTTTAAAGCATAAATATAAGTTAAACTCATTGGCTGCCACACAATGGCGATTTATGCGTATGCGTCCGCCAAATTTTCCAACGATCAGGATTTCTCAGTTTGCTTCACTAGTACATAAGAATGGCAGAATGTTCTCAAAAATCATATCTGCCGAAAATACTGAGGACATCCTCCAACTATTTCGGGTGCAGGCTTCCGTTTATTGGGATAATCATTTTCGCTTTGATACATTTACAAAAGGAAAACCTAAAAAACTGGGAACAACTGCCATCGATGTACTGCTAATCAATACGGTTGTACAAATGTTGTTTGCCTACGGCATAATTATGGAACAAGCCGAATATGGCGACAAGGCTCTTGCGTTGCTCGAAAAATTACCTCCTGAAAATAATGTGGTTACTCGGGGATATGCCAAAGGCGGTCTGGAAGTAATTAATGCGCTGCATAGTCAGGCTTTACTGCATTTAAAGCGTAACTATTGCGATAAAAAACGTTGCTTGGATTGTAATATCGGACATATTTTAATTAAATCAAATCCACCTGAGATTTGATGCGTACCTGCTTAATTCATGAATTAAGCAGGTTTACTAAATTGATTCTGTCATATTCAATATATTTCATTCATTCGTTGGCATATATGGACAATTTTTTGAAAATTTGTTGTTTTATTTCATTTAGGATCAATTTTGATTTATAAATGAAGAATATCCCCTTGAAATATGAATGACATCTTATATTTTATTGACAACATCATCCAACTATACAATGATTATGTAGGTGGTTATTTGATTTTGCTGATATTGATTCCCACAGGCTTGTGGTTTATGTTTCGGCTTCGCTTTTTGAATATCACCAAGATAGGTCATTCCATTAAGGTTGTTTCGGGAAAATACGATTTAAAAACGGCACAAGGGGATGTAAATCACTTCAAGGCGCTCACAACTGCATTATCTGCCACTGTTGGTACCGGAAATATTGTAGGGGTTGCATTAGCTATTTATCTTGGGGGTCCCGGGGCGGTATTTTGGATGTGGGTTACCGGCTTTTTGGGAATGATGCTCAAGTATGCGGAAGTGACTTTGGCACAAAAGTATCGTAAATTCAACAGTGATGGAACTGTTTCCGGTGGACCGATGTACTATATGGAGTTTGGCTTAAAAGATAAATTGGGTAAATGGGCGAAGGTGTTGGCTGTAATATTTGCCACTTCTGCTATTTTAGCTTCCTTTGGAACCGGAAATATGGCTCAATCCAACTCCATGTCGGATGCCTTGTTGACCAGCTATAATATTCCAACTTGGGTATCGGGCTTGTTTATATCATTTTTGGTTCTGCTTGTCAGTGTGGGAGGTATAAAACGCATTGGAGATGTTACCGCCGGCTTGGTTCCTTTCATGGCTATAGTGTATGTATTTGCTGCCATGCTTGTATTAATTACAAAAATCGATCAGTTGCCTGCTGCTTTTGCTTTAATTATTAAAAGTGCATTTACCGGTACGGCTGCCACAGGTGGTTTCGTGGGCTCTACCTTTATCATGACCTTAATTTGGGGAGTGCGTCGTGGCTTATTTAGCAATGAGGCGGGGCAGGGCT
This sequence comes from uncultured Lentimicrobiaceae bacterium, assembly GCA_964509065.1. Taxonomy (GTDB): domain Bacteria; phylum Bacteroidota; class Bacteroidia; order Bacteroidales; family F082; genus JALNZU01. The sequence goes on from CAZDWA010000003.1 coordinate 69,342, forward strand.
CGGCACCGATTGCACATGCTGCGGCACGCACTACCTATCCGGCAAGAGAGGGTATTGTGGCGTTGTTGGAGCCCCTGATTGATACAATCGTAATTTGTACAATGACGGCATTAATGATTATTGTAACCGGTGCATGGCAGTCGGGTACCAAAGGTGTGGGCATGACGGTAGAAGCTATGAACGCGGGGCTTGGTGCTCTGGGTATCAATGGGATGGGAGGGCATGTAATCGCTCTAAGTCTTTTGCTGTTCGCATTTTCAACAATTATCAGCTGGTCCTATTACGGTTCCCGAGCAGTAATCTATTTAATAGGCGAAAATGCCGTAAAGCCATTCCTATATATATATGGATTATTTGTTTTCTTTGGTGCCATATGGGGTCTTGATATTGTATGGCATTTTGTGGATATGGCTATTACATTCATGACCATTCCAAATCTGATTGCATTATTGCTCCTTTCGAGAGTTATCGTCAATGAAACCAAATTTTATTTCAGTGAAATGGGCAAGTTGAAGAAATAAACTGCTTGAATCTCCGGTTTTTATTTTACCTGCATAATTCACCAATTCATAAGCTAGTCAATCTAAATTCATGAATTAAGCAGGTTTATTCAATTATTTTTCAGTGGGTATAAAATCCATTGCTGCCGAGTTTACGCAATAACGTAGTCCCGTGGGCTGAGGACCATCCGGAAATACATGTCCCAGATGCCCTTCACATGCCGCACATTTAATTTCTGTTCGAATCATGCCATAGCTGGTGTCGCGCAGCTCTTTTATCTTCGATTTGTCGATGGCATTAAAAAAGCTTGGCCAGCCAGATTGCGAATCATATTTAGTGTCGGACGAAAATAATTCTGCACCACAAGCAGCACATACATAAGTGCCTTCTTCTTTGTGATTTACATATTTACCCGTGAAGGGTGGCTCGGTACTGCATTGACGTAAAATGGCATAGCGCTCGGGACCAAGCTCTTCCAGCCATTCTTCTTCAGTTTTTACTATCTTTTCAATCATGACTTCATCAGTTTTAAATTCTGTTTCTGCATGCTGTGGAACGGTTTTATGATGGCATGAAAAAGCCGCAATCAGTAAAACCAATGCAAAAACAAATTGGATAATTCGTAAATGGAACATTTTTTTTGTCATTTAAATAGAATAACAATTTATTCGCAAGATTGTTGAAAATAATGCCTGAATATAAGGTAGATGATATTTTGCCTGCAGTAAAATGCGTGTCGAACTGGATAATTGCGTACTTTTGAGTTGAATTGCACTCGATAAATGAGTGGAATATGCGCCGTATATGCATGACAAAAGCTATTTTTTTGGAACTGTATTTTTGCTGTGGTTGATGTTTCTGCCCTCGCTGTTTTTGCATGCTTCTGAGCCGGAAACCGAAGATGTTACTACATTTATTCGTGTTGCACGCTCTGAACAACAGCCTGATAGCCTGCGGTTAAAAGCATATATTGATGCGGTGGCTTTGCTTTATACAGACACGGGGCAGAAAGCAGAAATTGCTTTCCGACAATTACTGAATGAAGGTCTTGAATTGGCTTCGGAAAAGGATAAGCTCGTGTATTGGTTGAAGTTGATGGGGGATGAGGGATATGCAAAGCGTTATAGCTATGATTTTTCGCAGGCAATTTATTGGTATTCGACCAAGCTGACATTGGCCGATTCCTTACAATTTTTATCACATAAAATTGATGCATTAAATAATCTTGGGCTTATTCACCGTCGTGCAAATAATTATGAGGCTTCCATTGAAGCCTATCAAGAAGCAGCAATATTATCTCAAATAATTGGAGATGAAAATGCATATGCATATGCAAGTAATGGGCTGGGAAACATTTATTTACAACTGGATGATTTATCCGAAGCCATGTTGAATTTTAGAGTGTGTCTTCAGATTGAACAAGCTGCCAATAATTTACTCGGGGTAGCCATCAACTTAAATAATATTGGACATGTGTACCTTCGTTCCAATCAAGCTGAAAAAGCTTTGGAGTATTTTATGCTTTCACTCGAAGTGAACAGGAAGGTGGATTCAAAACGTGGAATTGCAATTTGTTATAATGATATTGGGGATATTTACCGCTTACGCAATGAAGATGAAAAGGCACATACCTATTACCAAATGAGCCATCATCTATTAAACAGCCTCAATGATGTATATTATCTTTCAATAAGTAATTTAAGGCTCGCAGAATATTATTTCGCGAAAAATGAAGCTAAACAAGCCTTGACTTTTACTGAAAATGCCATACAATTGTCACTTCAAAGTAAAAACCGGGCAAATCTTGCCAAGGCATACAGCCTGATGTATAAATTACAACGTTACGAAGGGAATGTGGTTAAAGCAGTTGATTATTTAGAAAAAGCCACCTATTTATCAGACAGCATATTCAACGAAGAAACGAAGCGAGTAATTTTTCAGATGCAGGCTACTTTTAATCGTGAAAAAGCCAATGATGAAATAAAAATGATTCAAGCAGAGCATGCGATGGACCGTGAATTGCTTCGTAGGCGAACAATACTGAATTATGTCATTATTGGCGGGCTTGTTATTTTAATTGTGATATTGCTTGTATTATTTTGGCTTATACGAACAAAGGCTGTGGCAAACAGAAGCTTATTATTGAAAAACAGAGAACTTGAATTTGCACGCCAACAACTTGGTGCTTATGCCGAACAGCTATTGGTAGCCAAGGAGGAGGAAGAACGCTTAAACTATTTAAAAAGTCAGTTTTTGGCAAATATGAGCCATGAAATTCGAACGCCGATGAACTCCGTGATTGGGTTTTCCGAGCTGCTTTCAACTTCACTCAGCGACCCTACACATTTGTCATATCTCGAATCTATTCGATTTAGTGGAAACAGCTTATTGGAGCTGATTGATGATATTTTAGATTTATCCAGAATAGAATCAGGTAAATTAGATTATGCCCCTCAGCCCATCGAACTACATCAGCTGTTTGCTAAAATCAAACAAATGTTTTCGCTTCAAGTAATTACCAAACACAACAATCTTGAAATTCAAATTTCGCCTGATGTACCCAAACTGATAATGTTGAATGAAAGTGGTTTACGCCAGATATTATTCAATTTGGTAGGAAATGCCATTAAATTTACAACAAACGGGACCATTCGCCTCATTGCGGACGCGGACTTTAGCAGTCCATCAATATGCAGTTTGTTTATTACGGTAGAAGATAACGGACAGGGGATTGAAGAAGCGGATCAAAAGCTGATTTTTGAGGCTTTTTATCAGGTGGCTGCTACAAAAGGCGAGAAAAAAGGCACTGGCTTGGGACTGACAATCACCAAACGCTTAGTGAAAGCTATGAATGGAAACTTGAGTTTAACAAGTATCCCGGGCAAAGGCAGTACATTCAAAATCCATTTCGAAGAGGTGTCTGTCATGAATCTGCAAACAGCATTACGACTTGTGAACGGGAAACCTCCCGAAAACAGCTATTTAGCCCCGATATGTTTAATAAGTAACAGTTTGCACTTAAATAAATTTGTGGATCGCAGCCTTCAACATTTAGCAATAGTGGGTGATTTATTCGAGGATGCCGATCAGTTTTTAAAATACAGCCCCGCATATCGTTGTGTTATCTGGGATTGGAAACTATTTCAAGATATAAAACACCATTATCCTGAAAAATCGTTAATGGAAAATGTAAAATATTGTATTGTTGCAGACGAAAGTGAGTTTGTTTCAACTGAAATACCGAATCATTGGCAAGTTTTTGTTGTCGATCAGGATCAAAAAGCAATTGAGAATTTCATTTTTGCTTGCATAAACGATGAGGAAGCTGTAGAAGAAAACAATTCAACTTCATATAGTTTGGAAAATATTGAACATACAGAGGAGTTTATCTCTTTGATAAATACGTTCCATGAAATTAAGGATTCACAAATGATGAACGATATCAGTAAATTTGCCGAACAGCTATTTGCTTACGGACAGAAAATTCAGCATGAGTATTTATGCACGCTGGGACAGGATTTTGAACGTGCTGCAGAATCGTTTGATATTGTAACACTTAATAAATTAATGGACGAATTTGCTGGCAAGATTAAGAAGAATGAGGCAAAGAAATAAATCGATGACGAGCTAAGAATTATGGGAACAAAAAAGATGAGGAAGCTTTTAATTGTGGATGATAATCCACGTAATATTCAGGTTGTCGGAAATATGCTTCATAAAAACAGCATGCAGATTTCATATGCCACGGATGCTGTAAAAGCTCTTGAATTGGCAGAGAATACATATTTTGATTTATTTTTGTTGGATATAATGATGCCGGGAGTAGACGGTTTTGAATTATGTGAGCTGTTACGAAAAGACCCGCGCTATAAAAATGTTCCAATAATATTTCTGACTGCCAAAACCGATCCCGATAGTATTGTTAAAGGATTTCAACTAGGGGCAAATGATTATGTGACAAAACCATTTAACGGAACCGAATTATTGGCACGTGTTGAAACCCATCTCGATTTATATGTTAAAACAAAACAGCTGAGTGAATTTAATAAGGAGCTGGAAGCAAAAGTCAAAATGCGCACGCAGGAACTTGCTGCTGCAAATGAAATGCTTGTGAAGCTGGAAAATACCAAAGGTGATTTTTTGGCACTGATGGGACATGAACTTCGAAACCCCTTGAATAGTGTCATGGGATTAACCACCTTATTATCAGGAACAAACTTGGCAACGGAGCAGCAAGAATACCTCCTGGGGTTATCAAATGCTGCAATGCGTTTAAACAGGTTCTCAGAATTGGCAATGCTGGTAACCACATTACGCAGTAATGAACATACGCCCACACTTTATCCCATGTTGTTGAGATATACCCTTGATGTGGCTTTAGATAATATCAAGCCGGCAATAAATAGTAAATCCATACAGCTGGCAACCCGCTTTGAAAATCCGGATATTCATTTACTAGCCGATTCAACCATGATACTTAAATGTATGGAGTTGATATTGGAAAATGCAGTTTCACATTCGCCAAAAGGCGGCACAGTAAGTATTGAAGTGTTTGAAAAGGAAGACGGCTATCATTGTGTTTCAATAAAGGATCAGGGGGCGGGTTTTGATACAAACCTAATCAAACGATTTAATGAGTATAAAGTGGGCGAAGCCATGATGGTACAAGGTGGTGTTGGACTATCACTAATAGCGGTAAAAATGATTATGGAATTAAATCATGGTTCAATTATCATTTCCAACTCCGATGAAGCTGGTGCAATAGTGTGTTTACTGTTTAAAGTAGAAAAATAAGTTTTCAAAATAATGCAGGTGCAAAGAGAAGAGCGACTTCGCGATGGAAGAAAAGTGACATTAATTGGATTGTTGATTAATGCAGTGCTTACTATTGGAAAACTAATTGCCGGTAGTGTCGGACGTAGTTCGGCAATGATAGCGGATGGCTTTCATTCATTATCCGATATAGTTACTGATATTGTTGTAGTAGCCTTTGTTACGGTAGGAGGCAAAGACAGCGATCATAACCACCATTATGGTCATGGCAAGTTTGAAACATTTGCTACCATGCTAATCAGCTTTGCATTACTCGCAGTAGGATTGGGGATTTTTTGGGGCTCATCGAAATATATTATCGCCCATTTGCAGGGAGCTGTAATTCCGCGTCCCGGGATGATTGCCTTTTATGCTGCGCTTATATCTATTGTAATAAAAGAATTATTGTTTTGGTGGACTTATTACACCGGAAAGAAAATAAAAAATGATGCAATTATCGCAAATGCCTGGCACCATCGCTCGGATGCGTTTTCATCTTTTGGTACGGCGGCAGGCATAGGTGGAGCAATCTTTTTAGGACCTGCTTGGCATATACTGGACCCTATAGCCGGTTTGATTGTCAGCGTCTTTATACTTAGGCTTGCCTGGAATTTAGGAATGCCGAGTATTCATGAACTACTTGAAACAGCATTGCCCGAATCAGTGCGTAAAGAGATTGAGTCAATTATTTGGGATCAAGATGGCGTACGAGGCTTTCATCGGCTTCGAACCCGTAAAATCGGAAATGTATATGCCATAGAAATGCACGTTTTTGTAGATCCTTACCTAACGGTAGAAGACTCGCATCATATTGCAACGGAGCTGGAAGATGCATTACGCAAACGCTATGGCGAACAAACACATATAGGGGTACATATTGAGCCATTTGATGAAAGACGTAGATCAAAATATGGCAGTAAAAATAATGAAGACATCCAATAAGCTGCTTTTTAGAACCTGAAATATAAAAACCATTAAACAATTCATAATCAAATGATAAGACCAAATATATATCGAATAAAGCTTTTGAGTTTTCTATTTATAATTTTAATTTTCAGTGCTTCGAAAAATGCTTTTTGTCAAGAGCTGCCTTATGTGTGGCCACAAGATGAAGCCGCCATGAAAAAGCTTCACACATGGCAAGACTGGAAGTTTGGTATGATTATCCATTGGGGACCATATAGTGAATGGGGTGTGGTAGAAAGTTGGAGCTTGTGTCCTGAAGATGAGCCTTGGTGTGTTCGAAGCGGCGAGCACTCAGCAAGCTATTACGAATATGTAAAGGCTTATGAGCAAATTCGAAACGACTTTTATCCCGAACATTTTCATCCTGAAAACTGGGCTAAAGCAGCACGAGAGGCAGGAATGAAGTATGTGGTATTCACTACCAAACATCATGATGGTTTTGCAATGTTTGATACCAAATACTCGGATTATAAAATCACATCTCCCGCTTCCAAGTTTTCGTCCAATACACGAAGTAATGTTGTCGCCGAAGTATTTAAGGCATTTCGTGAACAGCAGATGGGAATCGGAGCTTATTTCAGCAAGCCCGACTGGCATCATGAAGATTATTGGTGGCCATATTTCCCTGTTTTCGACCGGAATGTGAACTATGACCCGGAAAAATATCCTCAAAAGTGGCAAAATTTTCAGCAGTTTACATACAATCAAATTGAAGAGCTGATGACCGAGTACGGAAATATCGATTTGCTCTGGTTGGATGGCGGCTGGGTGCGTCCCGAAGGCTCACTTACAGAAGAATCTCGACCTTGGATTGGAAAAAATCAATGGGTTCAAGATATTGATATGCCTTCAATAGCACAAATGGCAGCCCGGCATCAGCCCGGAATATTATTAGTGGACCGTAGTGTGCATGGCGAATATGAAAATTATAGAACGCCGGAACAGCAAATTCCTGCTGAAATACCCCCATATCCATGGGAAAGCTGTATAACCTTAGGTGATAATTGGTATCATACTTCAGATAAAGAAAATTATAAATCTTCCGCGTGGATAGTACATACGTTGATAAAAATAGTTGCAAAAGGCGGCAACTTTTTACTGGGAGTAGGACCCGATAAAAGTGGTGAACTTCCGCCTGAAGTATATCAAAAGCTAGCCGAAGCAGGGCAGTGGATAGCAAAAAATGGTTCTGCAATATATGGCTCAAAACCTTTGGCACCCTTCGAGTCCGGTGATTTTTATTTCACACAAAATAAATCCGGTAGCCATGCTTATATATTTATGTTACAGGAACCTACAGATAAGGTTTTAACCGAGATAAAACTGCCCTCTCTTCCGGATTGGGATTTTTCAGCTGTGGATTTTCTCGCCACCGACGAAAGCTTAGTGGTGGTTACAGACAAAAGCTCTAAAAAAATTATAATGAGCCGTAAAGCAAGTAAAGCAGCTAAAGAATTGCCTGCACTCGTTTTTAGATTTTCTTTGAAATAACTCAACCTGCTTAAATCAAAATTCATTTTATGATAAACACTTTTTTCAATCATTACTAAAATCTCCTAGCGCAATGTTCATAAGCTATTACGATAAAGTCAGATTGACAAGCTTGTGAATTGGTGAATTATGCAGGTCAAGTCAGGTTTTTGGGATAACAAACAAAGTATTTGGTGACAGGTTGTGCCAATACTTGAATATTCAACAAATCGGCTGCTTCGGAAGCATTACGCAAACTGCCGTCACGATATAAGATACGTATGGCTTTGTGTGTCCGATTATAAGCATTGTTGGATGTGATTTCATGAATATTCATATATTCGGATTCTTCATGACTTAGCTGCATCTGCTGCATGGTTTTACTGCGAATGTCTTCAATATACTCCTCCTTAAATGCATGGGTGCTCAGTTCAACTTTAAATAAATTCCGATTTACAATACTTCTGCTTAGATATGCCAATATTTTGTCGGGATGCGTTTGCCACTGTTTCAATGAAATGAAAATATCATGATCATCCAACGAAGCATAAAGCTCAATCAAGTCTTTTGACTCCATGAGCTCATCAAAATTTGGTTCATTTTTCAAGAAAAATGCCAAAGCAGGAGTAGCAAACACTTCAATCCCATTTTGAGTGAGTTTTCTTGCACGCTTAATCACATTTTTCAACATATATTCGGCAGCAAGCACTGTTTTATGAAGATATACCTGCCAATACATCAATCGGCGGGCAACCAAAAAGTTTTCTACCGAATAAATCCCTTTTGCTTCAATAACTGGCTCGTCCTCGCGAATCTCCAACATGCTCAATAAGCGCTCGCTATTTATTGAGCCTTCAGCTACACCCGTATAAAAGCTGTCACGCCTAAGATAGTCAAGCCTATCAATATCCAGCTGACTGGAAACTAATTTGGAAAGGTACTTTTTATGGTAACTGCCGTTGAAAACCTGCTTTGCATTTTCGAGTTTCCCATCCCATTCTTGGTTCAGGTGATGGATAAATAACTTTGTCAACTGCTCATGATTAAGCTGTGTGACAATACTTTCTTCCAAACTGTGTGAATACGGACCATGTCCCAAATCATGCATTAATATTGCCAAGCTTGCAGCATTCTCGTCTTCATCCGGGATTTGATGACCTTTTGAACGTAATATTTGTATTGCTCGTTGCATCAAGTGCATGGCTCCGAGGCTATGGTGAAATCGGGTGTGGAGAGCGCCCGGATATACCAGCTGCGTCAAGCCAAGTTGTTTTATCCGGCGAAGTCGCTGAAAATAAGGATGTGAGATAAGGTCAAAATGCAATGCATCCGGAATACGAATGAAACCATAAATCGGATCATTGATTATTTTCTTCTTGTCAGATATCAATTCATGCATAAAAAACGTTAATTTTGTATAAATAGCATGCTTCTTGTAGACTAAAACATAGCATGCTTGCATTATAAACTACAAAAATAGCACGAATACATGATTCATCTTTACCCTTAATCATAAACAATTAAAAAAGTAACATGGAAAAAGTACAAATTTTATGGGCTGACGACGAAATAGATCTGTTGAAACCACATATTCTGTTTCTCGAGCATAAAGGGTATGAAGTATTTACTTCTAATAATGGTGACGAGGCATTGGATATGCTTCGGGAAAAAGTATTTGATATTGTCTTTTTAGACGAAAATATGCCGGGGCTTACAGGGATTGAAACTTTGGAGCAAATAAAAAAAGATTTCCCGACGCTTCCCGTTATTATGATTACCAAAAGTGAAGAAGAGGCAATAATGGAAGATGCAATTGGCAGTAAAATTGCTGATTACCTTATTAAACCCGTAAAGCCGAATCAGATTCTTCTTTCGCTTAAGCGCAATTTGGAAAATCGTAAACTGGTTAGCGAAAAGACGACCATGGCTTATCAGCAGGAGTTTCGTAATATCGGAATGGAGCTATCCAATAAGCTCGATTATAACGAATGGGCAGATATTTACAAACGTTTAATTCGCTGGGAGCTTGAGCTTGAACAGTCGAAAGACGAAGGAATAATGCAGGTTATTCGAATGCAGCAAGATGAGGCAAATCATGTGTTTTCAAGATTCATTGAACGAAATTACGTCAATTGGATTAATAATAAAACAAATGACAAACCTGTCATGTCGCATACCTTAATTCGGGATAAAGTATTGCCACGACTGGATAATTCGGATAAGCCGCTGTTTGTTATTTTGATTGACAACTTACGTTACGATCAGTTTAAAACCATACAACCACTTTTGGAGGAGATGTTCAGAGTTGAGCAAGATGAATTGTATTACAGTATTTTGCCAACGACCACACAATATGCTCGCAATGCAATTTTTGCCGGCTTAATGCCTTCGGAAATCAGGCGAAAATACCCACGTTATTGGGTTGACGAAGAGGAGGAGGGAACCAAAAATCAGTATGAATCTGAGCTTTTGGGTGAGCAGCTGCGCCGATATGGTAAAGATATTCGCTATAGCTACCATAAGATATTGAATCTGAATGCCGGTAAAAAGTTGGCTGACAGCATGGCCGATCTTATGGTTAACAAGCTGAATGTCATTGTGTATAACTTTGTGGATATGCTTTCACATGCGCGTACCGAAATGGAAATGATTCGTGAGTTGGCTGAAGACGAAGCAGCATATCGTTCCCTTATGCTGAGTTGGTTTAGGCATTCGTCATTATACGATATTATGCAGTTTATTGCTTCCAAGAAAGCAGATATGATTGTTACCACAGACCATGGCTCGGTTTATGTGAAAGACGCGGTGAAGATTTTGGGCGATCGCACAGTAAATACAAATCTTCGTTATAAATACGGGAGAAGCTTAAAGTACAATGCCAAGGAATTGTTTGAAGTAAAAGATCCCGAAAGTATTTTCTTGCCAAAAGTAAATGTGAGCACGGCTTATGTGTTTGCACGCGGGTCCGACTTTTTTGCCTACCCGAATAATTTTAATCATTATGTAAATTATTATCGGAATACGTTTCAGCATGGCGGCATCTCGCTTCCCGAAATATTGGTGCCGGTAATTTACCTGAAGGCAAAATGATAAAAACTGTTGAAGTAAAGCAGCTCAACGAACTGACGCATATTGCTTCTTTTCTGGCGAGCATGACCGAAGCACATGCCGTATTTGCTTTTTTTGGTCCCATGGGCTCCGGAAAAACAACTTTGATAAAAGAATTATGCCGTCAACTCGGCGTAGAAGGGGAGATAAGCAGCCCGAGTTTTTCACTTGTAAACGAATACATTACCGCTGAAAATATGCCGATTTATCATTTCGATTTTTATAGAATCGAAAAGATTGAAGAAGTGTATGATATAGGTTATGAGCATTATTTCTACAGTAATGAGTTATGTTTTATTGAGTGGCCCGAAAAAATCATGCAACTTTTACCTGAATCTTTCGTAAAAGTTGAAATAAGCCCCGGATTGGGTATCACCGAACGAAATATTAAAATATCGTTGCAATAGATTTTTAAATGGGAGGATTAGCACAACCTGATATACGCTTTTCTGCTGCTGAAACTTTTTTGCCGCAGGAAGAACTTTTGGAGAAGCCTTTGCGTCAAACATCGATCACTATTGGTGTGCCGCGCGAGCTTAGCGCAAACGAAAGCCGCATCGGATTAATTCCCGAAGGTGTTGCAATGTTGACTGCAGCCGGACATAGGGTGTTGATTGAGGAAAAGGCAGGCCAAAAAGCACACTTCAGCGATCAAGAATATGCGGAAGCAGGTGCAGAAATATGTATGAACCCACAACAGGTTTTTGCTGCCGATATTGTATTGAAGATTTCGCCCCCCATACGTGAAGAAATTGATATGCTGGACAAACGCAAATCCGTTTTTTCGGTTTTGCAGCTACCAACGCGTACAAAAGAATATTTTCAGCAGCTGATTTCAAAAAAGCTGCATGCCATTGCGTTCGAATACATTCAAGATAAAACCGGTGCTTTGCCTTTGGTACAGGGAATGAGTGAAATAATCGGGAATGCCAGCATGATGATTGCCGCTGAATACTTGAGTCATCCGAAATATGGAAAAGGAAGTATGTTGGGTGGTTTCCCGGGTGTTGTGCCTACCGAAGTAGTGATTTTAGGAGCCGGAACAGTGGCAGAATATGCTTCACGTGTGGCTTTGGGCTTAGGTGCCATGGTGAAGGTTTTCGATAATTCAATGTATAAGTTGCGCTCTCTGCAAACCAAAGTAGGCTCACGTCTGTTTACTTCCGTAATCCATCCTGATGCTCTGGAACAAGCGTTGATAACAGCCGATGTGGTGATTGCCGCCAAGCATTCGGCTTCAGGTATGTCGCCATGCTTTGTTACGGAAAATATGGTGGCAAAGATGAAAGAAGGAGCTGTAATTATCGATGTGAGCATCGATCAAGGGGGATGCTTTGAAACTTCACGACCTACCACACATCAAAATCCGGTATATCAGGTTTTTGGAGTGACACATTATTGTGTGCCAAATATTGCATCACGGGTGCCACGTACGGCATCTACTTCTTTCAGCAACTTTTTTGCACCTCTGCTTTTAGAAATTGCTGAAAAAGGAGGGGTGGATAACCTCTTAAAGTCAGACAGAGGAATAGCGCGAGGTGCCTATATCTTTAATGGTTCACTCACAAATCAACAAATCAGCACACTTTTTGATTTGCCGTTTCAGCATTTAGATTTGCTTTTGGCTGCATATTTCTAAGAAAAAGAGGGTTTTTTACTTTTAATTGAACCCTTTGCAATGAATTTTAGGCAGTTTTAGGGCTTAAAAGTATAGTGCGCTGCTTTTTATCAACAAATTGTTGTTAGTAAATTTGTTGGAATAAGAAAATGTTTCTATTTTTGCACCCCCGTTTTAGTAAACAATGCTCTTAATTGAAGAAGTAATTTAAAGTCAATGGACACACTTAGTTACAAAACACGAAGCGTAAACAAAGAAAACGCTGACAAACAATGGATACTTGTGGATGCAGAAGGACAGGTTTTGGGCCGTGTAGCTTCCGAAATCGCTAAGATTCTTCGTGGCAAGCACAAAGTTTCCTACACACCTCATAGTGATTGTGGCGATTACGTTATTGTGATAAATGCCGAGAAGGTAATTCTCACAGGAAACAAGATGGAAACGAAAACATATCTCCGTCATACCGGATATCCGAAAGGACAACGTTCTCGTACCGTAAAAGAACAACTTGAAAGAAAGCCGATTGCGGTTTTGGAACATGCTGTAAAAGGGATGTTACCTAAAACAAGATTGGGTTCCGAGCTGTTCCGCAATCTTTATGTATATGCCGGACCTGATCATAAGCACCAGGCTCAGCAACCAAAAAAAATTGAGTTTTAATTAGTAAGCATTAATAATGGAAGTAATCAATGCCTTAGGCAGAAGGAAAACTGCAGTAGCACGTATCTATCTAAAGAATGGCAACGGCAATATTGCTGTGAATAAAAGAGACTATAAAGAGTATTTCCCCACTTCAATTCTACACTTTATTGTAGAACAGCCTTTATCAATTACCGATAACCTTGGTAAATATGATATCATGGTTAATCTTGACGGTGGTGGATTTAATGGCCAAGCCGAAGCTCTTAGTCTTGCCATTAGTCGTGCACTTATTAAGATTGATCCCGAATTTCGTCCTGCATTAAAAGCAAAAGGGCTTCTCCGCCGTGACCCACGTATGGTTGAGCGTAAAAAGCCCGGTCAGCCCAAAGCACGTAAGAAATTCCAATTTAGTAAACGTTAATTATCCACGGGCTTGCCGATATTGTTTAGTATCCAAATTGTTGAGACATCTTGCATACATGCCGATCTACTCAACAATTGCGCCAGTGAAAGTAAACACCATTTAAATTAAATTTA